>VGYT01000086.1 GCA_016872895.1 Planctomycetota bacterium
GCCGGCGTGCCGCGCGCTCATCCGAACACGGGCGCCGCCCCGCCGTGGCACGAGGCCGTCAGGATGCCGGGATCGACTGCGATGAAGCATCTGAAGACGTTTATGGACGGCGTGGAGTGGTGGCGTCTGCGTCCCGCGCCGGAGATGCTCTCCGGCCAGCCGGGCGAGAAGGACGTGAAGCGATTTGTTGCCGCCGCGCGGGCCGACGACGGCTCGTTTGCCGTCCTCTACCTGCCTGCCGGCGGGGCGGTTGAAATCCGCACGGAGGGCCTGAAGGGCCGGGCGGCGCGGTGGTTCGACCCGAGGGAAGGGAAGTGGTCCGACGCCGGCGCTGCGGCCGGGCCGGCGGCGAAATTGGCCGCGCCGTCCGAGGAAGACTGGGTGCTCTGGGTGGGGACCGGACGCTGAGCCACATAGGCTGGGGCGCGCGGCGGGTCAGGAGACCCGCCGCGCAGCCATCGGGAGGATTCACAATGCTACTGGCATCAGTGTTGCTTTCTGCGGCGCTTCTGGCTGTGCCTGCTGCCGGGGCTGCTGCGGCGCCTGCGCCTGCGGCGGAGGATGTTCTTGCCCCGTGGCTGCCTTTCTGGAGCCGCGAGCCGGGGGCGGGCCAGATGACCGCCGACAAGGAGACCGCGCGCAACGGCCGGCCCACCGTACGCATCGAGCACCGCGGCCAGCAGGACTGGAGCCTGACGCCCAAGGCGCGCATCCGCGTTGAACAGGGCGACCTCTTCGAGGTCTCCGCGTGGGTCAAAATCGAGGGTTCCGGCGAGGCCGCGCTCTGCGCCGTCACGTACGGCCCGGACGGCAAGGCCCGCGACTGGATGTTCGGCCAGCGGTCGGTCGGCGGCCCGTCGGACTGGCGGCAGGTGAACACGCGGCTGTTCATACCGCCCGGCGTGGCCGAGATCGTGCCGCGGCTTATCGGCGAGGGGAAGGCCACCGTGTGGCTCGACGCCTTCGCCGCCAAGAAAGAGGGCAACGTCCGCGCCTTCCGGGGCGAAAAACTGCCGCCGGAAGTCTCCGTTTCAAGCGCCGCCCTGGCGGTGTCGCTGAACACGACCGACGGGGCGCTGGCGGTCAAGGACCGCCGCACCGGCCGCGCGTGGGAGCAGCGGCCCCTGCGGCAGGACGTGTTCGTCAAGTCCGCCCGGGACGCCGGTGGCGCGATCGAGGCCGTCCTGCTGGACGGCCCATCAAGCCTCGACGTGAAGGTCACGGTGGCCCCGGACGCCTCGCGGGCGGAAGTGGCGGTCACGCTGGAGGCCGACGGGCCCCTGCCGCGGGCCGTGGCCTGGCCGCTGCCGTTCCTCTCCCGCGCGGGCGAGTACCTCGTCATCCCCATGAACGAGGGGATTTCATATCCGGTTGATGATAAGTCGATAAGCCCGATGCGGCTCATCGCGTACGGCGGGCACGGCATCTGCATGGGGTTCTTCGGGGCCACCGACGGCGCAGCCGGTTACGTGGGAATCCTGGAGACGGCCGACGACGCCGCAATCCGCATCGACCGCGTGGGCGGCCTGCTGACGGTGCAGCCCGAGTGGGACGCGCAGAAGGGCCGCTTCGGCTACGCCCGGCGGCTGCGGTACGCCTTCTTCGACTCCGGCGGGCACGTGGCCATCGCCAAGCGCTACCGCCGGCACGCCGCAGACACGGGCCTGCTGAAGACCTTGGCCGAGAAACGCAAAGACAACCCGAACGTGGACCTTCTTATCGGCGCGGCGAACGTCTGGTGCTGGGACAAAGACGCCCCTGCCGTTATCCGCGACCTTCAGACCGCCGGCATCCAGCGAATCCTGTGGAGCAACCGCCAGCCGGCCGCGAACCTGGCGGCCATGAACGAGATGCCGGGCGTCCTGACGAGCCGCTACGACATCTACCAGGACGTGATGGACCCGGCCAACTTCCCTCGCCTTCGCGGCGTCCACGGCGACTGGCCCACCGAGGCGTGGCCGAAGGACATCATGGTCGGGCCGAAGGGCGACTGGACGCGCGGCTGGCAGGTCCGCACGAAGGACGGCGAGATGGTTCCGTGCGGCGTGCTGTGCGACCGCCAGGCCCCGGCTTACGCCGAGCGGAGAATCGGCGAGGAACTGAAGACCTCGCCCTACCGCAGCCGTTTCATCGACACGACGACCGCATCGTCGTGGCGCGAGTGCTACAACCCCGCGCACCCGATGACGCGCTCCGAGAGCCGCAAGTTCAAGATGGACCTCTTGGCCCTGGTGTCGCAGAAGTTCCGCCTCGTGTGCGGCAGCGAGACGGGGCACGACGCCGCAGTGCCGTATGTGCATTACTTCGAGGGCATGCTCAGCCTGGGCCCGTACCGCGTGCCCGACGCCGGCCGCGATATGCAGCGCATCTGGGACGAGGTGCCCGAGCGCGTCGCCAGGTTCCAGTTGGGCCACGCGTACCGGCTGCCCCTGTGGGAACTGGTGTACCACGATTGCGTGGTGGCGCAGTGGTACTGGGGCGACTACAACAACAAACTGCCCGCCCTGTGGGACAAGCGCGACCTGTTTAACGCCCTCTACGGCACGCCGCCGATGTTCATGTTCACGCGCGACCTGTGGCAGAAGAACCGCGAGCGCTTCGTGCGGAGTTACACGGCCACGTGCCCCGTGGCGCGGGCGGCGGGTTACTCCGAGATGCTCGACCACAAGTTTCTCTCGGCCGACCGCTCGGTGCAGCGGACGGCGTTCGCTGGCGGCGTTACGGTGACGGTGAACTTCGGCGACAAGCCGTTCCGCCTGCCGGACGGCGCCGAACTTGCCGCCGGCGCCTGCCGCGCGGCGGGCGTGAAGGAGTAGCGCGGCACGTTCCGCCGGTACAGGGGTCGCCCGCCCCATCGGGAATGCGGCCAGTAACAGCCCTCGCGTCACCAGGCACAGGGCGAAGAGTGACCAATGAGCAAGCACCAATGTCCAATAAAACCACAAACCGCAACGAAACGCCGATGAAACGGCGGTTGCAGGACTTGACTTGGCCAATCACGGGGGGCTCGGCTGATGGCCTGGCACTCGACGTGGAATGAGCCGCCGGCGCGCCGGCGGGGCTTCTGGGCGGACCGCGGCGGGATGTTTCCGCCGGGGGTCACGCTCATTCTTATCCTGACCGCAGGCGTCTTCGTCCTGGAAACCCGGTGGGGCGGCTGGCTCATCCAGGCGGGGGCCGTCACGGTGGCCGGCCTGGGGCGCCTGGAGGTCTGGCGCCTCGTGACGTACATGTTCCTGCACGCCTCCGCCGACCACATACTTATCAATATGTTTATGTTCTGGATGCTGGGGCTGGCGCTGGAGCGGCAGGTCGGCGCGCGGCGGTTCCTGGCGCTTTACCTGGCAGCCGGGGCGCTGGGCGGCCTGCTGGAGGCGGGCTTCAACTGCCTGATGTTCCTCCAGTACGGCCCGCCGGGGCGGATGTTTCTTACGTTGCCCACGGTGGGGGCGTCGGCCGGCGTCGCGGGCGTGCTGGTGGGTTTTGCCACGCTGAACCCGCGCGCCAGGTTCTACGTCTTCTTCCTGCTGCCGGTCGAGGCGTGGCTGGTGGCCCTGGTTTACGTGCTCGTCGAAACGCGGCACGTTATCTTCGGCCTGAGGGGCGGCTGGACCGACAACATGGCGCACGCGGCCCACTTCGGCGGGGCGATGGCGGGCTTCGTGTGGATGAAGTGGGGCGGCCGGCTGCGCGGCCCGGTGCGGCGCGGCCCGGCCCTGCGCATCCAGCGCCCCCAGCGCGAAGCCACCGGAGAGGAAGAGGCGGAACTCGACCGCATCCTCGACAAGATCCACCGCGAGGGCCTCGGCAGCCTGACCCTGCGCGAAAAGATGTTCCTTCAGGAGATGTCCCGCCGCCGGCAGGACCGCATGTGAGTTGCCGCGCGGATTAAGCCTCGGCAAGTACGTTCGCCAGCCGGATGATCTCCTCCACGCTGTATGCCTCGCCGCGAGCCTCGGGGTCGAGGCCGGCGCCGCGCAGGCGCGCCGCCCAGGCTTCGGGCGAGCGGCCTGCCGGGTCGGCGAGCGCCAGGCTGCGGGCCGCGCGCTTCCGCCGATGCATGAAGAGGCCATGGACCGTGCGGCGGAAAATCGCCAGGTCGCGCACCTCGCGGCAGCGCTCCGGCCGCGGCCGGATGCGGACCAGGGCAGACCACACGTTCGGCCTGGGCCAGAAGACGCTCGGCGCAAGCCGCCGCAGCACCTCCACTTCGGCCAGCGCCTGCACGAGGACGGTCACGTGCCCGTACTCGGGCGTGGCCGGGCGTGCGGCCAGGCGCTGCGCCACCTCTTCCTGCACGGAGAATACCAGGCGCTCCGGCGGCGGGTTGCGCAGGATGAGTTCCGCCACCAGCGGCGTTGCGGCGGCGTAGGGAAGGTTGGCCACGAGTTTCAGCGGCCCGCCCAGGGCGCGGCAGCGCGACTCCGCCAACTCCGCCACGCGCGGGGCAACCGTGTGCTTGTCGGCCAGCACGTCGGCCGCCAGGATGTCCAGGTTCGAGGCCGCGGCGAGGCGCTCTCTCGCCACGTCGGCCAGGGCGGCATCGACCTCGGCGGCGACGACGCGGCCGGCCCGCTCCACGAGGAGTTCCGTGAGGTTCCCCACGCCGGGGCCGACCTCCAGCACGGTGTCTCGCGGGCCGAGGTCGGCCGCATCGACCAGCATCCGCATGATGTTGCCGTCGATGAGGAAGTGCTGGCCGTAGCGCTTCTGCGGCCGGAGGCCCGCCGCGGCGAGCATCGCGCGGATCTCGGTCTGCGTGGGAGGATGGCTCATGAACGTTTGCACTTGTACGCGGCGCGGGCGAAAAGCGCCCCCGGCGTGTTCACCGGGGGCCAAATAAGGCGCGCCGGGCTATTCCTTGGCCTGCCGGTCGCGGCGGACCATGTCTGCGGCAAGGCGGATGGCCGCCTTCATGCTGCCCGGGTCGGCCTCGCCGCGCCCGGCGATGTCGTAGGCCGTGCCGTGGTCCACGCTGGTGCGCACGATGGGCAGGCCGAGCGTAACGTTGACCGCCTCATGGAACGCCACGGTCTTGACGGGGATGAGGCCCTGGTCGTGGTACATGGCCACGATGCAGTCGAACCTGCCGCGCGCGGCCTGGAGGAAGGCCGTATCGGGCGGCAGTGGTCCGAAGGCGGCGATGCCTTCGGCCTCGGCCTGTTCGATGGCGGGCTGGATGATTTCGCGTTCCTCGTGTCCGAAGCGTCCGGCCTCGCCGGCGTGCGGATTCAGGCCGCACACGCCCAGGCGCGGCACGGGCACGCCGAACCAGCGGCGCAGGGCCGCGTGTGCCAGGCGGCAGGCGCGCAGGATGCGCTCGGCCGAGAGCGTGCGGATGGCCTCCGCCAGCGGCACGTGGATGGTCGCCAGGACCACGCGGAACGGCCCGCCCACGAACATCATGGCCACGTCGGCGGCGCCGAACTTCTCGGCCAGGAGTTCCGTGTGCCCCGGCCACGGGCAGCCGGCCATCGCGACCGCTTCCTTGGAGATGGGGCCCGTGACGATGGCGTCAATCCAGCCGCGCTTGGCCGCGTCGATGGCCGCCAGGATGCAGCGGACGGCGGCCTGGCCGCCCTCGCGGCTGGGAGCGCCCCGCGCAAGGCCCGGCAGGTCGCCGCCGGAGTGGATGAGTTCCACGCCGGCCATGTGCCCGTCCCACTCCTCGGGCGGGTGCGAGTGCGTGATGAACGAGGGCGCGCGGCCGCCGAGTTCCATCCACTTCAGGGGCGGGTATCCGAAGACGGCGAAGCGGGCCAGGCGCAGGACCTCCGCGTCGGCGAGCGCCTTGGCGGCGACCTCCGGGCCGATGCCCGCCGGGTCGCCAAGAGTTATGCCGATGCGTGGAAGCGATTCCGTCACGGTCGTCCTGCCCGGCCTGCGCGGCGGGCGTGCGCCGATGCAAGGTGGCACGGCCGGCTTGTCCGGCCGTGGGAAACCGGCTGGGCGCGGGGCCGGCGGTCTCTCGCCCCGCCGCGCAAAGTCCGATGCCGCGCGGTCAGTCGATGAACCCCGAGCGGGCGAGGGCCTCCAGGAGCCGCTTGTCGGCATCGGCGCCTGCCAGGGCCGCCAGCGCCCGGCGCACGTACTTCGCCAGCATGTCCGTCTCGATGTTCACGAGGTCGCCCGGGGCAAGCGCGCCCAGCGTCGTTTCGCGCAGCGTGGTGGGGATGAGCGTCACGGCCAGCACGGGCGCGGCCGCCTCGACCACGGTGAGGCTTACGCCGTCGATGGCGATTGACCCCTTGGGTGCAATCTCGGGAAAAAGTTCCGGCGGCGCTTCCGCCCGTAACCACCAGCCGTCGGGGCGCTCGCGGTTCTCGACGACGCGGGCGACGCCGTCCACGTGCCCGGCGACGAAGTGGCCGCCCAGGCGGTCCGCCGGCCGCAGGCTCCGCTCCACGTTGACGCGCGTGCCCGGCCGCCACGAGCCGACGGTGGTTCGCGCGAGCGTCTCGGCCACCGCGTCGAAGGCGGCCACGGCGCCCTGGATGGCGGCAACCGTCTGGCAGACGCCGCACAGGGCGATGGAGTCGCCCGGCCGGACGCCTTCGGCTGCGCGCCCCAGGTCCACGCGCAGCCGCACGCCCGTGCCCGCGCGCTCGGCCGACGCGACGGCGCCGACGGTCTCCACGAGGCCGGTGAACATAAGCGGCATCGTAAGCCGCGGGCGGTGCAGCGTCAAGCGTCCGGCGGACCGGCCTGCCGCCGGAGCGGCCGGGCGGACGCTTTGCAGGCGCGCCCGCGGCGGCTATACTGGCCGCACTCGCGACTCCAAGGAACTCAGGGCATGGCCGTCGCCCGAACAACTGCGGCTCCGCCCGCCGCCGAATTTCACGAGCATGACCCCGCGCCGTGGTGGGGCATGGGCGAGTTGCTGCGCCTGGCGGTGCCGAGCGTCCTGAACACGGTCAGTCTTACGCTGATGCACTTCGTGGACGGCCTGATGGTCTCGCGTGTGGGCAAGGAAGCGCTTTCCGCCCAGATGGTGGGGGGCATCGCGGCGTTCACGCCGCTGTGTTTCTTCATCGGCCTCCTGTCGTGCGTCAACACGTTCGCATCGCAGAACCTGGGGGCGGGGCGGAAGGAGCGCGCGGCCCTGTACGGCTGGCAGGGCCTGTGGGTGGCAGGCGCAGCCGCAGCCGTGCTGGCCGTGCTGATTGCGGCGGCGCCCGCGCTGTTCGTGTTCTTCGGCCACGAGCCGGAGGTCACGCGCCTGGAGACGCGGTACTTCCAGATTCTGATGGCCGGGGCGGGCTTCTCGCTGGCCGCCACGGCCCTCGGGGCGTTCTTCATGGGCGTCCATCGGCCGAAGGTGGCCCTGGCGGCGGGCGTCGTGGGCAACGGCGTCAACCTGGCGGGCGATTACGTGCTCATCTTCGGCAAACTCGGCCTGCCGGCGCTGGGTCTGACAGGCGCGGCAATAGCGACCGTTGCCGGGTCGGCCGTCCAGGCACTGGTGATGTTCGCATTCCTGGCCGTCGGCCCGTACGCCCGCGAGTACCAGGTGTGGCGGCAGTGGCGGCCCCACTGGCGGGCCATCCTGGAACTTGCGCGCATCGGCGCGCCTGCCGGCGCCATGTTCATCGCCGACGTCCTGATGTGGACGATCTTCATGGGCAAGGTCATCGGCCTTTTCGGGACGGCGGCCCTGACGGCCACGGCCATCCTGAACCGGTACTGGCACCTGTGCTTCATGCCTGCGATCGGCGTCTCGACGGCCGTGACGGCCATCGTGGGCCGCCACTGCGGGGCCCGGCGGCCGCGCCTGGCGTGGCGGCGGGCGCACGCCGGGCTGATTCTTGTCGAAATCTACATGATTACGTGCGGCCTGGCCATCTGGCTTGCCCGCGACGCCCTGGTGGGGTTCTTCAACGACCCGCCCGACCCGGCGGTGCAGGACATCGCCACGGGCGCCGTGGTCTTCATCCTCATCTGCCAGGCGTTCGACGCGCTGAACGTCATCTTCATCGGGGCGCTGCGAGGGGCGGGCGACACCCTCTGGCCGGGCATCGTGCAGACGGCCCTGGCGTACGCGCTGGGGCTGGGCGGGTCGGCCGCCGTCGCGTACGCGGCGCCCGAGTGGGGCATCCGGGGACCGTGGTCGGCGGCGTCGGTTTACATCATCATCCTCGGCCTGGTCATGTGGGGGCGGTTCCTGGCCGGCAAGTGGCAGACGGTGACCGTGGTCGAGCCCGTGCCGCTGGCCGTGCCGGTGGAGCCGACGGTGCTGCCCCCGGCGTAGGTCGAGCCGCAGGCGTAAGCCTTCGGATGTGCGGGCATAACCGCGACCTCACGGTCGCGGCTCGACTCGCGCGGCGTCACTTCGCCCGCACGTCGAAGCAGTAGAGGTTGTTGTCGTAGCGCAGGTACAGCCTTCCGCCGATGACCACCGGGTGCGCCCACGCCGGGCCGCTGCCCTGGACGGAGAAGGTGCCCTTCATCTGGAACGAGTCGGGGGAGCAGACGGCCAGGCCGGCCCGCCCTCCGCTCTCGCCGAACAGGTAGAGCATGCCGTCGGCGTAGAATATGGACCCCTTGCCCACGCCGCGGTCGTTCCACTTCTTCTGGCCGGTCTTCAGGTCGAGGCACGCCCAGCCGCCCTCGTGGTTGCCGTAGACGCATCCATTATCAATGATATATCCGCCGTGGTGGCAGACCATGTCGGTCGTGCGGTATGCCTCGGTTGCGGTCACCTTGCCTCCTGCGGAGGCGAACTTCATGCACAGGCCGCCCTTGCCGTAGCCGTTGGACCAGAAGAGGTGGCCGTCGGCGTAGGCGGGCGTGGGGCAGTTGGCCGTGTTCTTTGCGCTAAAATCGTTCAGGAACACAAGTGCGCCGCTGCGCGCGTCAACGCACACCAAGCCCGCCGCAGTGCCGCAGGCCAACAGCGGCACGTTCTGGTACGTGAAGGGCAGGCATCCGCCGTACTGTGCGCCCGCCGAGAAGCCGGTGCTCGACCACACGGGCTGCCCGGTGAGTTTATTGAGGGCCACGATGCAGTTCTTCTCGCCCGGCACGACGATGGCCAGGTTCCCCAGGATGAGGACCGACTCGGCGTAGCCCCAGTTGGGCGGGCGCCCGCCGAACTCGCTCAGTTTGCGCGTCCACTTGCGTGTCGCCGTCCTGGCGTCGTAGCAGCCGACCGTGCCGTGGCCCGATTCAACGTACAGGTTGCCGCCGTCAATGGTGGGCGTGGATCGCGAGCCGGGATGGTTCTTTGTCCACGCCTCGTCGTGATCAATCTTGAACTTCGGTTTGCCGTCCATGTCAAAGGCGAAGACGACGAAGCGCTCGTCCACGTCGCCGCTGGTGTAGATGAGGCCGCCCGAGACGGAGACGGTGGAGAACCCCTTGCCGATGCCCTCGGCCTTCCACAGAAGGGGCGGGCCGCCCGAGGGCCACTCCTTCAGCAGGCCCTTGTCGGGCGACTTGCCGTCGCGGTTCGGGCCCAGCCAGCAGGGCCACTCGGTCTCGGCCGCTCCGGTGGCGGCAGATGAGGCGGGCGCCGCCTTGCCGGCCGGACGCGGGGCGGGCGCCGGGGCAAGTGCAGCATCGGCGCAAGCCGTGGCGAGTGCAAGGGCGATCATCAATGCGGAGGGTACGTGGCGCATGCGCGGCTCCTGAAAGAGGCCCCCGGTTGTGCCCGCAAGCATAAACCGCCGGGAGGACATATCGTTCTGGCGAATTGGCGGCGTGATTCGCGGCCGCGGCCGCGGCCGGCGGAGGTTCCAGTAATTATTTGACCCGCGGCCGGCCGATGATATACTTCTGGGCGTCAGTGTCAGGCAGGTTTCGGACCCGGAGGTGCAGCGTGTCGGCATACGGACGAGCGGGCGGGCAGGGCGGCCGCGTCGCGGAACGTCCCGCCGGGGCGGTCCCGGATGCCGCGCGCGCCGGTATTGCCGCGGTCGGCGTATCGGTGGGAGGCCCCCGGGTCTAGCCGTACGAGGCGTCACGCGCGGCCCGGGGCGGTCAAGGCTCCGGGTTTTTTTGTTGGGGCACGCGCCATGAAAAAGATCGCGCTTTACGATACGACGCTCCGCGACGGCACGCAGGGCGAGGGCGTCAGTTTCAGCCTTCAGGACAAACTCGACATCGCCCTGCGCCTGGACGACCTCGGCGCCGATTACATCGAGGCGGGCTACCCCGCCTCGAACGAGAAGGACGAGGCGGTCTTCCAGGAACTCCGGCGCCTGCCCCTGAAGCGCGCCCGGCCGGTGGCCTTCGGCATGACGCGGCGCGTGGGCGCCAAGGCCGCCCAGGACGCCGCGCTGGCGGCCCTCCTGGCGGCCGAGACGCCCGCCGTCGCCGTCGTCGGCAAGGCGTGGGACTTCCACGTGACGAAGGTACTTCAGACGGACCTCGATGAGAACCTGGCGATGGTCCGCGACTCGGTGCGGCTGCTGAAGGAGGCGGGGCGGACCGTCTTCTTCGACGCCGAGCATTACTTCGACGGCCGCCGCGCAGGCCGCCAGTACGCCCTGGCGGTCCTGCGGGCCGCCCTGGAGGCGGGGGCCGACTGGCTCATCCTCTGCGACACGAACGGCGGCTGCCTGCCGGAGGAAATCGCCGAGGCCGTGGCCGAGGCCGCACGCGAGGCGGGCGGGCCGCTCGGCTTCCACGGCCACAACGACGCGGGCCTGGCCGTGGCCGGCACGCTCGCCGCCGTGCGGGCGGGGGCCGCCTGCGTCCAGGGGACCGTCAACGGCCTGGGCGAACGCTGCGGCAACGCCGACCTTTGCGCCGTGGCGGCCAACCTGGAACTGAAGATGGGCCTGGAGTGCGTCGGCCGCGAGAACCTGGCCAAACTGACCGACGTTTCGCGATTCGTCTATGAGACGGCCAACATGCTCCTTGTGCCCGGACAGCCGTACGTGGGCCCGAGCGCATTCGCCCACAAGGGCGGCATGCACGTGGCCGCCGTCGCACGCGACCGCCGCTCCTACGAGCACGTGGACCCGCGCGTCGTGGGCAACACCCGCCGCATACTCGTCAGCGAACTCTCGGGGCGGGGAACGATCCTCCAGAAGGTCGGCGGCACGGACTTCGAGCGCGACAAGGGCCTTCAGCAGAAGGTCCTGCGAGAGGTCCAGCGACTCGAAAACGAAGGGTTCCAGTTCGAGGCCTGCGAGGCATCCTTCGCGCTCCTTGTGCGGCGGCTGGCCGGCCGGGACAAGTCGTATTTCGAACTCGACCATTACAGCGTGGGCATCAAGAAGGACGGAGACCGGCCACCCGTGACGGAGGCCACCGTCAAACTTCGCGTCGGCCCCGACTGGCAGCACACCGTGGCCGAGGGCGACGGCCCCGTGAACGCCCTCGACGCCGCGCTCAGGAAGGCCCTGACGGCGGCGTACCCGGGGCTGGCCGGCATGAGCCTCGTGGACTACAAGGTGCGCGTCATCAACTCCGGGGCGGGCACGGCCGCAAGGGTCCGCGTGGTCATCGAGTCGCGCGACCGCCGCGAGCACTGGGGCACGGTCGGCGTGTCGGAGAACATAATCGACGCCTCCTGGCAGGCGCTCGTGGAGAGCATCGAGTATAAACTTATGAAAGACGAAGAGAACACGCATGAATGACGAGCGAGAGAATGCGCCGTTCAGCCGCGGGCCGAAGCCGACCGTGCCTGGCGCGCAAGGCGAGGCCGCGCTTAGCCGCAAGCCGAAGGCGAGCGCGGCAGGCGATCCGGGCGGCCCCGGGGCGGCGTCAGCGGCGGAGTCAGCAGCGGCGGGCCCCGCCGCGCCCCCCGACGGCCCGCTGCCGAAGACCTACGACCCTGCGGTCGTCGAGGCGCGCCTGTACGAAGCCTGGGAGCGGGGCGGGCACTTCCACGCCGAGGCCGGGGCGCCCGGCCGGCCGTTCACGATCGTCATTCCGCCGCCGAACGTCACCGACCGGCTGCACCTGGGCCACGCCCTCAATAATACGCTTCAAGATATCCTCATCCGATGGCGGCGTATGCAGGGCCGCAAGACCCTGTGGCTTCCCGGCACGGACCACGCGGGCATCGCCACGCAGGCGGTCGTGGAGCGCCGCATTCTCCAGGAGGAGAAAAAGACCCGCCACGACCTGGGCCGCGACGAGATCGTCCGCCGCATCTGGGCCTGGCGCGAGGCCTGCGGCGACATCATCCTGGGGCAACTCCGCCGCATCGGCTGCTCCTGCGACTGGCAGCGCACCCGGTTCACGCTGGACCCGGTTTGCGCGCGGGCCGTCCGCCACGCGTTCTTCCGCATGTTCCAGGGCGGCCTCATCTACCGCGGCAAACGCCTCGTCAACTGGGACACGCACCTTCAGACCGCCGTCTCCGACGACGAGGTGTACCACGAGACCGTCAAGGGCTGCCTGTGGCACATCCGCTATCCCGTGAAGGGCGGGGCCGGCCGCTTCGTCACGGTGGCCACCACGCGGCCGGAAACGATGCTCGGCGACACGGCCGTGGCCGTCCACCCGGACGACCCGCGCTACCGGGACCTCATCGGCAAAACAGTCGTGCTGCCGCTTCTTCAGCGCGACATTCCCGTCATCGCCGACGGTCTGCTGGTGGACCCGGAGTTCGGCTCCGGCTGCGTCAAGGTGACGCCCGCGCACGACCCGAACGACTACGAGGCGGGGCTGCGGCACGCGCTGCCGATGATCAACATCCTTACGCCGGATGGACATATCAACGAAAATGGCGGACCGTACCGCGGCCTGCCGCGGCTGAAGGCCCGCGACCGCGTGGTCGAGGACCTCCGCGCCGGGGGCCTCCTGGAGAAGGTCGAGCCGTACCAGGCCGACATCGGCCACTCCGACCGCTCCAAGACGCCCATCGAGCCGTACCTCTCGGACCAGTGGTTCGTGCGCATGGGAGGCCTGGCGGAGGCCGCCATGGGGGCCGTCCGCGACGGCCGCGTGCGGTTCCACCCGGAGCGCTACGCCCGCACGTACCTGGATTGGCTCAGCCAGAAGCGCGACTGGTGCATCTCGCGCCAACTGTGGTGGGGGCACCGCATCCCCATCTGGCACGGCGCGGACTGCACGGAGGCCGACCTGCGGGCCGCGTTCGCCGGCCGCCGCGACGTCGCCTGGACTCGCGACGAGTCTCGCGGCGGGTACCTCGTCTGCGCGCGCGAGGCCGACCTGGCGCCCGACGCCGTCCCCGGCCGCCGCCTGGAGCAGGACCCCGACGTCCTGGACACGTGGTTCTCAAGCGCCCTGTGGCCGTTCTCCACCCTGGGCTGGCCCGAGGACGCGCCCGACCTGCGGGCGTTCTACCCCACCGACGTCCTGGTGACGGCCCGCGAAATCATCACCCTGTGGGTCGCCCGCATGGTCATGACGGGCCTCTACAACCTGGGCAAGCCGCCATTTAGTGATGTGTATATCCACGCGATGATCCAGGACGGCGAGGGCCGCCCGATGAAGAAGTCGCTCGGCAACGGCGTTGACCCGCTGGAAATCGTGGCCTCGCACGGGGCCGACGCCCTGCGATTCACCCTGGCCTGGATGACCACCGAGACGCAGGACGTGCGGATGCCCGTGGTGAAGGACCCGGCCACCGGCCGCAACACCTCGCCCAGGTTCGACATGGGCCGCAACTTCTGCAACAAACTCTGGAACGCCGTGCGGTTCGCCCTTATCAGCCTCCAGGGCGCCGCGGGGGCGGCGTTCGAGGCGTCGGCCCTGCGGCTTGAGGACCGCTGGATTCTCTCCCGCTCCGAGCACGCCCGCCGCGCAGCCACGGACGAACTCGACGCCTTCCACTTCCAGGCCGCCGTCGCCGGCCTATACGCATTCTTCTGGGACGAACTGTGCGACTGGTACCTGGAGGCCGTCAAGCCGCGCATGGCCGACCCGGCCGGGCGGCCGACGGCGCAGCGCGTCCTGGCCTTCGTGGTCGACCGCGCGCTGCGGCTGCTGCACCCGTTCACTCCGTTCGTCACCGAGGCCGCGTGGGAGGGCCTGAACGCCACGGTTGCCGACCGCGGTCTGCCCGGCCTGGCCGACGCCCCGCCGAGTGAGCGGCTTATCGCCGCCGCCTGGCCGGCGCCCGCGCCGCACCTGGTTGACCCCGAGGCCGAGCGGCTCTTCGGCCTGCACCGCGAGATACTTCTGGGTGTGAGGCAGGCAAAAGCAGAGAGCGGCCAGTCTGCGGCAAGGGTAACTGTGTACGTTCCTCAGCCGGGGGAACATGCCGCCTTTGCCGCGTCCACGTTCGCCGAGTACGGCGCGCTGGCGGGAGTGCAGGACGCCCGCATCGGCGAGCCGCCGCCCTCTGGTCAGACCTGCGCCGGTACTTACGTGGCCGCCCTGGGCGGCTCCGTGTATGTCCCGACGCCGAAGGAATGGATCGAGAAAGAGCGGGCGCGGCTGGAGAGGGACATCGCCGACAAGGAGCGGCTCCTGGCGGGCATCGAGGCGAAACTGGGCAACAAGCCCTTCATCGACCGCGCGCCGCCCGAGGTGGTCCGGCGCGAGCGCGCACGGGCCGATGAGGCCCGCGCCGCCCTGGCCGCCCTCCGCAAACGCCGCGCGGAGTTGGGCGGGTAGTTCGTCGAGCCGCTGTTCCCCTCCCCCGCCGCGGGAGAGGGGCAGGGGTGAGGGGGTGACGTTCGGGCAGCGACCTGACTCTTACGGCTCGAACTGCCGCTGCTCATCGCGAGGGAGTTTCCTCGCTTGCCCCCGCCCCGGCCCGCGGTAAAATAAGTGCGTTCCTTGTTCCGGTTTCTGGAGCCGCGCATGGAAATCCGCTGCGAACTTATTCGCATCATGATAACCGAGACGGGAGACCAGCAGGTCATCGTGCTCAAGGAAGCCAAGGGCCGGCGGTCGTTTCCCATCGTCATCGGCTTCTTCGAGGCGGCAGCCATCGACCGCCGCATCAAGGGCCACGTCCTGCCCCGGCCCATGACGCACGACCTGCTCGCGAGCGTCATCGAGGCCATGGGCGGCCGACTGGCGAAGGTCGTCGTCACGGACCTGCGGGACCATACCTTCTTCGCGAGCCTGGTGATTGAGCGCGGCGGCCAGCCGGTCCTGGTCGATGCCCGCCCGTCCGACGCCATCGCCCTGGCCGTGGCCGAAGGCACGCCCATCTTCGTCGCGGACCACGTGCTGGACGCGGTCGCCGGCCCGAGCGCGCCGGGGTTCAGCGCCTGAGCGGGCGCGCCGCTGGCCTGCGTTCGGCCTGGTGGTGCGCCAACGTTGTTTCTGCGGGTGCCATGCTTTCGCGCCGTTGCGAAAGCATGGTCCTGCGAGGCCCGTAAGCATGCTTTCGCCCGCCGCGGGCGGGGCGCCCGCGCGGCGCGGCGGGTCTCCTGACCCGCCGCGCTGATCCGGCCCGGCGCGGAAGCGTCGGATTGCTCATGCACGATCGCCGATACATCCTCGCCGGCGCCCGCCTTCTGGCCCTTCTTTGCTCCGCGGCGTCCGGGGCCGCTCCCGCCGCACCCCCTGCGCCCCATCCCGAGGCCGCGCGCACCATCGTCCTGGCGTCCGAGACCGTGCCCGAGGGCGTCGCCGTCGCCCGCCACTACATGGCCGCGCGCGGCATACCGGCCGGGAACCTGTGCCTTGTCCGCGCCCCGGCCGACGAAGAGATTTCGCGCGAGGCGTTCAACCAGGCGCTCTGGCAGCCGCTGCGGGCCTTCCTCGCGCGCTGGGAAGGGCGGCTCGACGTGGCCCTGCCCGACGCCCGCCTGCGACTGGCCACCGACAACCGCCGCGCCAAGTACCTCGTCCCCGTCTGCGGCGTGCCCATCAAGATAAAAGGATACGAGCAGATCAAAACGATGTACCTGTCGCAGGCTGCGGCGGTGGACTCGGAACTGGCGCTCGTGCCCGGCGGCGGCCACAAACTCGCCGGCAGCGTGGGCAACCCCTACTTCGGGGCCGACGCGCCGTTCGGCCCGCCACTGGACGCCGTCATGGTCCTGGCGTCGCGCCTGGACGGGCCGAGCCCTGAGATCGCCCGGCGGCTGGTGGACGACGCCCTGGCGGCAGAGGCCGCCGGCGGCCTGCGGGGCCGGGCGTACGTCGATACGCGCGGCATCCTCAAGGGCGAATACAGCGAGGGCGACGAGTGGCTCCGCCGCGCCGCCGAAATCCTTCAGCGAGCCGGCCTGCCCACCGAGGTGGATGCCAGGCCCGAAGTGCTGCCCCTGGCCCACCCCATGCCGGATGCCGCCGTGTACCTGGGCTGGTACGCCGACCAGGCCGTCGGGCCGATGACGAAAACCGACTTCAGGTTCAACCGCGGCGCGGTTGCGTATCACCTCCAGAGTTTCACGGGCGCGGCCATACGCGAGCCCAGGAGCCGCTGGGTGGGGCCGCTCCTGGCGCGCGGGGCGTGCCTGACGGCCGGGGCGGTGTACGAGCCGTTCCTCGCCGGCACTCCGCACGTAGATATCTTGATGGACCGCCTGCTCAGGGGCTGCTCCTGGGGCGAGGCCGCCGGCATGGCCCAGCCGCAACTCTCCTGGCAGATGTGCTTCATCGGAGACCCGCTGTACCGGCCGTTCCCGCGGCGGCAATGACCGTCCGCGTTCAGCCGCCGCCGGCTATGC
>VGYT01000087.1 GCA_016872895.1 Planctomycetota bacterium
GAGCAGCGGGGTCCTCGCTGACGGTCGCGGCAAAGGCGCCGGACTTCTTGCCGAGGATTTCCATCGTCTTGGCGGCGGTGGCGTTCGGTTCGTGCGCCGCCAGGCGGCCCCAGACTATGACCTTGCGCGGCTGTGCCGGCCTGGCGGGCACGTCGGCGGGCGAGGCCTCCTGGATCTTGCGGATTTCCTCTTCCGTCGGCGGGCGCGCGGTTTTCTCGGCGGCGCCGAAGGCGGCGGGCAGAAGGGCGGCTGCGGCGGCGAGACACATCGCGTCAAGACGCATGGCGGTCCTCCTTTTCTCACTGGCCGGCCGCGGCTCACGCAGACCTGGCCCGCGCGCGGGCGGGTCGGGCCGCGCAGCGGGGCGGGGCCTCCATCGGCAGCGGCGGGAGGCGCTCGACGTACTCGCGCCACTCGCGGGCGGCCGAGTCTATGGCCCGCGCGATCTCCCCGTCCAAGTAGCCGGGGGCCATGTTCCTGGCTGGGCGACAGCCCTCTGCGCGGCAGATGCGGCGGAAGGCCTCCGGGTGGTCGATGAGGAGGCACGGCCGCGCGCGGTCCTCAATCTTCGCCTGCTCCTGGCGGTACGCCGCGAAGACGGGGTGCTCCTGTACGAACTCGCGGAGGCTGCGGTAGGGGCTCGTGCCGTTGATGATATCAAAGATGTTCCCGCAGGCGACGGGCGCGAAGACGCAGGGGCTCAAGTCGCCGTTGGCGTAGATGTGGAAGTAGTAGCGGCCGCCGGCGATGCAGCCGCCGACGAGGTGGCCGTCGTTCCAGAAATCGCCCAGGAAGATGGGGCGGTTCTCAGTGCGCCAGCGGTGGACGGCGTCGCGGAGCATGGCCCGCTGCTCGGCCGTGACCATGAGGTCCGGCCGGGGCGAGCGGCCGATGGGCTGGAGGAGGAAGAACCAGCCGAAGAGGTCGCCCTCCGCGATGCGCCGGTCGATGAACGCGTCGCTGGCGACGGCGGCGGCGTTGGCGCGGGTGACCGTGGCGGAGAAGCCCGCCATGACGCCTTCGTCGACCAGCATCCGGCGTACGCGGCGGTTCAGTTCGTACGTGCCCTTGCCGCGGCGGGCGTCGGTCTGGTGCTCGAACCCCTCGACGCTGATGGCCGGGAAGATGTTGCCGCATCGGCCCAGGCGGCGGGCGATCTCGCGGTCAATGAGCGTGCCGTTCGTGTACACGAGGAATCCGCGGTCACGGAACCGCCCGGCCAGGCGTGTGAGCGTGCGGTCGGCCCTCTCCCGAAGGAACGGCTCGCCCCCGGAGATGGTGATGAGCGTCACCCCCATGTCCAGGACCTGCTCGATGATGCGGACCAGCCGCTCGTACGAGAGGTCGCTGCCATCGCAACTGGACTTGGCGTAGCAGCCCGGGCAGAAGAGGTTGCAGCGGTCGGTGGGCTCGATGACCACGGTGCAGGGCGTGATGCCGCCCGTGCGCTGCGCGGCCGAGCGGCGGTACACGTCCTCGGCCCACGTGCCGAGGAATCGCAGCATGGCGCGTGCGGCCGCGGGGCGCTCCCTCAGCAGCCGCCGCAGGAATGCCTCCAGGTGCAGGCCGAGCCAGCGGACGCGCGCCAGGCACTCGTCGTCCGGCTCGTTCGCGTCGTAGGAGGCCTCCAGGCGCTCCAGCAGTTTCCCCAGGAAGAACTCGTGCAGGACAGGGAACCGCGTTGCCAGGTCGGCGCCTTTGACCGCGGCGCGCAGCGCCAGCAGGGACCAAGCCCTCGCAGCGGCCGTGCCGTCGATGGCCATCACGGGATGTCCTCCGCGCCGGCGAAGGATTACGGGCTTTGCGCGCGGACGGCTCGCGTGGCCTCCAGGAACAGGCGGGTCTCGTCTCGCCACTTCCGGAGGGTGGTCCGGGCGAGCCGCGCATGGCCCCAGAAGAGGGCCAGTTTGTCCATGATGGGGATCTTCTGTTCGACGAGCGCGCTGATGCGCCGGAGGCTCAGGCCCCCCCAGCGGTAGAAGCGGGCGTGCGCATCCAGCAGCGCCTTCTGGATTCCCTCGATGCCAAGCCGGCTGTGGTTGTACACGCAGTGCGTGCCGTCGTAGTAGTCCCAGTCGGCCGGGAAGTTCCTGAACACCAGGTGCGGCTGCATCTCGCGGAACAGTGCGGTCCCCGGGAGCGGCGTCAGAATGCTTATCTGGATGGACTCGATCTTGGCCTGGCGGGCGAAGCGGACGATTCCGTCGGCCGTGTCGGACGTGTGCTGCGGCCCAAGGACGAACATGCCGTGAATCCAGAAGCCGCTGGAGTGGAGGATATGCGTGTCCTCCAGCAGGCGCTCGCGCAAGGGGCGGTCGCCGCGGTAGCCCTTGTGCCACTCGCGGGCGGTGGCGTCGTCGATCGTCTCGTAGCCGATGTAGAGGACGTCGCCGCCGGCCTTGTGCATGGCTTCAAGAAGGGACTCGTCCAGACGTCTGCGGCGGGCGTCGAGCCACTGGAAGTCGGCCCGCACCTGGGCGTTGAACCGGAGGCCCATCGGGGCCAGCCGCCCCAGCACCGCTTGCGACCACGTCCGGTCCGACGTGAAGTTGTCGTCGTAGAAGAACAGCCGCCGGAAGCCGCGGGCCATGTACGTCTCCACATCGCGGAGGACCTTATCGGGCGACTGGCGGCGGACCTGGCGTCCGAACATCTGCGTCACGGAGCAGTAGGTGCAGGCGTGCGGGCACCCGCGCGAAGTGACGACGGGCAGTTCGTAGAGTTCGCGGCGGCGGCAGCGGGCCAGCAGTTGGTCGAAGTCGCGCATCAGGTCGTGGCGCAGCGTGGGCACCTGGTCGAGGTCCGCCAGCGGGACGGCGCGGACGATGCCGTCCGGCATGTCGCCGCGCGCGATCTGCTCGATGACGCTCTCGCCCTCGCCGCAGACGACGATATCGCCGTGGGCCAGGGCCTCCTCGGGCAGGAAGGTGGCATGCGCGCCGCCGAAGGCGATCTTCGCCTGCGGAGCGTCGCGCCGCAGCCGGTCGGCCAGCGCGTAGCCGCGCGCCGCCGTCGGCGTCATGATGCTGATGCCCACCACGTCGGCCGCGCAGATGTCTTCGTAGGCCGGGCGGTTCTCCAGCAGCGGGCCGGAGAGGTTCTCGTTGTACACCGCGGCGTCGTAGCCGCGCTCATGGAGGATGGTCGCCAGCGTGATGGGCCCCAGGAGCGGCCAGCGGCTGAGCCAGGCGTTAAAGGGGCGCCCCTCACGGCCGCTGGGCTCGATGAACCTGATTCTCCGGGCACGGGGCGCGGCGGCTCTCCCATCCGAAGGGTGATGCAATGCCTGTACCATTATTGCAGGACCTCTTTCCTGAAAGCGGCGCGCCGGCAATGGACTGCATCCCCGGGTGCATCGGCCTGTGACCGGGCCATCTCTGGCTCACTTATACCGCGCTCGGGCGGCACATTGCAAGGGCAGACCAAGCCTCTTGCGATGCAAAAGGGGCGTGGTTCAAACAAGCCCCGCGCATCGCGTGGGGATGAATTGTGCGGGCCAATTGCCCCCCGGCCGTGCCGGGCGTTTTGGACCATGCTGGAATCGGAACAGTCGGCGGCCGCTATTTCTTTTCAGCCAGACATCGGGCGGCTGCCAGCAGAACTCCCGTCGGCACACGCTCCGTGTAGTCCGGGTTCACGTACTGCCACCGGATGATGCCGCGCGTGTCCACGATGAACACCGCCGGCACGGGCAGCATCCGGCCCGGCTGGACCGAGAGGCCGACGAACTCGACGTTCCGGCGCTCAAGTTCCCGCCGCGTGGCCTCGTCCACGTAGTAAGCCAGGCCGAGCGCCCGCGCGGCCTGCATCTGGAAGTCCGACAGCAGCGTGTAGTTCAGTTGCCGCTTCTCGACCGTCTTCCTCAGTTCCGACGGCAGGTCCGGGCTGAGGCCCACGATCTGGTACCCCAGCGCCAGCAGGTCCGGCTCGATCTTCTGAAGATCGGCCAACTGCTTCAGGCAGTAGATGCACCAGTTCCCTTTGTACACGACCAGGACGGTCGGCTTCTGGGCGAGTACGGCGCGCAGTTCCTGCTGCCGGCCCTCCGGTGTATAGAGCGTCAGGGGCGGGACGGCCGAGCCGATGAGGGCCGGGTGGATGGCCAGGGCCGACTTAGCCACGCCCACGCCGACTTCCTTCTGCCCGGAGCGGCTGCAACCGCCGATGGACACGGCCAGCATCAGCCCCACTGCAACAGCACCGCGCACTTGCACGCCGAGTCTCCTTCGCCATACCTGGGGGGCGCGCCGGGACCCTCACCGACTGTGCCCTTGCCTATACTGTATCGCCCGGCGGGTTCGAGGCCAAGAGTTATGTCGCCCGGCGCGTGAGGGCTCGCTTGCAGGCGAGATACCACGCGCCTGTGGCACGGCCGGCTTGTCCGGCCGTGGCGCATTCGGCGCAGATTCCCACGGCCGGGCAAGCCGGCCGTGCCACGTTTGCTGCGGGGAAACTCGACACGTAAAGGAACGCTTACGCCCCGCGCCTCGGCTGCACTTGCGTGCTCGGCGGCAGCGGGTAGAATATGAGAAGGCGCGAGTTCCGAGGTGCCGGCCATGCCCGCCAACCTGACACCCATGTACCTGAAGGCCGAGGAGGGCTTCCGGCAGGCGAAGACCGTCGCCGAGAAAATCGCCGCGCTCGAAGAGATGTCCGCCACCATCCCCAAGCACAAGGGGACGGAGAAGATGCGGGCGGACATCCGCCGGCGCCTCGCCAAACTGCGCGAGGCCGGCGAAAAGGCCAAGGGCCGCAGCGGCATCGACGCATTCTACGTCGAGAAGCACGGGGCGGGTCAGTTCGTCCTCATCGGAACGCCCAACTGCGGCAAGAGCGCCCTGGTGGGGGCCCTGACGAAGGCCCACGTCACGGTGGCGCCGTACCCGTTCTCGACGCACGGCCCCGTGCCGGGGATGATGAACTACGAGGACGTTCAGGTTCAACTCGTGGACATGCCGCCCGTGACGGCCGAGGGTTTTGTGCCGGGCATGATCGGGGCGGTGCGCAACGCCGACGGCCTTATCATCTGCATCGACCTGGCGGCCGACGTGCTGCAAGAGATGGACATCTGCCTGGGCCTTCTGGATGCGCGGGGCCTCGTGCCGCCGGGCCGGCCGGCGCCCGAGGGCGGCGCGGCCAAACGCATGCTCATCGTGGGGACGAAACTGGACGTGCCCGGCGCGGCCGAGAACTTCCAGGCGCTGCGAGAACTGTACCGCGACGTGCCCATGCTGGCCACCAGCGCCGAGAAGGGCGACCACTTGGGCGAAATCCCCCGCATGTGCTTTCGGATGCTCGATGTCGTCCGCATCTACTCGAAGGAACCCGGCAAGCCGCCCGACAAGGACCGCCCGTTCGTCCTGCCCAGGGGGAGCACTGTTCTGGACCTTGCGGCGGCGATCCACAAGGACATGGCGACCAGCCTCAAGCGCGCCCGCATATGGGGGGCGAACACGTACGAGGGCGCCCCCGCGCCGCGGGACCACGTCCTGTCGGACCGCGACATCGTCGAACTGCATGTGTAGGCCGGCTCCCTGCCCAGGAGCCCGCCAAGGCGGGCGGGTGACAACTCCAGTTTGCCGCGAATGGGCTTGACGCTGGCGCTACGCGGGGTTAAATTGCGTGTAAGGCAGGTTGCGGTCGCCGGTTACAGCCGCCGCCCGAGCGTTTGGGGGTCCGGCGGGCGGATGCGTTTCCTGAAGACGACAAGGGGCCTTCCACCGGTGAGGAGCCGGAAGGGGGGTGTCTCCCTGTTTCTTGCGAGGGTGCCATGCCAGGACCGCGTAAACGCCTCGGCGAAATCCTGAAAGAGTGGGGCAAGGTCACCGATAAGCAACTCAACGACGCCCTGGGCCGGCAGGCCCGCAGCGGGCGGCGCCTGGGCGAAATCCTCATCTCCACCGGCGCGTGCACCGAAGAAGACATTATGCGCGCCCTGGCCATCCAGTTCGACATGGAGTTCGTGGACGTCGACCTGGCGACCGTCAAGCCCGAAGTCATGGAGATGATGCCCGAGGCCATGATGAAGGAGTACCAGATCGTCCCGCTGGAGTACAAGGACGGCCGGTTGAAGGTGGCCATCACCGACCCGCTGGACCTGGAGTCGGTGGACGCAATCCGGTTCCGGCTGAACATGGACGTGGACTGCGTGCTGGCGGCCCGGGAGAAGGTGCAGGAGATCATCAAGGCATACACCGAGCAGGCTGAGTCGGAGTCGGTGGACACGATGCTCCAGGAGTTCACCTCGTCGGACGTGGACTTCGTTGACCGCGGCGAGAAGGGGGCGGAACTGCACGCCGAGTCGGCCCCGATCATCCGGCTGGTGCAACTGCTGATTACCGAGGCCGTCCGCATGCGGGCCAGCGACATCCACGTGGAGCCGCTGGCCAACCGCCTGCGCGTGCGGTATCGCATTGACGGCGTGTGCGTCGAGCGCGACGCCCCGCCCAAGCGCCTCCAGGGCTCCATCACCACCCGCATCAAACTCATGTCTGGCATGCAGATCGAGGAGAAGCGCGTCCCCCAGGACGGCCGCATCCGAATGAAACTCGACGGGCAGGACCTCGACTTCCGTGTCTCGACCCTGCCCGGCTATCACGGTGAGAGCATCGTGCTGCGTATTCTGCGGCGGGAGTCCATCAACGTCGGCCTCGACGGCCTGGGCTTCCTGCCAGACGACTTCGAGGTCTTCCAGAAGGCCATCGAGCGGCCCAACGGCATCTTCCTGGTGACCGGACCCACGGGGTCGGGCAAGACCACCACCCTGTACGCGGCCCTGAACAAACTGAACACCCCTGACCGCAAGATCATCACGGCCGAGGACCCGGTGGAGTACCACATTTCGGGCATCAATCAGTGCCAGGTGAACGAGACGATCAACCTGACGTTCCAGCGGATTCTGAGGGCGATGCTGCGGCAGGCGCCGAATGTCATCCTTGTGGGCGAGATCCGCGATATCGAGACCGCCGAGATGGCCATCCAGGCCGCCCTGACCGGACACCTGGTATTTAGTACACTTCATACTAACGACGCCCCCTCTGCCATCACCCGCCTCATCGACATGGGCGTCAAGCCCTTCCTGGTGGCCAGTTCCATCCAGGCCGTCATGGCCCAGCGCCTCGTCCGGGTCCTGTGCGGCGAGTGCAAGGAACGCGACGACTCGATGGACCTGTCGACCATGCGGGCGATGGGCGTAACGGAGGAGCAACTGGGCCAGGCCACCTTTTTCCGCCCGGTGGGCTGCCCCAAGTGCCACAATATGGGCTACAGGGGCCGCCTGGGCATCTTCGAAATCATGGTCCTGAACATGGAACTGCGGGAACTGACCTTCAAGCACCGCCCCCTGGGCGAAATCCGCCAGGCGGCCCGCCTGCTGGGCATGAGGACCCTTCTGGAGGACGGCCTGATCAAGGTCATGCGGGGCATCACCACCATGGAAGAGGTCCTGGGCATGGCCGCCCGCGAGGCGGCTGCCGTGTAGCGGCGGCCCCGGACGCCCCTGCCGGCGCCCCGGCGGTTGTCCTGTGCGGGCCGCCTCTCTAAAATGGTAGTGTCGCGCAATGGAGCGGCTGAAACCGGACGATGATCCAGATCGACAAACTGCTTCAGTTTGTGGTCTCCAAGAACGGTTCCGACCTGCATCTGCACGTGGGCCGGCCGCCCGTGGTGCGCCTCCACGGCCGCCTGCGCCCCCTGGAGACCGAGACGCTCGGCCCGGAAGATACCGTCACACTCATGCGGAGCATCACCCCGGACCGCAACCAGCAGGAACTCGACGAGGTCGGCTCCACGGACTTCGGCTTCAGTTACCAGGACAAGGCCCGCTTCCGCGTGGCCGTCTTCAAGCAGCGCGGGCACGTCAGTTTGGCGCTGCGGCTGATACCGTCGCGGCTGATGACGCTGAAGGAGATCGGCCTGCCGCCCATCGTCGAGACGCTCCTGAGCCGCACGCGGGGCCTCTTCCTGGTGACCGGCCCCACCGGCTCGGGCAAGACGACGACCCTGGCGTCGATGATCAACTACATCAACGAGAACTTCGACCGCCACATCATCACCGTGGAAGAGCCCATCGAGTACTACCACGCGCACAAGATGTCGATGATCAACCAGCGTGAACTCGGCACCGACGTCATCAGTTACGAGGAGGCGGTCCGCCGTGCCCTGCGGGCGGACCCCGACGTCATCCTGGTGGGCGAGATGCGCGACATCCACACCATGGAGGCCGCCGTCCGCGCCGCCGAGACCGGCCACCTCGTATTCTCCACCCTGCACACCACGGGCGCCGCCGGAACGGTGAACCGCATCGTGGACGCCTTCCCCGTTGAGCAGAAAGAGATGGTCCGCGTCCAGTTGGCCAGTTGCCTGATGGCGGTCATCAGCCAGACCCTCGTGCCGCGCCTCGATATGCCCGGCCGCATCGCCGCCTACGAGTTCATGATGATTACGCCGGCGGCCCAGAATCTCATCCGCAAGAACGAGCCCTACCGGCTGGACTCCTATATCCAGACCGGCCGCAAGTGGGGCATGCAGTTGCTCGACGATTCGCTGTGGGACCTGTACTCGCGGGGCATCGTCGCGGCCGAGGAGATGCTCGAACGGGCCCAGCGCCGCGAGGAAATCGAACTGAAACTCGCGGAGACGGCAGAGGGCCGCGAGGCCCTCAAACGCATCGGCGGCCCCATCGACGTAGCCGACCTCCGCGCGTTCCAGAAAACCGCCGCGCGATAAACGAACCGGTTTGCTCTGGAGAGGACCAACGTGAGCCGCACACCTTCCAAGGAAACGCCGGCCGGCCCGGCCGGGCGCAAACGCCTCGGCGAAATCCTCGTCTCCCTGGGCAAGGCGGGGCCCGAGCAGGTCCAGCAGGCCCTGAAGGTCCAGAAGCAGAAGGGCGGCGCCATCGGGGCCGTACTGGTGGACCTCGGCTACTGCGACCAGGCCGACGTGACTGCCGCACTGGCCGTCCAGATGGGCATGCGCCGCGTGGAACTCGACGAACTGGAGGTCCCCGCCGAGGTCATCGAGAAGATGGACGCCATGACCGCCCGCAGTTACGGCGTCGTGCCCATCGAGTTCGACGCGGGGCGCCTGACGGTCGCCATGGCCGACCCGAACAACTTCCGTGCCCTGGACGAACTGAAGACCCTCCTGGGGCACGAGATCGTGCCCGCCGTGGCCGACCCGGCCGCGCTCGTGCGGGCACTGGATAAGTATTACGCCCAGGCCGAGAGCGTCGAGGCCGTCATGGACGAACTCGACTCCACGGCCGAGTGGATCGCCGAACACGAGAACAGCATCGACCTGGAAGACATCCGCGCGATGAGCGAGAGCCAGCCCGTCAAGAAACTGCTGAACCTGGTGCTCCTGGCCGCCATCCGCGACAAGGCCTCGGACATCCACTTCGAGCCGTTCGAGGACGAGTTCAAGATGCGGTACCGCATCGACGGCATCCTTTACGAGATGGTGCCTCCTCCGCGCCACATCGCCCTCGCCGTAGCCAGCCGCATCAAGGTCATGTCCAACCTCGACATCGCCGAGCGCCGCGTGCCCCAGGACGGCCGCATCGAACTCACCGTCGGCGGCAAGCCCGTGGACCTGCGCGTCAGCGTCCTGCCCACCATGTTCGGCGAGAGCGTGGTCATGCGCGTCCTGGACCGCACCCAGGTGGAACTCGACATCACCAAGGTCGGCCTCCGCGACGACGAACAGAAGGTCGTCGATGAACTCATCCACCTCCCGAACGGCATCGTCATCGTCACCGGGCCGACCGGCTGCGGCAAGACAACCACCCTGTACTCGGCCCTCTCGGCCATCAATACCACCGACGTCAAGATCATCACCACCGAGGACCCCGTCGAGTACGACATCGAGGGCCTCATCCAGGTCCAGATCAACCCGGACATCGAGTTGACGTTCGCGCGGTGTCTGCGGCACATTCTGCGGCAGGACCCGGACATCATCCTGGTGGGCGAGATCCGCGACCTGGAGACCGCCCAGATCGCCATCCACGCCTCGCTCACCGGACACCTGGTGTTCTCCACGCTGCACACGAACGACGCCCCGACGGCCATCACGCGCCTGCTGGACCTGGGGCTGGAGCCGTACATGGTCACGTCCACGCTGGAGGCCATCGTGGCCCAGCGCCTCGTCCGCCGCGTCTGCACAAAGTGCCGCGCCGAGTTCGAGCCTACCGAAGACATGCTCTGGGAACTGGAACTGACGCCGGAGGAGGTCCGCGGCCGCACGTTCTATTTCGGCAAGGGTTGCGACCTCTGCAACAACACCGGGTACAAGGGCCGCACCGGCCTCTTCGAGATCATGCGACTTGACGAGCAGGTGCGCGACCTCATCCTGCACCAGACCTCTACGAATGTTATCCGCGAGGAGGCCAAGAAGCGCGGCATGAGGACGCTGCGCGACGCCGGACTCCTGTCGGTTTACGATGGCGTGACCACCATCGAGGAGGTTGTCAAGGCCACCGTGATTGACCAGTAATCTGCCGGGCGACAGCGACAAGGAGATGTGCGATGGCGACGTTCCAGTACGAAGCGATGGATTCGCGCGGCCAGGAAGTGCGGGCCGAGGTCGAGGCCGTCAACCAGGAAGAGGCCATCACCAAGATACGGGCACTGGGGCACTTCCCGACCCAGGTGCGCCCGAAAGGCAAGAAGGGGCCGGCCCCGGCGGCGGAGCCGAAGAAGAAGGCCCGCTCCTTCGCCATCGGCCGCGTCAACGCCAAGCAACTCACGCAGTTCACGCGACAGATGTCCACCCTTCAGGACGCGGGCCTCCCCATCCTCCGCAGCCTCCGCATCCTGGAAGGCCAGACCAAGCCGGGCGTCCTCAAGAACTCGCTCATGGACGTCATCGAGGACGTCGAGGCCGGGTCCACGCTCTCCGAGGCCATGGAGAAGCACCCCAAGGCCTTCGACCGCCTGTACGTCCACACCGTCCGGGCGGGCGAGGCCGGCGGCGTCCTGGACCAGATACTCCGCAAACTCGCCGAGTTCATGGAGAAGGCACAGGCCCTGAAGCGCCGCATCGTCGGCGCCATGGTCTACCCCGTCATGGTCGTCGGCGTGGCGGTGCTCATCCTGGTGCTCATCATGTGGTTCATCGTCCCGCGGTTCCAGGAGATCTTCATGCGGTTCGAGATCAAGGGCGGGCTGCCCGCCCCGACTCAGATTCTTATTAACGTCTCCAACACCGTGCGCGACTTCTGGTACCTCATCCCGCTGGTGCCGATCGGGCTGTTCGTGGCTCTCAGGATGCTGAAGGCCTCCAACTTCGGCCGCTACGGCATCGACTGGATCAAGATGAAGTTGCCCATCGTCGGCAGCGTGGTCAACCGCCAGGCCATCTCCCGATTCGCCCGGACCCTCGGGACGCTCATCTCGGCCGGCGTGCCCATCCTGGAGGCCCTGAACATCACGCGAGAGACGGTCGGCAACGAGGTCGTTTCGCGGGCCCTGCTCCAGGTGCACGACTCCATCCGCGAAGGCGAAAGCATCGCCGGGCCCCTGCGGACCAGCGGCATCGTCGACCCCATCGTCGTCAACATGGTCGACGTCGGCGAGGAGACCGGCGAACTCGACAAGATGCTTATCAAGGTCGCCGACACCTACGACGAGGAAGTCGACCACCTCGTCGGCTCGCTCATGAACGCCATGGAACCGGTGATGATCATCTTCCTGGGCGGCACGATCGGATTCATCGTCGTCTCGCTCTTCCTGCCGCTGGTGGTGCTCATCAAGGAAGTCGGCGGACGCCATTAACGGATTACGGGTTGAACGACGAACGGCGCCAAGGCGCGATCGGCCTGGTTAGCCGCCCCGCACGTGCCGAAGGGACCCCTTCGGGGCGGGGCGATGAGGGCTTGACAGCCATGAAACTCGAAAAGCGCAACTCGCCCGGCTTCACCCTGGTCGAACTGCTCATCGTCATCAGCATCATCGGCCTGCTGATAGGCCTGCTCGTGCCCACCATCCAGTCGGCCATGATGACGGCCCGTAAGTCCAAGACCATCGCCATCCTCAAGGAACTCGGCATGGCCCTGGAAGACTACGAGAAAGACTTCGGCGACTATCCGCCCTCCAGGCCCTGGCGCACCAACTACGCGGCCGACGAACCGAAGCCCATCGGCGCCATGCAGACCGGCGCAGCCAACCTCGTCTTCTACCTGCGCGGGCCGGCCGGCAGCGGATGGGGCATCGAGGCCGGCGGCCGCATGCCGTACGACACCGGCGCTTCCACCACCGGCCCGCGCCCCAACCGCGGTTACGGCCCGTATTACCAGGCCGCCGCCGACGCCATGACCTACGAACGCGACCCCGTCGGCGGCCAAGACGTTCCGGGTGCCTTCCTCGACGGCTACAAGCCCGCCGGACGAATCCTTTACTTCCGCTACGAACGGATCCCGCGCATCAAGCCGGGCAGCAGCCCGGCCGCGTCCGAGCCGAACTACGACGTCCGCCATAACGACCCCCTGACGCCGGCCATCCCGAACCCCAGCCCGGGCGGCGGCGACCAGTGTGCCAAGGTCAACTACGGCGACCAGGCCAAGTTCGAGGAAATCGTCAGGCTCCCGACCTACTACACAGGCATCACCCGCTGGGTCAGGCAGGACTTCATCCTGATCTCGCCGGGACCCGACGGGCGATACGGATGGATCATCAAGCAGGAAGACGGCAGCATCCTGGCCGCCTCGCGAAACGACCAGGGCAGCCCCACGTACGACGACGTCACCAACTGGCAGTAACCGACCCGTGTTTCGGCGGGTGCCATGCTTTCGCGCCGTTGCGAAAGCACGACGCCGACCGACGTGGCACGGCCGGCTTGGCCGGCCGTGGGTGAGGCCGCAAACCCGGCTCCGGGAACGAAGAAAGGCGCAAGCGCCATGAAACCCACACGCACCCCCCGGCCGCACGCCCGGGCATTCACGCTCGTCGAACTCCTCCTGGTCATGGGCATCATCGTCATGCTCGTGGGGCTGCTTACGCCCGCCGTCAACCAGGCCATCGTGGCGGCCCGTGTCGCCGGCACCGAGAATATCATCAGGAACCTCGCCGCAGGCCTCGAAGCCTTTAAGGCCGACTGGCAGATATTCCCCCCCAGCGACAACGCCCACGACTCGGGTGCACGGTCCCTCGGCTACGAGGCCGTCGGCTACTACCTGATGGGCCCCGATGGTCGCGGCTGGGGTACAAACGCCACAGGCACCTCCTGGTACCGCAAGTCGCCCTTCGGCGGAGAGGCCAGCGGCGCCTACGGCCCCTACTACAAGATGGAGGTCGGCGGCAGCACCACCGATTACGTCATGGATGCCTTCCGCCCCGGCAAGGCCATCTTCTACTACCGCTACGAACCCGCCGAGACCGACGCCTTCGACTTCAAAGACAATGGCAGCGCGGGAGACACCGCCCTGGTGAACAACTTTGCGAGCCAGGCGCACTTTCAACTCCTGGCCAAGCCCCTCGACCCGGCCTCGGGCGCGCAGAAGTGGGTCCGCCCGGACTTCCTCCTTATCTCCGCCGGCGCAGACCGCCTCTGGGGCTACGCCAAAGAGGAACAGGGTCGGCCCACGGGCAAGGACGTCACCCAGACCGATATCGACTCCGGTGCGGCCGTCTGTGACGACATCTGCAACTTCAAGCGATAGGCCTTCCGCCGCAGGGAAGGAGTGAGACGCATGACAACCCGGCCCCTTGCCGCCCGACCGGTGCGCGGCTTCACGCTGGTCGAACTGATTACGGTCGTCGCCATCCTGGGCATCCTCGTGACGCTCACGGTGGGGGCCGTGGAGGGCGTGCGCAACTACAACTCGCGGCGGGCCACCCTGGAACTCTTCAGCGTCCTCGATGCCGCCCTCCAGAAATACTACGACGACTGGGGCAAGTACCCCTATGACCTCTCCAGCGTCCCCAACACGGAGTACGCCCAGGTTCTGGTCTCGGAGGTGGTAGGGACAACGACGACTTATCCGTTCCTGCCATTGCAGGCCAAGGACGCTGTCATTACGTACCCAGACAAGCCTCAGGAAAAGCGCGACGCCATGTTCTACGCCGCCATGACCATGACCCGTCGCAACGGCCCCTATTTCCGCGGAGGGGCAACGGTGGTGCAGGCGAGGAAAACGAGCGACGGCAAGGTTTACTACGTCTTCGTTGACGGCTGGGGCCGCAAGGTGACGTACACCGCGCCGACGTCGGTGCCGACCGGGCAGCCCCCGGCGCCCATCCTGCGGTCCCTGGGCGCAAACGAGTTCAAGGATGACGACGACCTGTACAATTACAGAACGCCATGACGCCGGCCGGCCGCCCCGCCGGCCCGCACGAGGGCAACACGTGAGAACCCGAAAAGCCTTTACGCTCGCCGAAATGCTGGCCGTCATCGGCATCATGCTCGTCCTGATGGTGGCCACCTTCGGCGTCTTCAACATATTCGCCCAGCGCATGGGGCCACAGACGTCTCTGGCCACCGTCCAGGCCATGCTCAACGGCGCACGCGACTACGCCGCCACAAACGGCGTTCTGGCGCGGATCAACTTCACCGCCGATCCCCGGAAGCCCGAAGAGGGCACCGTGATGACCCTTCAGTACCGCGATGCGTCGTCCGGCACGTGGGAGGCGGTGCGCGGCCGCAGGCCGGTCAGCCTCAAGGACAACCTCTACGTCTTACGCGATATGCCCGCCATACCCACGCCGCCGTCGGTGGCGTCGGATCCCCGCGTTGTCCGCGAGGCCGAAGTTACCGCCTGGAAGCAGTACGAGAAGCAGGTGGCCGATGCGGTCACCGCGTTCGCCTGCTCCGACGGCAAAATCGTATCGCCCCACACGGACTTCTACGTCGTGTTCGACCCCGCGGGCTACATGCGCATCTCCGACGATGCGCCCGGCAAGTGCGCCCTCTACGGCCTGACCGTCGTGCAGATCGGCGGCACGCGAGTCGTCGCTTACGCGTTCTACCCCTTGAACGCGAACACCGGCACCCGCGTCGTTTTCGACTGAGGGCGGCGTGGGCGGCCGAGATTCCTCCGCGGGGGCCTGTCTTTCGCAGGGCCCGTCCGGTATGATTTCCCGACTTGCCCGTGTGATTCCCGTCCGGCGCCGGCGCGCCGCGGTCGGCTTGTCCGGCCGTGGAAGGGGTGCCATGCTTTCGCGCCGTTGCGGAAGCATGGTGCTGTGAGGTCCGAGCACGTGTTTTCGCCCGCCAGGGCCTGCCCGCCGGCCGGCAGACGGGGCGGGGCACCCGCTGGACAAGCCCCTGGCCAAAAAGACGCGGAGGACACAAGGTCGGTGCACGAGGTGGCACTAGCCCAGGCCGTCTGGCGACAGGTGGCCGCCGAGATGCAGCATCACCCCGGCCGCACTCTCCTGGAAATCCGGCTGACGGTCGGCCGGTGGAGCGGGGCCGACCCGGAATCCCTCCAGTTCGCCCTCCAGGTGCTGGCAGCCGAGTCCCCGTGGCCGCAGGCCGCCCTGCACCTGCGCACCGAGCCGCTGGCCGTCAAGTGCCAGGCCTGCGGCCGGGAGTTTGAGCCGCAGGAGTTGAACCTCGCGTGCCCCGACTGCCGCTCCGCGGACGTGGAAGTCACCCGGGGCCGCAATGTATACTTGGAGTCGCTCGAAGTTGAGTAGCCTGGGTCGGCAGCCTGGGCTTCGTTAGAAACTGTTTCATAACCTGGTGCGCGGCGGGTGCGGAGACCCGCCGCGCGGAGGCCTGCACATGGCCAAGCGCATCCGCATTGCCAGGCGTGTCGTGGCCGAGAGCGACCGTCTCGCGGCCGAACTGGCCGAGCGGTTCCGCGAGGCCGGGGTCTTCGTCGCCAACCTCATGAGTTCCCCAGGTTCGGGCAAGACCAGCCTCCTGGAGGAGACCGCCCGGCGCCTGGCCGCGGACCTCCGCATGGCCGTTATCGAGGGCGACCTGGCCACCGACCGCGACGCCCGGCGCATTAAGCGGGCCGGCATCCCTTCCTGCCAAATCAACACCGGCGGCGGATGCCACCTCAGCGCCCGCCAAGTGCTCGATGCCCTCCAGGAGTTTCAACTGGAGGCCCTCGACGTGCTGTTCATCGAGAACGTCGGCAACCTCGTCTGCCCCGCCGAGTTCGACCTGGGCGAGCGGCGGCGGGTCGTCCTCGCCAGCACGCCGGAAGGCGACGACAAGCCCATCAAGTACCCCGTGGCGTTCCACAAGGCCCACTGCGTGGTCCTGAACAAGATTGATCTCCTGGCTGCCACGGATTTCTCGCTCGAAGACTTCCGCCGATACGTCCGCGGCGTGAACCCGGCCGTGCCCATCCTGGAACTCTCCTGCCGCACGGGAGAGGGGCTTGAAGGCTGGCTCGACTGGGTGCGCCGCGAGCGTGCGGCGCTCGAATGAACCGCGGCGGTGAATCTTGGCCGCGAGCCGATGCGCTGCCCGCAGGTTTTCGCTGGACGCGCTGCCGCCGCCGGGGTAACATTATCAATGAACCTGAGAGGAGGAGTTC
>VGYT01000088.1 GCA_016872895.1 Planctomycetota bacterium
CTTGACGGCCCCGGCCAGGCCGCCGGCCTTCTGCTCGGCCCGGGCCTGTGCGGTCACGGCACCGGCAAGACGCGAACCCGGGGCCACAAGGCCCATCGCCCGCAGCACGCCCGACGCCTGCGCTAATTCAACGCGCAGGTCGCCTTGGCCTGCAATCGTAAGAACCGACGACGACTTCCCGGCCGGCTGCGACGCCGGCACGCTAACTTCGCCTGCGACCCGACCGGTCAGGCCTGGGCCCGTGATGTCTAGTTGGTGGACGCTTACATCAAGCCCCGACTGCCGGCTGGCGACGCGCACGTCGGCGGCGGCGCTCAGGTCGCCGACGGCGACCGGCGCCCGCGCAGGCCCGGCCGATGCCGATGCGCCTGCCGCGCTTGCCGCGCCCGGCCCAGGCGCAGCGCCCGCCGCAACGGGTCCGGCCGGACCGGCCGGCCCTGCAACCCCGGCCGGCGGCGCAGGCACGTCGGTCGCCCCTGCGGCGCCGGACGACTTGGCCGGCGCACCCGCCGGCGTAGGCTCGCCGGCGGCCGGCGGCGCATACGCCAGGTTGCGCACGTCGGCCCGCAGTTTCATGTCAAGCCCCGTATCCAGGCCGCCGCGGGCCTGGGCCTGGAGCGACCACTGGCCCGATGCATCAGTGGGCTTGCCGCCCGTCAGTCCCGCCACCTGCGCCGCCAGGGCCGCCACCTCCCCCTGGCCCGTGATTGCGCCGTCAGCGGTCCAACCTGCGGGCTGGAACCGCAGCGTCCCCTGCCCCGCCGCTTCACCGGCCGCGCCGCTGAGGCGCAGCGACGAGACGGTAGCCTGGACGGGGGCCCCTTGAGCGTCCATGGCGATCTCGGCCTGCGCAGCGAGGGTGGCCCGCCGCTCATGCCAGCGGCTGTAGGGGGCCAGGACCAAGGCCAGGTCGGTGGCCTCGGCCGCCAGGTCCAGGCTGACGGGGCCGGCAGGCCCGCCTCCCTGCCGGCCGGCAGGCGGGCCGCGAGTCTTGAGCGTGGCCTTCAGATTACCGGACGCCGACCGGCCGCCCAGGTCAATGAACTGCCCGACGTCGGCCACCGCCTTGTCCAGCGCGATGGAAACCGTGAGTGTCAGCGCGCTGGTGCGTCCGCTGCCCTCGACGCGGCCGAAGGAACCGGTTGCCAGCAGGTTCCGCACCGCCAGGCCCTGCGCGTCGTCCGAGATTTCCGCGTCAAGGTGCACAGGCTGAAGGGCCACGGGCCGGCCGACCCGGCGTCCGCCGAAGTCCTTTATGTCGGCCGCTATGCGCAGTACGTCGGCAGCGGCGGCAGCCTCGTGCGACGCCGCGACGGTCGCCTCCAGCCGCCCGCTCTCAATCTGAAGGTCCTTGTGCAGGCCGAGCGTGGCCGGGAGCATGCGCGCCAGGGCCGCCAAGTCGGCCGCGAGCCGGCCCGTTCCCGACGCCTTGGCCGCGCCCGCCTTCGCGCCCTCGCCCGTGGGCAGCACAAACGTGCCCTGGGCCTGCGCCGCAACCACGGGACTTTCAAGCCGGAGTGAATCCACTTCCACGGTATCGCCGCGCAAGGACAGCCGGGCCGACAGGTCCACGCGGCCCATCGCTAACTTGTCGCCGCGAAGGATGTCGCCGGAGAGCCACACGTCCTGCCCGACCCACTGCGTTTGAACGTTGACCGCGCCGGAGCGCTCGCGCGCTGCGTCGGCGCTGCCCGCCAGGGTTCCACCGCCCTGGGCCGGCACGCCAGCCGCCGCCAGGATGTCAAAGAGGGCCGCGAGGGGCAGGCTTTCCGCCTTCACCGCGCCGCGGACGCCGATGGCGTCCCACCCTCTGAAGTCCGATGAAAGGCCCTCGATTCTGGCCGTGACGGACCCCCTGCCCTCATCCGCCCCTCGCGCGACCTTCAGCGAGGCCTCCAGCGTATCGCCGGCTGGCGCAGTGTTGAACGTGGCCTGCTCCAGGTGAACGGTAGCCTCCTTGGCGTGAAGTTTCAGGCCGCGGATTTCGACCGAGAGGGGGAGCGTGGGCGCTTCGGCCGCCTCGTCCGCCTTGCGCGGTGGAGGCTTGGCCGACTCGGGGGGCTTCAACTGGCACAGCCCTTCCACGTAAACGTCGGCATCCCGGACGGTCACCGCGCCGATGCGCCCCGTCCACAGAAGGTTCAACAGCCCCGCATCCAGCGAGCAGTAGCGCACGGCGGCCACGGGGGCGCCTTCGTCGGTCCGGGCGTCCAGGCCGGAGACCTCCTGCCTGCCGAACCACGAGAGGCTCAGGTCGTCGGCCGTCATGCGGCCGCCGATGAGAGAGCCGACGTACCCCAGAAGCGAGGCCGCGCCTGGCGGCGTACTCAGCAGCGTCGGCCCAAGCGCCGCGGCGGCCAGCGCGGCTGCAACCAAGACCACGAGCACGACCCACCACCGGCGCTTCCGGGCCTTGCGAACCTGCTCGGACGGTGTGTGTGAGTCCGGTCGAGAAGTCATGGCGGCACCTCCCCAGGCCGTCGCGCCGCCGGGCAATCGCGACGCCGGCCCGACCTGGTTCACCGACTGGCCCGACGGGCGCGCTCCTGCTGGTCCAGAGCATCGGCCCTGCGGCGCAGTTCGGCCTGCATGGCCGACCGTGGGAACCGCGCCGAGCCGAAGACGCCCTGCTCAATCTCGTTCCAATTGCGCACGACCTGGACCTCATCGGGCAGTTGGTCCAACTCGGCGGCCCACTGGCGAAGCGAGTCGCCCTTGGCATCGTCCGGAATGGGCGGAATGAGAAACGCCCGCAGACCGTTGGCGTGGTAAGCCAGCGCGTCGCCGATCTTGTCGCCGATGCCGACCTGGAGCGCCTTGAACCGCTCGCGCAGCCGCTCGATGGCGGCCGTCTTGAAGGCCTGGCTACCCTTGATGAACTCGCCTGTTGTGGACACCAGGAGCGGCCCCTGCGGGTATTCGTGGCTTCGCAGCCACGACCTGCTCTTCGGCCCGAAGTGCTCGGGCCGATGGGTCAGGTACACCACCGTGTACCGCTGGGCCAGGCGCTGCATGACCTCCGGCGAGCGGTCCATCGGCTTCGGGTCGCCGACCATCACCACGTGGAAGCCCGAGGCCACAAGCGTCTTATCGAGGTCCACCACGACCATCGGCGCATCGGCCGTGCGGCAAGCAACCAGAATCTCCACGGGTTCAAGCGCGCTGCCATCGGCCAACGGTTCGACTTCGGCCTTCAGGCTGTAATCGCCCGCAGCAGCCGGTTGGAACGGGACGGCGGCCACGCCGTCCTGCCCCGTCACGGCCGTCCGATACGGTTGCCCGCCCTGGAAAAAGCGCACCGTGCGTCCGGGCTGGCCCTGAAGGTAGTTGCCGCCCAGCATGCTCACGCGGACGTCCACCTGCTCGTTCGGCAGAGCCAGAACATCGTAGCCGCTCAGCAGATACCCCTGCTGAGCGCCGAGCAGAAACCCCTGGGCGCCGCATCCGGCGGCAAGAACAACAGCAGGAAGAAGGCCAAGTGCCGGCAATCGCCTCATGGTCGATTCCCCCATGCGCAGACGCCGCCCCCTAAGCGTCTCAGACAAGCGTAGCACCCGGACGCAGCAGAGTCAAATACCGCCCGTCCGGCCCGTAGAGCCGCGGGCGTAAGCCCGCCGGAGTTCGCCCGTGGGTGATGGCCGCCGCTTCAGAGCGGCGGCTCGACGGGCCGCACTCCGCCGGCGCCGGCCCCGCGGGTGCTCCCGCCCGCCGCGCACATGCTCAAGGGGCGTCAGGGCGTCAGGACTATCTTGCCGAACTGCTGCCCGGCTTCCATGCGGGCGAAGGCCTCGGCGGCCCGCTCCAGCGGCAGGACGGAGTCCACCACCGGCTCCAGTTTCGCCGCCGCAACGGCGCGGAGCATCAGCCGGAAATCCTCGTGCGACCCCATCGTCGAGCCGAGCACGCTGACCTGGTTCCAGTAGAGAACGTTCAGGGGCGTCTCGGCCGCCGCGCCGGTCGTCACGCCGCACAGGACGATCCGCCCGCCGCGACGGACGGCCGCGAAGTCGGTCTTCCAGGTGGCGGCGCCGACGGTATCGAGCACCACGTCTGCCCCGCGGCCGCCCGTGACGTCGAGGACTTTGCGCGCCACGTCCGGCTCGGCGGCGTAATCGATCGTCTGGTCGGCGCCGAGGGAGCGTGCGCGGTTGAGTTTCTCGCGGCTGGACGAGGTCACAATCACCTCGGCCCCGAGGAGTTTGGCGATCTGAAGCCCCGCCAGGGCGACCCCGCCGCCGATGCCGTGGATGAGCACCGTCTCCCCCGGCCTGAGCGCCGCCCGCGCCACCAGCATCCGCCACGCCGTCAGGTGCGCCAGCGGCAGCGCCGCGGCCGACCTGAAGTCCAGGTGCCCGGGCTTCGGGTACGCGCACTCGGCCGGCACGGCCACGCGCTCGGCGAACGTGCCCGGGCGGCCCAGGCCGACGATGGTGAACGACGGGCACTCGCTGTGCCGGCCCCTGCGGCAGAACTCGCAGCAGCCGCACGAGATGCCCGGATTCAGGATGACCTCGTCGCCCGGCCGGACGCCCTGGACGGCGGGGCCGGCCTCGGCCACCACGCCCGCGGCGTCGGACCCCACGACGTGCGGGAATCGCAGGCCCATGCCGGGCCGCCCCTTGCGGACCCATATGTCCAGGTGATTCAGCGCCGCCGCGCGCACGTCCAGGAGCACTTCGCCGGCCGCGGGACGGGGTTCCGGCGCGTCCTGGATGCGCACGACTTCCGGCCCGCCGTGCCCGCTGATGGTTACGGCCATCATGGAAGATCCCTGCGCACAGAGACGCCGATACCGGGCGAGATCATTCGGTAGCCAGGGAGTCCAGGCGTTCAAACAGGCCGGGCGGACCGGCCTGCCTCGGCCTGCCGGATTTCCCGGATGTGGCGGCGAATGCTACGGACAAGACGGGTTACCTTCCTGCCCTGGGGGAGCACTTCGGCCGCCTTGCGAACCACCGCCAGAAGGGCCTTCTTCTCAGGAACGCCTCCGCCTTGTTCGATGACGCGGAAAAGGCGAAACTTGGCCTTGCGAAGCGCGCGGCAAAAGGCGTGCTGGGCCACGGTATCGCAGGGGCAACCCAACAGCGCCTTCAAGGCGGCCTGGACCACCGCCAGGTCGTGATCGAAACTCACGTCAAGAATCAGCTCACTCAGAACCTCCGCGCCGCGTGCCATCATGTCCCCCTTCTTTCCTTGGGCAGACCGCCCGGCTGCAAGTATATCGGCGGGCCGGCGAAAGCCACAAAAGAAAATGGGAGACCCGACGTGGGCAGGTCTCCCCCGCCGCTACACCCGTAAAGGCGGCCGATATGGATAATATAGCCCAGAAAGGGCACAAGTCAAGAGGCCTCCCGCTCCGGAACCTCTTCCGCCGCCTTGTCAAGGTAGCCCATCAGTCCCTCGGTTCTTCTGACGACCGCCGCAAATCCGCCCGCCGACATCGCGCCCATGCACATCCGCCTGATCTTGTTCCAGCGGCGGAAGACGACCTTGCACTTGCTCAAACCAGAGTCCAGGGCCTGGTCGCCTGTCGGGCGGGCCAGGTCGCCGAGCAGCCGCCATCGGGCCTGGAAGTCGGCCACGTCCCCGGCGACCAGGGCCGCCAGTGCCGCGCCGGAGCCGGGTTTGGTCTTACAGATTTCTTTGTCAACTTCGCGGCAGAAGTCCTGCAGAGCGCGTCGCAGGAGCAAGAAGTCCTGACGCAACTGCTCTCGCAGGAGCGGAGGAATGAATCGCCGCGCGCGGCGCTCTATCGCCCGGTCGAATGACTCAACCGAACCCTCGCCCCCCTCAATCTGGCAAACCTGGTTACGCAGGCCGCGCCGGGCCTTCGCCTGCTCGGCTTTGGCGCCCGGGTTGCCATACCACACCGTGTTGAAGTCACGAATATCGAAGGGAAGTTGGGTCTTCTCGTGCGCCATTTGGATGGCGGGCAAAGACCAGGCGTGGCGGATCCCCAGTTCGTAAGCCACGTTCGGACTGGTCTCGCGCGCCTCGCACCGCCGGTCCCCGCCCGGAACCTGGTCCGTCACGTCGGCCACGACAAGCCAGGCGTCCAGCAAGCGGCGGACCAGTTGCTCGGTAATGCGCCCCGGCGGCGCCCTCGCGTCCAACCGCTCAACTCTTGTCCCGCGACGCTTCAGCGCCGGCTCAATGATATTGCACAAGACCTTGTCGGCAAAGGACCGTTCTGCAGATCGGCTGGCGCCGATCCGAGACAGGACAAACACAAGCCTCGTGCGCCCGGATCGCGGCTTGGCCTTCCGCTTGCCGCGCGCCATCCTCTGCCCTTTCTCGCGCCATCCCCAGAGATCGCGCAACAAACCAGCAAAGCCGCACGTAAATATTTACGGACATGCTACCGGCCCAGGGATGCCTGTCAAGACAAATCCGGGGCGCGGCGCAAGGGATCACTTTCGGGTTGCCGGCCGGCCCACCGAGGGTGGCATGCCCGGCACGCTGTTTGCCGGGCGTGCTTTGTCGGCATGCCAGGAGCATGCCCACGCAACGGCGGCGTGGGCATGCCACCCGGCCGGGGCGCGTTTCGCCGACCCGTAAGTGGGCGTTACGGCGCGGCACAATGTCTCGGCCTTGAACCCAGATCCCTCACGCGGATATGGCACGGCAGGCTTGCCCCTGGCAGGGCAAGCCTGCCGTGGCTTTGAGCGCCGGCCGTGTCACTACCCCTGCGCCGGGCGGCATGCGATGCGATCAGCCGGCTGCCGGCTCGCCGCCAGGCAGTTCAACCGTCTCCGGCTCCTTCGGCGGCGGCAAGTCGGCTGAGGCCAAGGCGCGGCCCAGCCGCCGCGCGGCGGCCAGGGCGGCCCCGTGCTTGACGACCTCTCCCCGCCCGTCCACCCCGTTGATGAACAGGCTGGCCGCGTACACGCACCCGATGGCGTCGAACCAGTACTTCATCGTCAGCCGCACGCACTGAAACATCTTTCTGCTTTTCGACCCGCCCACCGCGATGACCATGCCGCGCCGGTCGCGCGGCTCGGCAAGAAGCGGCTGCTTCAGGACGTACTTGCGCGACCACAGGCACTGGCACCGGTCGATCAGCAGTTTCGCCTGGGCCGAGACGGCCATGAAGAAAATCGGCGTCGCGAAAATCAGCCGGTCGGCCTCCAGCATCCGGGCCATAACGGCCTGGTAATCGTCCTCGATGCGGCAGAGGCCCGTGCGGGCGCAGGCGTTGCACTCCGAGCACGGGGCAATCGCCAGGCCGCGGAGCGAGAGGTACTCCGCCCGCGCGCCCGCCTCCCGCGCGCCGGCGAGCGCCTCGCGCAGCAGGAGGTCCGTGTTGCCCCCCTCGCGGGGGCTGGTCGAGATGCCCAGGGCGTACAGCGCCATGCGGCCTTTCCGGTGCTTTGCCCGACTCGCGGCCGGGCGGTCGCGGGTGCGCCAGGAACGCCCAGCACAAGCACCCCGAGTGCGAACCACGGGCCGCGCCGCTACTTCGCCCCCGCCACGACAAGGTTCACGGCCCATACGCCTGTGCGGGCGGTGATGAAAAGGGTCCGGAAGTCCGGCCCGCCGAAGCACAGGTTCGCCGCCGCCTCGGGCGTACGAATCTTGCCCAGGAGTTTCCCTTCGGGGCTGAAAACCTGGACGCCGTCGCCCGCGCTGGAGAAGAGGCGCCCCTGGCTGTCGCACCGTATGCCGTCGGGCCCGCCGGGCGTGATGGCCACGAACACCTCGCCGCCCTCGAGCGTGCCGTCGGCCTTCACCTTGAAGCGGCGGACGTGGCGGGGCTTGCCGGAGTCGGCGACGTAGAGGAACTTCTCATCCGGCGAGAAGGCCAGGCCGTTCGGCCGGTCGAAGTCCTCCGCCACCGCCACAGGCTCCTTCGCGCCGGGGTCGAGGCGGAACACGAGGTTCTTCTCCTGCTCTTTCTGCTCGCCCTTCGGAATGCCGTACGGCGGGTCGGTGAACCAGATGGCGCCGTCGCTCCTGACGACCACATCGTTGGGCGAGTTCAGTTTCTTGCCCTGGTAGGCGGAGCACAGGGTCTCCGCCTTGCCGTCCTTCCCAATCCGCACGATGGCGCGGCCGGAATGCTCGCAACTGACCAAGCGGCCCTGGCGGTCAACAGTGTTGCCGTTCGTGTTGCGCGACGGCTGGCGCCAGGGCTTAAGGCCCTCGGCCTCGGTCCACTTGTAGATGGTGTCGGCCGGGATGTCGCTGAAGAGGAGGCACTTCTCGGCCTCGTACCAGGTGGGGCCCTCGGTGAACTTCAGACCCTGGGCGATTGGCCGCACCTGGGCATCGGGCGAGGCGACGGCCTTCATCGCCTCGTCGAGAACTTCTATTCCGGGCTTCGCCGGTTCCTTCGGCATGGCAGGCCCTTTCTCTTGAGCCGCGAACGCTGCCGCGGCCATCGCGGCCGCCGCGCCAAGCCCCATGATCAGCATTGCCGCACGCATGCGATTCCTCCTTGTCGCTGCTGGCGCGCCTCGCGCCCGGCCGCTCCTCGCGCCAAGGCAGCCGGCGGCCAGTGCCACCCGCTCCGCCGCTTCCGCGGCGGGATCGGCCACAATTTGCGCGGCGGGGTCGGCCGCACTTTGCGCCGCCGTCCGCGCCGGGCGACACCTTACCGCGCCCGCCCCCCAGGCGGCAAGGATTGCTTGCGCCGAAAACGCCGCCGCGGGCTTCACGCGCCGGCCGGCGGGCATTACTATAGCATCGTGCGGAACCCGGCCGCCAGCACGCCTGAACTCCTCGCCCCCGCGGGCGACTGGGAGGCCCTGCGCGCCGCCGCCGCCAGCGGCGCCGACGCCGTTTACTTCGGCCTCACCAAGTACAGCGCCCGCCGGCGCGCCACGAACTTCACGCCCGCCGAACTCCCCGACGTGATGGCCTACCTGCGCGGCCGGAACGTGCGCGGCTACGTGGCGCTGAACACGCTGATCTTCTCGGACGAACTCGCGGAGGCCGCAGACCTCGTGGCCGGGGTCGCGGCCGCCGGCGCCGACGCCGTCATCGTCCAGGACCTCGGCCTCGCGCGGCTCATCCGGCGCATGGCGCCGACGCTGCCCGTCCACGCCTCCACGCAGATGACGCTGACTGAGCCTCGCGGCATCGAGTTCGTCCGCCGCCTGGGCGTGGCGCGGGTCATCCTGGCCCGCGAACTCTCGCTCGCCGAAATCCGCCGCATCCGCCGGGCCGCCCCCGTGCCGCTGGAAGTGTTTGTTCACGGAGCAATGTGCATATCCTACAGCGGGCAGTGCTTGGCGAGCGAGGCTCTCTGGGGCCGCAGCGCCAATCGCGGCCTCTGCGCACAGGCCTGCCGCCTGCCGTATCGCCTCCTCGCCGACGGCAGGCCGCAGGACCTGGGCGACCGCTTCTACCTGCTGAGCACCAGAGACCTTGCGGCGCACGACCGCATCGCCGAACTCGTGCAGCTCGGCATCGCGGCGCTGAAGATCGAGGGGCGGCTGAAGGACGCGGCCTACGTGGCCGCCGCCACGCAGGCGTACCGCGCGGCCATCGACGCGGCGCTTCAGGGCAGGCCGTTCCGCCTTCCGCGGGAGCAGGCCCAGGCGCTTGCGCAGAGTTACTCGCGCGGCTTCACGCACGGTTTTCTTGACGGGCCGCACCCGGCCGACCTGGTCGACGGCCGGTCGCCGAAGAGCCGCGGCCTGCGCATCGGCACCGTTGCGGCCAGGACCGCCGGCGGCGTCCTGGTCCAACTGGATGCCGCGCGGCCGCGCGCAGCCGGCGGCGTCGCGGGCGAGGTCGCGCCCGGCGACGGCGTCGTCTTCGACGACGGCGGCCCGCCCGGCGCCCTGCAAGGCGGCCGCGTGTTCCGCGTCGACCGCACGGGGACCGGCCGGCTTCTGCTCGCCTTCGGCCGCGGCGACGTGGACCTCGCGGCAGTCCCCGTCGGCAGCACCGTCTGGAAGACCGACGACCCGCGCCTGCAGCGCGAGTTGGCGAAATCCTGCGCCCGCGAGGCCGCCCGGCGCCGGGCGCCGATATCCGTCAGCCTGCACGGGGGCGCAGGCGGCCCGCTCAACGTGACGGTTGAGGATGAGGCGGGCAACCGGGCCGAGGTCGCGTGGCCCGGCCCGCTCCAGCAGGCCGCGCGGAGGCCGCTGACCGGCGAACTCGTCCGCGAGCAGTTCGGCCGCCTCGGCGACACGCCGTTTCAACTCGGTGCTGTGCACATCACCGATGAGGGCGGCCGGCCCGTGGCCGCCGCGCCCGTGATGGTCCCGAAGAGCATCCTGAACGACCTGAGGCGGCAGGCGGTGGGGCGGCTCGTCGCGCTGCGCGAGGAGAACGCCCGCCACGCCGTCGCGGACGCGCACGCGCTGGACGCACTGCGCGCCGAGGTCACCGCCCGCCATCCGCCCGACCCTGCGCTGACGCCGGCCGCGCCGGCGATGTGCATCCTCGTCCGCAGCCTCGGACAACTGGAGGCCGTGCTCGCGTGGCAGCCCGGGGAGGGCCTCGCGCGGCCGGCGCTTGTGTATTGCGATTTCCACGACGGGGCGCAGTACACGGATGCCGTCGCCCGCCTGCGGGCCGCTCGCACGCCCGCCGGCCTTGCGACGCCGCGCGTAGCCAAGCCCGACGAGGAGCAGTTCCTGCGGCCCATCCTGGATGCCCGGCCCGACGCGGTCCTCGTGCGCCACCTGGGCGCGGTTGAGTTCTTCCGGGAGCATGCGCCAGGCCTGCCGCTCGTGGCGGACTTCTCGCTCAACGCGGCCAACGAGATCGCGGCCGACCTGCTGCTGCGGACGCCCGCGATCAGGATCACGCCGAGCCTGGACCTCAGCCGCGCACAACTGGCGGCCATGACGGGGCGATTCAGCCCGGAGCGGCTTGAGCCCGTCGTCCACCTGCACGTTCCGATGATGTATATGGAATATTGCATGTCTGCGGCGCGGCTCGCAAGGGGCCGCGCCCGGAGCGCCTGCGGCCGGCCCTGCCGCGAGCATCGCCTCGCGCTCCAGGACCGCATCGGCGCCGAGCATCCCTTCCTGGCCGACGCACGCTGCGGCAGCACTCTTTACTCGGCGCGCGTGCAGTCGGCCATCCAGTACGTTCCCGGGATGGCGCGGGCCGGCGTGCGGCACTTCCGCATCGAGTTCCTCACGGAAGACCGCGGCGAGGCGCACGCCATCCTGGACCTTTACGCGGCCGTGACTGCCGGCCGACTTGAACCTGACGCGGCTTATGAGCAACTGAATCGCCTGACGCCCCGGGGCGTCAGGCGCGGCACGTGGGACTTCGAATGAAAGGACCTCCTGCATGACGGCGGCCGACTTCCTGATTCCCGTGCGGCGGATGGTCGAAGGTCGCGGCCGGTTCCGCTGGCCGCGCGCGCCCGCGCTGGCGAGCCCCACGGCGGCCGACCTCGTGCCGCTGGGGCAACTGGCGCGCGACCTGGCGGCGCTGGGCGTGGCAGCAGGAGTCGAGCGGAACGCCTTCGGCCCGGCCGCCGTCCGCATCCGCCGCGACCCGGGCGTGACCGGCTCCGAGGCCTATCGCCTGGCCGTCTCTGCCGGCGGCGTCGAGATTCTGGCGTCGGCCGACTCCGGCGCGTACTACGCCGTTCAGACGCTTCGCGAACTGGCGGCGATCCACGGCCGGGCGCTGCCCGCCTGCCACATCGACGACCGGCCCGACTTCGCCCGGCGCGGCGTGTACCTGGACTGCTCGCGCGGGAAGCGGCCTCGCGTCGAGACGCTCAAGGCCCTGGTGGAGCGCCTGGCGCACTGGAAACTGAACGAGTTTCAACTCTACGTAGAGAACGTATTTACATGGCACCGGCACCCGGACATCGGCCGCGGTTACAGCCCTTTTACGCCGGAGGAACTGCTGGAAGTGCAGGACCACTGCCGGCGGCACCACGTGCGCTTCGTGGGGTCGCTCGCGAGTTTCGGGCACCTGGAGAAGATCCTCGCGCTGCCCGCATACCGCCGCCTGGGCGAGATGCCGGGTTTCCGCGGCCTGCCGGGAGGGACGACGCTCTGCCCGTCGGACCCCGGTGCCGTCCGCCTGCTGGCGGACCTCTACGAGGAGTTCGTGCCGCTTTTTGAGGCCCGCGACTTCAACGTCTGCTGCGACGAGACGTGGGAACTGGGCAAGGGCCGCAGCCGCCGCCGGGCTGCGCGCCTGGGCCTCGGCCGCGTGTACCTGGAGTTTCTGCTGAAGATCCGCCGCCTGTGCCTCAGGCACGGCAAACGCATGAACGCCTGGGCCGACATCGTGCTGGACCACCCGGAAGTACTCGCCGACATACCACGAGACATCGTGATGCTTAACTGGGACTACAGCGCCGACGGGCGCATCCGCGCCCGGCGGACGCGCGAGATCGGCGGCGCGGGCCTCCCGGCCGTGGCCTGCCCCGGTACCAACGCGTGGAACAGCCACGGCTGCCGGCTCATCATGGGCATGCGGAACATCCGCTGCTTCGCCGCCGAGAGCCTGGCCTGCGGCGCCGAGGGGCTGCTGAACACCGACTGGGGCGACAACGGCCACCGCAACATGCTGGCCGTCAGCCTCCACAACTTCGCCTACGGGGCCGCGCACAGTTGGCGTCACCGGGGCGTGCGCGACGAGGGATTCACCCGGCGATTCTGCCGCGATGCGTTCGGCCGGGCGGCAGGCTCGATGGCCGCGGCGGTTCGCGTCCTCGGCGCCGCCCATGAGGCCCTCGGCCTGCCCGACGCCAACAACACGCTTCTGTACAACGTGTTCCTGGGGCCGTCGAGCAAATATCGAGATGCAAACGATTGGCGCACCCGTGGGCTGGCCGCCGTGCAGCCGGCCGACCTGGAGGCGCACCGCGGCGCGCTGGCGGCCCTGCCGTGGCCGCGGCCCTCGGCGGCGCGAGATCCGTTCGAGCGGACGGCCTTCGAAGAGTTCGCCCTTGCCGCGCGGCTGGACATGGCGGCCTGCGGGCGCGCGGCCGCGCTCAAGCAGTTGCTTGCCGGCGAGCAGCCGCCCCGGCGTACGCTTCTCGCCCTATCGGCTGAGACGGAGGCTGCCGCACGCGAACTGGCCCGCGTCTGGCTCCTGGGGAACAAACCCTCGCGGCTGCGGGACAACGTGGCGGGGATGCGGCAGGCGATACGGGAGTACAGAAGCCTCGCGCGGACCTGACCGGCGCGCCGCCACACGTCAGGTCACGGCACGTCGCGGCGGCGCCGATATCGCCGTGCGCAAAGACTCGCCGCACTCGCGCAGCAGCCGCCGCGAGGCCGCGAAGCCCACTTTCCGGAAGTGCATCAGGATGGCCACCTTCGCCCAGCCGCGGGCCTGCGCGAGGAGCGCCCGGGCGCGGGCGCGCGGCAGGCCGGTCACGTCCATGACGATGCGCTCGGCGCGGTCCCTGAGTTTGGCGTTGGTGGCCCGCAGGTCCACCATGAGGTTGTCGTGGACCTTGCCGAGGCGGATCATGGCCGCCGTGGTCAGGGTGTTCAGGACGAGTTTCGTGGCCGTGCCGGCCTTCATGCGCGTCGAGCCGGTCACGACCTCGGGGCCGACGACGGGGTTAATGATGATATCGGCATCCGTAAACTCCACGACCTCGGGCGCGCACGTGACGAATACGGTGGCGGCGCCCGCGCGGCGGGCGGCCTCCAGGGCGCCGCGCACAAAGGGCGTCAGCCCGCAGGCCGCGATGCCGACCACGACGTCGCGCGGGCCCGCGCGGCGGCGCTTGACGGCCGCCGCCCCGTCGGCCGCGCGGTCCTCGGCGCCCTCCACCGAGCGGACGAGCGCCCGGCCGCCGCCCGCGATAATCCCCTGGACCATCGACGGCGGCGTACCGTATGTGGGCGGGCACTCGGCGGCGTCCAGCACGCCCAGTCGGCCGCTCGTGCCGGCGCCGACGTAGAAGAGACGCCCCCCGGTGCGCAATCGTTCGGCCGCCAGGTCCGCCGCCGCCGCGATGGCCCGGCGCCTGCGCCGCACGGCGGCGGCCACCCGCGCGTCCTCGGCGTTGATGACGTCCACGACCCGAAGCGTGGACAGCCGGTCGATGCCGCGGCTGCGGGCGTTGCGCTTCTCGGTCGTCAGTTTCGAGCGGTCGCTGAGCACACGGGACGCCAACCCTGTTCCCCCCGCTATCGGTATGCTTCGCGGCGGTGCGCGATGATCAGGACGAACACGCGCCGAGAGTCCTCGTCAATAATGTAGATGACACGCCAGTCCCCCGCGCGGAACCGCCACCGGCCACGGTGAATGCCCGTCAGGCGACAGATACGCGGGTGCGAGTGGGGTTCCTGAGACAGGACGGCAAAGCACCGATCCAGTTTCCGGACAAGATCGTGCTCGGCGCGATCATAGGCACAGCGTGCATCGGGAGATAGCAGGACCTCATACATCCCGCCTCACCTTGGCGAATGGAACCGCCTTGCCGGCAGCCACGTCCCGCTCGGCCCGCTCGACGGCCTGCGTCAGGCCCGGGATCGCCGTGAGTTCGCGCGTGGCCGCATTGTCCTGGCGGTCCTCAAGGTAGGCCATGAAGTCGTCCGCCACGCGCAGGCGGTCCTTGGACAGCATCTTGACGCGACGGATCACGCGCCGACGAAGTTCCTCGACAGTCATCTCAGTCTCTCCATGCATCAAGACCGGAACGGCTCCCCGGCAGCCCTCCTTCTTGGAGGAGATTGCCTGCCAGTAATCATAACGCGCGCAAACACACAATCAAGCGCCCGATCAACCCGGCACAATCTTGCCCAAGACGACCGGGCGGCGGGCGCCCGTGGCCGACGGAACGTTGTTCGGAATGCCGCAAGCGGTGGCGCAGGCCAGGATGGCGAACGACACGGCCTCCTTGGCGCGGGCGGGCAGGCCGAAGGCGTCCATCGGCGCCACGTGCGCGGGGCGGAGTTCCTCACGCAGCCGCGCCAGGAGCGTGCGGTTCCGCGCCCCGCCGCCGCAGAGAATCACTTCCTCCGGCATCCCGGGCAGGAACCGGCGGTACGCATCGGCGATGCTGCGGGCGGTGAAGGCGGTCAGCGTCGCCAGAACGTCGCGCGGCGCAAGTCCCCGCCGCCGCGCGCGGCACATGAGCCCGTCGGTGAAGGCTGCGCCGAACGTCTCGCGGCCGGTGGACTTGGGCGGCCGCCGCGCAAGGTATGGATGCCGCAGCAGTTCCGCCAGGAACCGCCCATCGACGCATCCACTTGCCGCCAAGCGTCCCCCCGCATCCATGCTCGCCCGGCCGCGCGTCGCATGCCAGGCTGCGCGGTCGATCATCATGTTGCCCGGGCCGGTGTCGAAGGCGAGGACGTCGGCGATGCCGCCGCCGGCCGGCAGATACGTAACGTTGGCGATGCCGCCGATGTTCTGGACGGCGCGGCTGCGCCTGGCGTCGGCGAACAGGATGTAGTCGGCGAACGGGACGAGCGGCGCCCCTTCGCCGCCGGCGGCGACGTCTCGCGGCCGGAAGTCGGCCACCGTGGCGATGCCCGTGCGCTCGGCGATGACCGACGGCTCGCCGATCTGGAGCGTCGAGCGGACGCGGCTCCGCCCGAACCGGCGGCCTTCCGGGAGGTGATAAACGGTCTGCCCGTGCGAGCCGATGAGGTTGATGGACGCAAGGCGTACGCCCGCGCGCTTCGCCAGGCGGACGACGGCCGAGGCGAAGACCTCGCCCAGCGCGAAGTTCAGGCGGCACAGGTCATCGACCCTCGCCGTGGCGGGATCGAAAAGCGAGAATATCCGCCTCTTGAGCGCCGGCGGATGCGGAAACGTGCGGAACGCCACCAGCCGCACGCCGCGCGGGCCGATGTCCACGATGGCGGCATCGACGCCGTCGGCCGACGTGCCGGACATAAGGCCGGCCACGCGCATCCGCCGCGCCGACCGCAGGCCGTGCGGAAGGGTCATGCGCCGGCCCCTTCCAGGAGGGCGTCCGGATCCTCCAGCAGTGCCTTGAGGTCCCGCAGGAACCCTGCGGCGCCCGCGCCGTCGATGATGCGGTGGTCGCAGGAGGCCGTCAGCCGCATGACCTTGCCTATATATATGCCTCCATTGCGCACCACGGGGGCCGGCAGGGCCGACGCCACGGCCAGCGTAACGGAGGCAGGCGGGTTCAGGATGGCCTCGAACGCCTCGACGCCGTACATGCCGAGGTTCGAGATGACGAAGGTAGGGTGGCGGCGGTCGTCGGCTGCAAGGCGCCCCGCGCGGGCCCGCTCGGCCAGGGCCGCCGTGCGGGCCGCGACCTCCGCCAGCGGCAGCGCCTCGGCCCGCGGCAGGACGGCCACCGTCAGGCCCTGTTCGGTCTCGACCGCGAGGCCCAGGTTCACGTGCTTCCAGCGGATGATGCGGCCACGGTCCCACGTGCGGTTGATGTCCGGATGCTGCCGCAGCGCCTTCAGGCACGCCAGCATCACCAGGTGCGTAACCGTGGCGCCCATCTTCGCCTTGAGTTCCTCGCGCCGCGCCAGCAGCCGCGTT
>VGYT01000089.1 GCA_016872895.1 Planctomycetota bacterium
GCGCAGGGGAAAAGCCGCAAACGACGGAGGACAAATGACGAGTGGCAGGTGACAAGCGACAAGTGGCAATGCCGCGTGTGCGTATTTGGTTGACGCCGCGGGTCGGGCGCGGCAGTATCTATGGCCGGACGTTCAAGGGCGCGTTTTCGCGGGCGGTTGACCGCCGGAGCGGATCAGGCTCTGCGCGGGGGTTGAATACTGGGGGCAGGTTTCTCTTGGAGGAATCGACCATGAAGGGTGGCATGTCGCGACGGGAACTTCTTGCGGCCGGGGCGGCCGCCGGCATCGGAATTGCTGCGGCGCGCAGCCGCGCGGGCGCGGGCGAGGCGGCGCCGGCGTTCAAGGGCAGGCTGCTTAAGGCCATGATCGTCGGCAAGACCGACGAGGCCACCTTGAAGAAGGCGAAGGACGCCGGCTTCGACGGCGTCGAAACGAACGCCTGGAACGTCGCGCCCGACGAGGCCAAGGCGGGGCGCGAGGCGGCCGAGAAGGCGGGCCTGAAGATCCACGCCGTCCTTCGCGGGTGGATGCAGTTCAACTCGCCCGACCCGGCGGTGGTGGCCAAGAGCATCGCCGAGACCGAGGTCGCGCTGCGGGCCGCGCAGGGCTACGGGGCGGACGCCCTCCTGCTTGTGCCCTGCCGCATCGGCTCGAAGGAAATGCCGATGCCCGAGGCGTGGGAGTTCCAGTTGGAGTTCGACGAAAAGACCGGCCACCTGGCGAAGGTCGTGCCCGGCGACAACGCAAAATACAAGGCGTACATCGACGCCCACAACCAGGCGGTGGACGGGTCTGTGGCGGCCGTCAAGAAACTCATCCCGGTGGCCGAAGAGACGAAGGTCGTTATCGCCCTGGAAAACGTGTGGAACAATCTGTGGGTGAAGCCGGCGTACTTCAGGTCGTTCGTGGCGTCGTTCGCCAGTCCGTGGGTGAAGGCGTATTTTGACATCGGCAACCACGTCAAGTACGCGCCGCCGGAGGAATGGCTGCGGACGCTGGGGCCGCTCGTAGTGCGGTGCCACGTGAAGGACTTCAAACTGAACCCGGACGGCCACGGCGGCACGTTCGTCAACATCCGCGAGGGGAGCGTCAACTGGCCGCTGGTGCGCAAGGTGATCGACGACATCGGTTACTCGGGCTGGATGACGCACGAGCACGGCGGCGGGCAGCGCCTGGCGGACGATGAAATCGCCCGGCGCCTTGACCTGATCATCGCGGGGAAGTGACGGCGGCAGGCGGCCACCACAAGGCGTGGCACGGCCGGCTTGTCCGGCCGTGGTGGAGCGGCGGCGATGTTCCCCACGGCCGGGCAAGCCGGCCGTGCCACATCTCGGTGCTCGGTATTGCAGGCGGCCTGCGCGGGTCAGATGCGCAGGACGGCGGGGGCGGTGTCGGCGGAGGGGTCGAGGGGCGCCAGGAGCAGGAGGTCGTCGTCCGGCGAGTCGTCGGCCGGGGCGTCGCCCCAGCCTGCGTTGCTCATCGTGAAAGCCGGGGCGTTGCCACCGCTTGCATGACTGCCTGCGGGCCACGGGGTGATGAGTCCGGCGGCCTCGGCCAGGATGTCCACTTCGGCGGCGGACGGATTTTGCGCCGCGGCGTGCTCCTGAGATGGCGCGGCGGGCGGCGCCTGGGCTGCAAGCGGCGCGAGCGCCGGCAGTTCGGTCACGCCTGCGGCCTGGCCGCCGGGCGCGGGCAGGGGGTCCAGGCGGCGGCCCTCGGCGACGGCCGCCTGATAGACGCACGTGAAGCCGTCGATGTCGGCCAGGGTGATGCGGCCGTCGGGCGGGCGCGGGCCGAAGCCGACGCCGCGGAAGTCGGCGTCCGGGCTGCGCTGGAGCCAGGCCTGTGCGAATCCGGCCTTGTCGGCGGCGGTGACGGCGAGGTCGCCGGTGAAGTCGCCGCGAAGGCTGCCGACATAGAAGGCGGCGTCGCCGCCGGCCGCACCGTTGCCGGTGGGCAGGTGGTCGGCAGCGCGGGCGATGTAAGGCGCCCCGCCGCGGGCCTCGCCGTCGAGTCGCCAGCCGTGCGCGTCCTGTAGAGTCCCGCTGCCGGAAAGCGTGATCTTGAGCCAGGTGTCCACGGCCGCGCCTTCCGCCAGGGAGATGGTCATCGCGGCGGTGCCGGAGCCGGCGAGGCCGCGCGCGGGCGTGGCCAGCACCTGCTCGACGCCGCCCGGGAAGGCCACGGCCTGGACGAGCACGTCGGCGTCGGCGAAGGTAACGGGCTCGTTGAAGATAATGGCGATGGTGCGTATGCCGCCGCCGGACGGGTCGATGGCGCTCGGGCCGCGGTCGGTGCGGCCGCCCAGGCGTACGGCGGTGACGACGGGCAACTCGTTGTCGGCGATGGCGGCGGCGGCCTCCGCGGCGGCGCCGAGGGCGTACGTCGGATGGCCGCCAAGAAGCGTCAGCACCAGCGACTCCGCCGGCTCGTGCTCCAGGTCGTCCACGGGCGTTACGGTGATCGTTGCGACGGCCTGGCCTGAAGCAAACGTGACCGTGCCGGTAAGGACCTCCAGGTAATCGGCGATGTCGGCCGTGCCGCCGAGCGAGTAATAGACCGTCAGTGCGGGCGTCAGGTTGCCCGTGCGGGTGAAGGTGAACGATGCCTGGTCGGCGCCTGTCTCGGCGGCGGCGGCGTCGGTGGCGGCGACGGTTACCGTCATGTCGGCCGGGTCGGGGAAGAACGGCGAGATGCGCGTGGCCGGGATGGGCCGCTCGTAGGTGCTATCCGGCAACTGCCAGCCGACGGCCAGGTTGTCGCTGCCCGTGCCTTCCTTCTGAAGCGCCTCGATGTAGTATCGCTGTCCGGCGGCGAGCGTGATGGCGGCCGACTTCTGCGAGGCGTACTTCGTCCACTCGCGGGAACCCGTGCTGCCCGCGACGGAGGCGATGAGGGCCTTGCCTGCGGGGTCCTCGCCTGCGGCATTCAGGTAGAGTTCCGAGTAATCGTCGCTGGCGATGAAGAAGTAGTACGTGCCGGTCATGGGGGCGGTAACGTAGCCGCGGATGCGCGTGCCGTAGTTGTCGGCCCAGTTGGTGGGGGCCTCAAAGATGGTCAGTTCGTTGCGGCCGGCGGGGTTGTCGGGGTAGTCGGGGCTGCCGGTCAGTCCCGGGATTGTGTTGCCCGTTATGCCGGTCCACCACTCGCGCAGGATCGTGCCGGAGCCCAGGAGGGCGTAGCGGAAGGTCTTCTGCGAGTTGGGCCAGATGGTGAAGCCGGCCGGGGTAACGACGTCGTTGACGGTGAGCGTGTAAAGCGTGTCGAAGACCATCGGCGAGGCGAGGGTAAGCGTGACCGTAACGTTGTCGTCGGCCAGTGCGGCGGCGGCGACGGCGATTGACTGGCCGGAACCGTAGGTTACGGCGTAGTGGCCGGGCGTCTCGGCCGAGGTGCGGAGCATGGCCTCGGGAAAAACGACGCGGACGGTGGTGGCGGTGACGGCGGCGGCGGATGAGAGCAGGACGATGTGGACGGGGTTCGGCGCCGCGGCGGGCGTGCTCTCGCCGTCGTCGCGGTTGACGGCGGTTACCTCATAGGTATATGTGATGGCCGGCTTGACGTAGGTGTCGCTGAAGGCCGTCGCGGTTACGGTGGCGATGTGAAGCCCGTTGCGGTACACGCGGTACTCGGCGAGGCCGCTCTGCGGGTCGGCGGAGGCGGTCCAAGCGAGGTCGGCCCGCGTGGTGGTGACGGCGGCGGCGGTAAGGTTGCCGGGAACGGTCGGCGGGGTGGCGTCGAGGGGCACGTTGGGCGCGCCGGGGGAGCCGCCCGTCGTGCCGGGGCCCCAGTTTCCGGCGTCGTTGCCGTACTGGTCGGGGTGGAGGCGTATGAGGGATGAGCCGCCTCCGTCGGCCCGCACGGGCCAGGGGTCGTTGTCGTTGTACTTGAGGCGGTCCACGCGGTAGTAGGGGACGGTTCCGTCGGGTTCCGGGTCTCCGGGTCTGGCCAGTTCCACGTCTTCGCCGTCGTTGGCGAGCCAGCCGGGGTAGGGGCCGAAGATGGGGACCTGGGCCGGGACGTTGTAAGTCGCACGGAACACCGCCGGATCGATGGGCACGACGAGGGCGTAGCCGTGGGCGGGTATGACGGCGTCGGCGGGCAGGTCGTACCAGGCGCCGCCCAGGCCGAGGCCCTCGACGAATCGCCACGGGATGGCGGGGTATCCGCCGCCGGCGGGGCGGAACAGGTTGACGGGCAAGTCGGTTACGTTAAGAAGTTCTACGAACTCGTGGCCGGTGGCGGGGTTATACATGACTTCGCTGAAAACTATCGGGCCGATGAGCGGGCCGGTGTTCGCGCCGCCCGGCGTGGGGGAGATCATGGCTACGAAGTCTTTTCCGCCGGTCGATTTGATGAAGCGGCCGAGGGTGACCTCGCGGTCGGTTGCTCCGAAGGTTTCGGACTCGCGGTAGCCGCCCGGCCCGCCGCCGGGCGCGGCCGAGGTCAGAAGGACCGTGTCGCCGAGTTCGCTGAAGGCAAGGGCGGAGCCGAAGTGGTATCGCTGGCTGAAGACGGCGCAGCCGCCGGCCGGGATGGGGGGCGTGCCGTCGGGGATGCGGAACTTGGTCAGGTTGTCGGGGTCGTCGCTCAGATACCAGCCGCTGACGTCGATGGGGGCGGCAGTGGTGTTTGCAAGTTCGACCCAGTCGCCCAGGCCGGCGGGCGGGTCGGCGTCGGTGTGGGCCATGACCTCGTTGATAACGACCGCACCGGGGTTGTGGTCGGTGTCGGCCTGGCCGGGTGAGCCGCCGAGGGCGGCGCTGGGTCGCCAGCCGTCGAAGTCGCTCCAGAGCGTGAGGTCCTGCGAGGCGTTGCGGACGGTGATTGAGAATCCTTCGCCGTCGGTGTGGTCGTACCATCCGTCCTTGAACTTGAAGTCCTGGACGATGCCGTCGAGGCCCGCGTCAAGGACGATGCGCTCGCCGCTGTGGGCCAGGTATCCGGTGAAGCGGCCGGCGATCTGGCCGGTGAAGGCAGGGTAGCGCAGGGCGAAGGCGTCGGGGTTGGCCACGACAAGGACGCGCTGGCCGGCGGCGAGGTCGAGGGCCGGGAAGGTGAAGTCCACGCCGTCCGCCAGGCGCAGGCCGGCCAGGTTGAGCGTGTGGCCGGAGATGTTCTGGAGTTCGAGGAACTGGAAATCGTCTTCGGCGTAGAGGTCGGGGCTCTCCGACTCACCGGGCGGGGCGGGGTGATACATGAGTTCGGTGATGCGGACCTGGGGGGGCGTATCCACGACGAACGTGGCTTCGTCGAGGGCGCTCCAGGTGAGGTTCCCCTGGCCGTCGTCCATCAGGACGCGCGCCATGACGCGGGTGCTTCGTGTAAGGGCCACCGGGCCTGTGTACGGGATGGCGTCGGGGGAGCGCGCCCCGCCGCGAAGGCGCGGGTCGCTGCCGTCGAGGGTATAGTAAATCGTGCCGGCCGGGGCCGTCATGGCGAGGCTGAAGAAGGGCGCCTGGGACGGTATCGTGCCGCCGTGCTGGTTGAACGTGGGTGCGGCCAGGTCGGGGTACCATCCGCGTGCCTTCAGTTGTGCCAGGACGATGTCCGGCCGCTGGACCATGTAAATGTCCAGGACGCCGTTTACGGTGACGAGCCAGTCGTCGTCCTTGGTCTTGGGGACGGTTGACTTGGAATCGCCCCAGCGAGCGGACTCGGCGATGATGGCCAGTTCTATCTGGGTAATGCGTGCAAGGAACCGTTCGGTGGCGGCCTCGGTGGTCAAGGCGCCGCCGTTAAACATCCACTTGTGGACGCGGTCGGCAAATCGCTGCTTGTAGTCGGGGTGCGCGATGAGTTTCTGATGCAGCGACTGGGGGTTGAAATACTGGAACTGGTCGAGTTGCGGGTCGGTGAAGGGTCCGGTGCGGTCGCGGTAGAGTTCGCCGGCGTCGTAGCGGAGGGTGTGCTCGCCGTCGTGGCGGATGAAGATCCAGCCCTGGTCGCCGCTGCGGTTGCGGATGGCGTAGTAGTTGTTCGGCTGCTTGTTGCTCAGGAAGTTTGAGATGGGCGCATCGAGGTCGCCGGACCAGTAGATGGAGATCATGTAGTCGATGAGGTTGTCGACGTCCACCTGGACCTCGTAGGCGGGGTTTCGCGTGCCGTCGGGGCCCAGGCCCTGGATGCGGTAGTACGCCTCGTCGGAGGCGAAGCCCGCCAGGTATGCGGTCCAGAGGCGGCGGTAGGCCTCGTCGTTGCCGTCGGTGACGGTGTTGGAGTGGACTTTGCCGCCGACCTTGATGACGTCGTAGTCGTCCTTGTCTCCCTCGAAGTAGGTTTCGCCGAAGGAAGCCTCGGGGCGCTCCTCGGTCATATAGAGACCCCAGTACTGGCCGTCGATGTAGATGTGATAGAAGCGGCTGCGGGTGTAGGGCTCGCCCATGTCGCGCTGCGTATCGCGGTTGAAGACGTCGCGGACCATGATGTTCCGGCTGTCGCCGCCGAGGCTCCAGGAGTAATTCTGGCTGGTGCGCAGGTCGATGCACTCGAACTCGTCCGCGCCCTCGTCGCCGAAGAGGGGGAACTCGAGGCGCGACGCGCCGTACTCCGGGCGGAAGAAGAGTCGCAGGGCGTGCTTCGGGTTGGCGTCCTGTCGGCTGTATCCGCCGCGGATGCGCAGGCCGGCGTCTATCTGGAACCCCGCAGTGCCGTCGGGGTTGATGAGTTCGACCGAGACGGGGCGCTCCCACAGGCGGCCTTCCTTGTCGGCGTTGACGTAGATGCCGATGGCCGAGTCGAAGAGGTTCGTCAGGTCGGTCACCAGCGAGATGCTGGGGATGGCCAGGAGCGCATCGTCGAGCAACTCGCGGTATCGCGGGTCGTTTACGACGTCGGGGTCCATCCCGTAGTCGAAGACCTGGCCGTTGACGGCGGCGGTGGGCCAGCCTGGGCCGGGCGCCTGGCCGGTCGGCGACTGGCCGATGATGTCGGCCAGGAACAGGTACGTCTGCGTATCGACGTTCGACGGCTCCCACTCGGTGCGGAATGCGGCCGCTCGCAGCACCGTGGTCTGGTCGATGTGGATGGGCCCGGTGTAGAGCGTGCCGGTGGCGGCCGCGGGGGGCGAGCCATCGGTCGTGTAGCGGATGGCGGCGCCCGGCGTGGGGGTGGTGATGGTTAGATCAAAGGACCCCGTGTAGAAGCCGCGGTCGTGGCTGAAACTGGTGTCGGCGACGAACGCCAGGACGCCCTCCGTGTTGGGCCGGCGCGGGCTGGCCTCGGAGAAGTAGCGGATGTCGGTCGCCAGGACCGTCGTTGCCTCCAGTCGGGGCAGTATCAGGAGTTCGGCGTCGCCGGCCGAGGAGTTCAAGGCGTGGATGGCCAGGACGTTCGTGCCCGTCGTAAGGAGCGACCGGTACTGAAGCAGGTTGAACTCCTGGTAGGTCACGGCCTGGTAGTACGGTCGGACGGCGGTGGCGGCCGAGTTCCAGGCGGGCGACGCGGGGGCGTTTGCCCGGGCGACCTCCACGCCGTTCAGGTATGCCACGAACCCGTCGTCGTACTTCATTTGCAGCGTCAGGCGGTCGATGGCCAGGCCCGGCTCCACGGTGAACGGGATGCGGACGTAGGCGGAGGCGTTGACGCCCTTCATGGCCGCCAGGCTGGTGGCTACCTGGTCGCCGATGTCGCGGACGGCCAGGCCGCCGCACAGCACGTCGCCGACGAGGCGGAACGGGCTGTTGCTCGTCGGGACGGCGGTGTAACTGCCTGGCGCGGCCGCAAGTTCCAGCGAGGATGAGCCTGTGCCGTCGAAGTGCGTAAGTTCAATCTGGTACTCGCCGGGGGGGAGCGTCACGACGCCGAGCGAGTCGGCGCTGCCGCGCGTGCCGGCGTGCTCCATCGTGTCGCCGTTTATGGTGGTGTTCGTGCCGGAGACCTGGGTGAACGCGGCCCCGATGATGCGCAGGCGGAACCCGTCGTCGGAGTTGACGAGGAAGGTCCACTGGTTGCCCGGTGCGACGCCGGCGGGAATCTTGATGGTGGCGGTTGCGCGCAGGGCGAAGTTGTTATCGTCGGCGGCCGGGTCGCCCCCCAGGAAGGGTATGTTGCCGCCGAACTTGCCGCCGCCCACGTTCTGCGGGTCGGCGAAGTTGATGACGGGCGCGGCATAAGAGGTGCCCGGCTCATCTTCCAGCAGGCTGACGGCCTGGCTGATGCTGGTGAGCGTGCCCAGGCTGCGGACCTCGCGGACGGTGAAGCCCAGCGGGATGGAGACGCCCTCGTACTCGGCCACATACGCGCTGCGGGTGGTGCCCGTCTGGTCGCCCTCGCCGTTCTTGTTATCATACCACACGCCGCCGGTTGTGATTTCGGCGCCGTCCTGGCCGGGGGAGGCGTCGTCGGGCTGGTTTGCGCCAGTGGCGGTGTACCAGTTCTGGTAGGTGAAGGGTTCGCCGTTGATCCAGACGAAGCCGTAACCGCGTTCGCCTGGTTCGGGCACTTCGCCCGCAGGGGGCAGGGGCAGGCCGCCCGTGTTACCGGCCTCTGTTGCACCGAGCGCAGCAAAGGTTGCGCTGTCGGTCAGGCCGATCCATGCGGTAGTGCCGATGAGGGTGCGGATGAAGGCGTTCTCGGCCGCGCTTCCGATGGTAACCAGATGGCCCTGGACGCCGCCCTGCGTCCGGATGAGGGCGTTGTTGTAGGCCGCTATCCACGTGCGGCTGCCGGAGACGAGTTCGTAGAGGTTCCACGTGCCGCCCGGTCCGAACGGGCCGTAGAAGAAGCGGCGGGGCATCTCGTACTCGACGACGAAGCGGCGCTTGACGGTGGTGTCCGAGCCTTCGCCGCTCTTTGAGTCGCTCCAGAGGCCGGTGGTGTTGCTGATTTCGACGGCGTCCTCGTCGTCTGTGGTGGCGTTGGGCTGGCCGGAGGCCCAGTTCTGGTAGGTGAACGGCTCGCTGCCGGAGATGCGGTTGTCAACCCACGCAAATCCGTAGCCGCGCTCGCCGGGTTCCGGCGTCTCGCCGGCCGGGGGCAGGGGGTTGCCGCTGGTGTTGCCCGCCTCGTAGGTGCCCAGGCTGGAGAAGGTGGAGGAGGTGGAGTCGGTGAGTCCGATCCAGGCGGCCGCCCCGATTATGCTGCGGATGAACTCGTTCTCGGCGGCGCTTCCGATGGTCACGAGGTGGCCGTTCATGCTGCCCTGCGAGCGGCCCTTGGCATCGTTGTACGCATCGAGAAACGTCTTGGTCGTCGTGACGACCTCGTACAGGTTGTACGTGCCGCCCGGCCCGTACGGCGCGTAGTAGAAACTGCCGGACCCCAGCGGCGCGGGGACGGCCTCGTACCCCAGGGCCGTGGCGCCGAAGATGGGCCAGCCGGAGTCGTTGTAGCCGACGACGGTCCAGCCCGCCCCGGGCACGATCTCCGTGGGGATGATTGCGCGGGCCGCGGCCCCCTCGTCCACGAGCACCGTCGTGACGACCGTCTCGTGGATGCCGTAGGAGTAGTCGGGCTCCTGCGGCGGGAACTCGGGGGCGTATTCGTAGGCGACGGTCACCCCGTCGGGCCGGACGAGGGCCAGGTACTCGCCCGGGTCGCCGTCGAGTTTGAAGTTCGTGTGAATCTCGCCGTTGATGACGGTGTTCTGGTCCGAGGCGAAGACCACCAGGTACTCGCCCGCACCGAGGGTCGTGCCGTCGGGGAACCGCCACTTCTGGAGGTTCGACGCCTTGTCGGTCAGGTACCAGCCGGTCAGGTCGATGGGGGCGGCGGCGGGGTTGTAGATTTCTATCCAGTCGGAATCGTCGCCGAACTGGTCCTTCAGGCCGCTGGAGTTTATGGCCATGAACTCGCTGATGACCGGGCCGGCGTCCAGGAGCAGCCGGGGTTCCAGCGGCTCCAGGCGCGGGGCATGCCCCTTCGCTTTGGCGGGTTTACCTGCCATTTTCTGCCTGCACTGTGTCCGGGCGCGAGGGGCGGTAGAATTGCCACAAACCCCAGGGGAATTATGCCGCGCAAAGGGCCTTTTAGCAAATGCAACCGGGTCTTTTTCAATGGACTTCCCCCCGGCGGCAGGCTATGCTCAGGTGGTCAAGTGGTTATTCTCCGCCGATCCCCTCATTCTCTCCGGCAGTAGAGCGGGGGTTTACCCCCCGCGCCGGCCGCGCGGGGCACAAGGCCCTGCGCTACGCGCCGACGGAGGCAGCATGGCAGAACCAGGGCAGGTCACGGCCAGCGGCGTGCTGGAACTCCAGGAGCGCGGCCCCGGCGGCGCTGACGCCCGCCGGTCCGGGGGCGCGGATGCCGGGCGCCGCGGGGGCGCGGATGCCAGGCGCCCCGGCGGGAGCGGCGGGTACGGCTTTCTGCGCCTGCCGCAGCGCGATTTCCGCCCCACCGGCAGCGACGTCTTCGTCCCGCCGAACCTCGTGGCCAGGTATCGCCTCCGGACCGGCCTCGTGGTGGAAGGTCCCACGCAGCGCGACAGGCGCGGCCGGGGCCTCCAACTGGCCGACGTGGCGAGCATCGTCGGCCGCCCCCCCGCGCAGTATGCCACCCTGCCGCCCTGGGACGACCTGACCGTCATCGACCCCGTCGAGGCCCTGTGGCTGGAGACCGGCCCGGAGCCGCTCACCACGCGGGTGCTCGACCTGCTGGCCCCCGTCGGCAAGGGGCAGCGGGCACTTATCGTCTCCCCGCCGCGCGCGGGCAAGACCATCCTCCTTGAGCACATGGCCGCCGGCGTCCGCAGGAATTACCCGGACGTGCACGTGATGATGGTCCTTGTGGACGAGCGGCCGGAGGAGGTCACGCACTTCCGCCGCGCAACGGGCGCGGAGGTCCTGGCCTCCTCGAACGACCAGGACGTCGAGCAGCACGTGCGCCTTGCGCGCCTTGCGTTCGGCAAGGCGAAGGCGCTGGTGCAGTTCGGCGGCGACGTGGTTCTCTTCATGGACAGCCTGACCCGCCTCGGCCGCGCGTTCAACAAGGCCGTGCCCTCCAGCGGCCGCACGATGTCGGGCGGCGTGGACATCCGCGCCCTGGCCGAGCCGAAGCGCATGTTCGGGGCCGCCCGCAAGATCGAGGGCGGCGGCAGCCTGACGGTCATCGCCACCTGCCTCATCGACACCGGCAGCCGCATGGACGAACTCATATTCCAGGAGTTCAAGGGCACCGGCAACATGGAGGTCGTCCTGTCGCGCGACCTGGCGGAGCGGCGCCTGTGGCCGGCCTTCGACATCCTGGCCTCCGGCACGCGAAAAGAAGAGCGGCTCGTCAGCCCCCAGGACCTGCGAAAACGCTATGCCATCCGCCGCCGACTGGCCGGCGAAAAGCCCGTCGAGGCCCTTGAGTCGCTCCTGGCGGCAATGGCCAGGTACCCCTCGAACCGGGCGCTGCTTGACGCCCGCCTGCCCGCCGACGAGTAGCCCGCCCCCGCCGGACGCCGCGCGGCGGGTCGGAGTTCAGCCGCCTCGGCGACCACCCGCCGCGACACGGCACGGCGCCGCTCCCTGACGGTCGCGGCTCTGATATTACGACACCCCTTTGTGCGGCAAACCGCTAAAGTCCTCCGCTGTCTTCTGTCGATACCACTTGCGCACCCATCCGCGAAACAGGGCCACCCTACGCGCCCTGCCGAACCGGCGCACCACCGGCGAGGCGGCATCCCCCCCTACGAGCCAGGGCAGGGCACACTGTAAATCAAGGCGCGGCGGCCGCAGCCACAGCCGGTCCGGCCGGCCGCCCACCACGGGGGACCCGACGCATGGCGATTGGCAAGAGCCTGGGCATCACGCTGCTGGAAGTGCTGCTGGTGGTCCTGATACTGGGGCTGGTTGCGGCGGCGGCGATACCGCACTTCGTTTACTCCGCCGAGCGCCGGGCCGATGAGTGCCGCTCGAACATCGCCCTCCTGAACGCCGCGCTCGACCATCACGGCGCAAAGGTCCGGGGCCTGTCGCTGGGCGGCCAGGGGGACCTGGCCCGACTTATCGAGGCCGACAAGGAGCGGTTCCCCAAGGGCATGCCCAAGTGCCCCTACGGCCGCCCCTATGACTACGACCCGGCCACCGGCCACGTCATCCCCCACCGGCACTGACCGGTGCGGAGTGCGGATTGCGGAATGCGGAGTGAACGGCGCTGCGCCACAGGGCTGCTTGGCCGCCGGAATATGTGGCACGGCCGGCTTGCCCGGCCGTGGCAGTGCGCAGTTGGCCGCGACCTGGACGGGAGCAGCCGCCCGCCCTCACGCCCGCAAATGACAAGTGGCAAGTGACAAGCGGCAGGTGACAAGTGGCAAGTGACAAGTGGCAGGTGACAAGTGGCAAGTGACAAATGACAAATGACTAACGCCAGAAAGCGCGGTACGGGTGAGGGGTTTCCCGGCCGCGCATCGGAGCGGGGTCCTCCACAGGGGCGGCCCCGCTTCTTTTTTGTCGGCACACGCGTGAGCGGTTGAGCACGCAGGCCGGGGCGGAACGGGTAACGACTAAGATGAGCGATGCCGGGGAGCGCGCCCGCGACGTTCGTTTGCAACCGCGACGGCCTCACGCTCCCCGGCATTCGCTCCAGCGCCTTGTTCTGCATTCCTACGCATGATGCTCATGAATCTCGTTGCACTGATCGGACGGTGCGCGATGAGTTTTCCATCGTAAATGATACTGAACACGCCATAGGGCGTCGGAAGCTCCCTTGACGCCTTGGCGTTCCCGACTCGAACCACTCTCGGCTCCAGCCCCAGCGTCCTGGACGCCTCCGCAATCCTCTCCGCCGATTTTGCAACATACGGGCACTGATCGGCAGCGAGGATCGTGAGGCCCTTTTTGTACCTCTTCAGTACTCGCTCTCTTTCGACGATGAAACGAGGATCAGGGGCTGTCTTCTCGAGTTTCTTGACGAGTAGTTCATAGGGGGCCACGGATGCCTCACTGCTGCCGATGATGCGGTCCGCCGAGACAAAACCCGCTTTGATGAACAAATCACTTCCTGCCATGAGACTATCGGAACTGGTCACCACGGCGACCCCTCGGCAATTGCTCTTCCTGGCGTCCTCGAGACAACTCTCTAGCAGCAGAGATCCAAGCCCTTTCCCCTTGTGTTTGCCGTAGACCCACAAGCAATGGATGACCACGTAGCCCTCCGCCTCCACAGGCCGCCACGCATGATTGCCGAGGGCGTATTCGATCATTCCAATATCACCGAACTTCCCTGAGCGGAGCACTTTGTATCTTAGGCCTTCCGCATAGCGCTCCTTGAGCCAATTCGTTTTCCGACGATGCCCCAGATTGTTGGCGCTTTTGTTGCCACAGAGGCCGCAACCGCCGATGTTGTCGGCATTGGTATCGACGACCTCGTACGCTCTCATCCTGATCCTCCGCTCGGTCTTGCCAGGCTGCGTTGCGGCAGCCTATGAGTGCCACAACGCCGGCCATGACGCGCAACAAATGGGCGCGCAAAGCGCGGCTATTTCTTGTCGCTGTCTATGGCCTTGTTCGGAACCGATTTCTCCAGACTGTCGAGGTCCGCTTCGAGTAGCTGCCGCTCCTCCTTGTCGGTGACGCGCTCCAGCTCTTCGCGGGCCTTTGCAAGAAGATCCGTGGCGCCATCCTTGTTCTTGTGAAGCAGTTCCGCTCTGGCAAGGGCCTCGTATGCGTAACCAAGGTAGAAGGAGGGAAGCTTGTTATCCTGCCCGACCTTGAGACATCTGTTCCCGAACAGCCTGGCCATCTCATGTTCCCCGGCGAGGGCGTAGACCCTTGACACCTGCCAATAGCCGATTGAAAGGTTGAGGGGCTTGCAGTCTGCGCGCTGCTTCCAGTGCCACAGCGAGGCTTGCGCCAAGAGAAGCATGTCCTCCACGTCTTCAGGGGATCGGTTGGGTTTGTCGATCAGGCCCCAGCATCTGTTGAAGCACTCTGTGGAAAAATGGGCGTGTATCTTCTGATTATGCATTGCTCTGTTGACCACTACTTCTCAACGCTTGCTTCCCAACCGTCGTAGTCGCCGCCATACTTCGCAGCCAGTGCGTTCATGCGATCCGTAGTTGCGAAAACGCTATCTTCTGAGGGCACGGCGTGCGTCTCCGCGGTGCAGGAGTACTCGCGTGGACCGAACAAGCGCTTCCACAGGGACTTTGTCGGAGAGGACCGTACACGCAGATTCTGAAAACCCATGGCTTCAAGCTCGTGAGCGGCTGACCGTGCTGCGTCCATAGACTTGAAATAGAGAAAATGTATCGTGTGCGCCGGCTTGGTCAAATCCGACCCATGCGACGTGAGTGCAGCTAAAACTCGGCGATCACCCTCACGGTTCATCTTGTCAACTTGCTCCGCAATGCATAACGCTTTGCCGATCAGCGGCGGCCGGAGGCCGTCCGCTGCATCGGCATGTTAGACGACGTTCCACGTCTCTGAGACACCTTCATATTCAAACTCTGCCTGTTCAAGGGCGTCCTCCAGGCTCTCGTGCCAGGTGTCCGTCACCGTGTTCCACTCTGGGTCGCAGCCGAAGAGGTAGTAGGCCGTCTCCCCCTCGTACTGACAAATCGCGAGTCCCGCAGCCGGGCCCTGAAGAACACCGGCGACGATATGGCGGCAATTCCCCGTGGGCCGGTGGCGGCCATCGATCGCCGACCACCGCACGACCTTCGCGCCGCCGACCAGTTCAGGGGGCTGCTTCATCGTTCGTCTAACGACACCCTTCACCTGCCGGGGCCGCTAGTGAAACGTTGTGTCGCGCGAAACCGTAATGCGGCCCCGGTCAGGTGCAAGGGCTGGTTCGCCAATCACGGCGCCTTCAACACCGGCGCTGGCCCTTTCTCGGTCAATTCAAACGGCTCGAAAGTGAGCGGCTTGCGGCCTTCACTTTCGTGCTCCACGACGAACTTACGAATCTCTGCCAACTCGCCTTTCGCCGGTTTCGGAAACAGCAGCATGGCGTCGCGATGTGGGATGCTCGCGACGATCTCGTCCTGACCGAGATTCTTCTGCGCAAAACTGCGGACCTTCGGCAGCAGAATGCACGCTGCGGACGCCCAATGTTCGCTAACGAGAATGAAGGGACGTTCATGCGGCCCCTTGTCGTACTTCATCGCTTTGATCTTGCCGGACGCAAACAGTGTCTGAAGGTTGTCCAACGCCTTTTCGTGTGCCGACTCGGTTGTCAACTTCGCAAGGGCTAAATCATCGGGCGTCACATTCTGAACGACACCATCCTGATCTTGAACCAGCAAGACATAGAGGCCGTGTCCGAATGGCCGCACCAAACCTTTTCCATCGTCAGGCTGATGTTGGAGGTAATCTTCCGGTACGACATACGGATAGCAGCGACCGATATCGAAGGCAGCTACGGGCGGCGTCTTTTTGTTCTCGGGTAGCGGCTTCGAGTCGTTCGAGTTGCATCCCACCAAGATCAGGATCACGCCACCAACGAATAGCGCGTGGTTCTTCATGTGGGAGACTCTTGTTGGCGAACGTTGTGCGTAACCTGCGGGGCGGCCTGGCGCGGCCGTTGCGCACGCAACGGCCGTGACAGGACGGACCGGCAGGTTCACGCACGTGTTAGCCGTCACGCCGACCAACCTATGATGCAACGACAGCAATGATGACCCCCAGGATCGCAAAAGGGGCGACCATCACGAGACCTGCGACAAGAACATTGGCGAGAGCCTTCCACGCCGAGAACCCCTGAACTTCGCCGACGCACTTGAGAAACGCCACGATGAACCACACACCCACGACGAGCTCGAGCAAGAAAAACCCCAGGAGCAGCAGCGTCATTCCCGGATTGGCGTCGAGGCGGGGTGTCTCAGTCGTAAAGAGTTCCTTGCCGAACAGCAGCAGCTGTGGAGCCCATAGCAACAACGCCCAGCAGGTAATGACGTTGGGCCACGCGATCGCCGCGCGAACGTGTTGGGGTGCGGCACCGCCGGCGCCGAACCACCGCCCGGTCCAACGAAGCAGGAAGCCGAATAAGTACAGCAGCAGCATGCCGGAAAGCGCACCGCCAATGATTGAGAGGCCCAGGACGGCGACCAACGGGAGGTGATCGCCCAACGACTTGAGACTCGCGCGGTCCAGTGCTCGTGATACCCCAGCGATCGCAGCGAGAGCCAGCACCAACCGTTCGGGATCAGTCTCCAGAACCTGGCGCATCGTGCGGCGAGGTTGGGTCCACATGCTAAGCCACGGATTCAGTAAGGCGCCCGCGTTGGACTCCATCATGACCTCCGTGCTTTCCGTGACGGCTAACGTTGCATGTAACCCGTTGGGTATTGACGGACGCGACAGCGGCCGGCAATACACAATCGGGTTGACATGCTGGTTATCCGAGCTTTTCTCGAGACTGTAGCACCATTACCGGGATAAAGTGATGTTTGTCGGGTGTCCAGGCCGATAGATGCCCCGGAGGGGTGGAGTCCTTCCGGGAGAACGTCACGATGACCGGACCTGGCCGCTATGTGCCC
>VGYT01000090.1 GCA_016872895.1 Planctomycetota bacterium
GGTCCGATTTTGCGTTTTTTGATCGTTTTTGGCGGCCTGCCATATTGGCAGTTATAGATACTTCTTTGTGGAAAACTTTTTCCGGGGCCGAGTTTGCTGCGGATTCCACCGGCGCACAGGCACGCAGGGCGCCCGCCCTGGCGGGCACGCCGAGTATTCGTGTGGAGGGCGCCGGCGGGGGGGCTAATCCCTCAGTTCCACGCAGACAACGTCCTTGTCCGTCACCCCCTCCCTGGCGGGGATGAACAGAAGGCGCGAGGGCTTGCCGTCAATCGCCTGGACAAAATGCGACCCGTCGGGCGAAGGATTGAACTGGTCTGCCGTCACATTCGCGTTGACAGGGTATTTCATGATGACGTCGCGCCTGCCTTCATTGCCGGCGCCCTCGCCGCCGGGCCTGTAGCGGACAAGCGCGAGGCTGCTGCCCTGCGTTTCCAGCGCCCAGACCTCGGTTCTTCTGACCACGGGGTTTCCCCTTATGGTTACTCCGGCGGTCCTGGCGCCCCACAGGAACTTCCCGCTGCTGGTATCGAACACGCCGAAGGTGCAGTATCCGCTCCCCTGGAACGCCAGGAGGAGGATCCTGCCATCCTCGGCCACGCGTGCGTAGCCCGGGAACCTGCCGGCCGTGTACGCCATCTTGCGCCCTTCCTCGTGCTCGATTGAGACAACCTTCCTGCCCTCATCGTTGAAGACCTCAACCTGCTCAACCTCGCGCTTGTCGTCAGGCAGGTTTTTCAGCCGCAGCGTGACCCACCAGAACCCTCCCGCCGGGATAACCTGGTTGAGGCTGACGGCCTCCTGCTTCTTCAGTTCCGGGAACGAATACACGGAATACTGAATCTTGTCGTTGGGGTCATCGGGCCGTCCCGCGGGCGGCAGGAAGAGGCACTTCCTGCCTTCATGGGATGCGGGGATCGCAAGCCGCAGCCAACCCGTGCGCCGGAGTTCTTCCGGCACGGGGACGAACTCCTTCCTGGCGGGGTCGAATCGCTCGCAGCCGGACTGCCATTCCACCCACACCTGGTCTCCGAGCATGCGGGCGTAGTTGAGCGGCCCCTTGCCGGGCGAAGGATGGGCCGTGGCGGCCTTCTTCTGGACATCGTAGGTCCACAATACGGGTCCGCCCGGCCCGGACGCCTTGAAGACGACGGTCTTTCCGTCGCCCGTGTAGGCGGGCATGTCGGCGGGAAGGCACCCGCCGACGAAAACCGCGCCGAAGACAAGGACCGGCGGAACCAGCCTCGCGTGCCACATGCGTCGCCTCCTTGCTTCTCAGACAGGCCCCTCCCCTTGCCCTGCGGCCAGGGAAGGATTATAGTCAGCCGGCGGGCGCACTGCAACGCGCGTGCGCAGGAGGAGTTCGGCGCGATGGCAAGGACGGCGGGCGCGGACGTGGTCATCATCGGCGGCGGCGGGGCGGCGCTCAGGGCGGCGCTTGCGGCCGCAGACCGCGGGGCGAGCGTCCTTCTGCTTGAGAAGGGCCGCCTGGGCAAGGCCGGCGTAACCGCCCTCTCGTGCTCCGACCGCATGGCCTTCCACGCCACGCTCGCGCACACCGAGCCGGGCGGCCCGGACGCCTGGCGATACCACGCCGAGGACATCTACCGCATCGGCGGGCGCGTGAGCGACGCGAGCCTGGCGAAGGCCCTCGCGAAGGGCGCGGCCGAGGCGTTCCACTACCTGGAGAAACTGGGCGTGCCGTTCGCCAGGCGGCCCGACGGACTGGCGGACCAGTTCATAACAGACGGTTCTAAATATGCCCGCGCATGTTACACCGGGCCGCACACGGCCAACGACATCCACGCGGCGCTGCTGGGGGAGTTCCTGCGGCGCAGACTGCCGGTTCTCGAAAACACGATGGCGGCCGACCTGGCGCTCGACGCCGAGGGCCGCGTCGGCGGCGTGCGGACTGCGGCCGGCCGCCTCGTCCCTGCCCTGGCCGTCATCCTGGCCACCGGCGGCGCGGGACAGGCGTACGAGGTCAACGTCTTCCCGGAGGGCATGACCGGCGACGGCTACGCCATGGCCTGGCGGGCGGGCGCCGAACTGGTGAACATGGAGTTCATCCAGATCGGCCTTTCAAGCACGAAGACGAAACTGGCCTGCTCCGGCAGCATGATGCGGTGCTGGCCCAGGCTGGTCACGCAGGACGACCGCGAGTTCCTGTTCGACTACTTTCCGCCCGGCACGCCGCACGAGCACGTGTACGCAGTCCTGTTCCGCAAGGGGGCCTCGTGGCCGGTGTCGCGCGAGGAGCCGAGCCACCTGATAGACATCGCGGTCTTCTCGGAGATGCGGAAGGGCCGCACGGTCTTCATGGATTTTTCGCGGAACCCGCGCGGGCTGGACCTGCGGAAGATGGACCCGGCCTTGTGGTCGCGGTTCGAGGGGATGCGCGCGCCAGCGCTCCTTGAGCCGCCGCTACGGGACTCGCCCCTTGCGCGCCTGAAGGCCATCAACGCCCCGAGCGTGCGGTGGCTGAAGGAGCGCGGCATAGACCTTGAGGCGGGCGACCGGATTGAACTTGCCCCGGCGTGCCAGCACTTCCAGGGCGGCGTAAAGATAAACGAACTTGCGGCCGCGAGCGTGCCGGGCCTGTTCGCCTGCGGCGAGGCGGCCGGCGGCCAGCACGGGGCCAACCGGCCCGGAGGCAACGCCCTGATGGACAGCCAGGTCATGGGCAGGATCGCAGGGCAGTCGGCCGCGGACTTCGCCAACTTCACGCGCACCTTCCCGCACGGCAGGCCCCGGCCGCGGCGGGCGGACGCCCCGGCCGCGCGCGGCAAGGCCGCCGACGTGCGCGAGGTGCGGGCGCAGATTCAGCATCTTATGAGCATGTATGCAAGCGTCAAGCGCACGGCGGAGGGCATCCGCGACGGCTCGGCCGAACTCGCCGCCATACGCAGGCAGCCGTGGAAGGCCGCCGCCGCGGACCGCGAGTTCCTGGCGGAGACGCGCAGCATCGCCCAGGTGGCCGAACTGGTGCTGGCGGCCTGCGGGGCGCGCACCGAGAGCCGCGGGCCGCACCTGTACTTCGACTCGCCCGACTCCACCGCCCCCCTGCCCCGCCGCGACCCGGAGTGGCGGAAGTACAACGTCCTGGTGCGCGCCAAGGGCGGAAAGACCATCGTCGAGGCGCGCGAGCCGGCCGGGCCGGACTGGGAACTTGTGCAGAACATTGACGCATGAGGCGATTGCAAATAATAATATATGGCGACGCGCCGTTGCCCTGGTTCAGCCGTCGCCGGTACGGCGGCGCGCCGTTGGCTTCGTTCAGCCGTCGCCGGTACGGCGGCGCGCCGTTGCCTTCGTTTAGCCGTCGCCGGTACGGCGACGCGAGCGGGCCGCGGCTAAACGTGTGCGCAAGCGCGGCGCTGCACGCACTCAAGGCGCCGATGGGCGCCGACCGTTATGCCCGACGCGCGCGACGAACTCGACTGGATGGTCCGCACGCAACTTGAGCCGCGCGGCATATTCGATGCGCGCGTGCTGGAGGCCATGCGCACCATCGACCGGCGGCGCTTCGTCCCGGAGGCGCACGGCTCGCTCGCCTACGACGACAACCCGCTGCCCATCGGCGAGGGGCAGACCATCAGCCAGCCGTACATGGTGGCGGTGATGACGCAGAGCCTCGACCTGCGCGGGCCGCAGCGCATCCTGGAGATCGGCACGGGGTCAGGCTACCAGACGGCCGTGCTCGCGCGCCTGGGGGGCGAGGTTTACACCGTCGAGTGCCGGCCGGCGCTGCTTGAGAAGGCCCGCGCGGTCCTCGATTCGATGGGTTTTAAGAATGTACATTACCGCGCGGGGGACGGGCGGCGGGGCTGGCCCGAGGCGTCGCCGTTCGACCGCATCCTGTGCGCGGCGGCCGCGGCCGACGTGCCGCAGGCGTGGCTGGACCAGTTGGCCGACGGGGGCATCCTGCTCGTGCCGGTCGGCGGCGCGGAAGGCCAGGTGCTCGTGAAGGTGGCGAATCGCGGCGGCCGGCTGGTGCGGACCGAGTTCTGCCCGTGCCGCTTCGTGCCGCTGGTGGGCGAAGGAGATGACGCCTGTTCTTAGTCCTACAGCGCCCCGCTGCAAAGCGGGCGCCGGGCAGGTGAGCCCGGCAGTCATATCTTCGTCCGCGGAACCTTGACGGGCCTGCCGCCCTGGGCGGCGCTTTTCCAGGCGGCCTCCGTGAGTTCAATCACCCGCAGGCCGCACTCGGCCGGCGCGGCGGGCTCCTGCCTGCCCTGTATGGCGCGGATGAAGTCCTGCGAGACCGAGGCGCCGCCCAGGGCGTCGGCGCTGACGGCCGCCTGCGCGTCGCGGAAACCGAGTTGCTGCGTCAGGCCCGCGCCCTGGCGCATGTGAAAGGCGCCGCGGTCGCCCACGATGCTGATGTCTTCCCACCAGGCGGGGGCGTTGCCGGCGACGGCGAAGGCGCCCACGGCGCCGCCCGCGAAGCGCACGCTGACGGCCGAGTTGATGTCGACCGGCGTTCCGCAGTTATGAATGTGTGCAGATACAACATCCGCCTGTAGGCCGGTCATCCAGAGAATGACGTCCACCAGGTGGCTGCCGGAATCGTTGAGTTGCCCGCCGCCCGACAGGGCGGGCGCCTGCCGCCACGTGCCCGCCGTGGCGCGCTTCCACTCCTGGGCCTGGAATGCGGCCACGGCCTCGACCTTGCCGATGCGTCCTGCGGCGATCTCGCGCCGCACGTAGCGGTACATGCCCGCCGTGTGGCGGTGGTAGCCGATCGAGAGGACGAGGCCCGTCTTGCGGACCTTCCGGACGACCTTGCGGCCGTGGTCGATGCGGCAGACGAGCGGCTTCTCGACCAGGACGTGCAGGCCGCGGTCGAGGGCCGCCATGATCTGCTCGAAGTGGGCCGTGTGCGGGCTGGCGATGACGACGGCGTCGAGGTGCTCCCGCCTGAGCATGGCCTTCCAGTCGTCGTACTCGGCGGCGCCCGCCAGGTGTGCGTGCCGCTTCTTGTGGGCCGCGCGGTTCCCGGCCACGGGGTCCATGACGGCCACGACCCTGGCCTCGGGGATTTTGCCGAGGTCCTCGCTGTGGCGGTGCATGAATCCGCCCATGCCGATCATGCCGATACGAACGTCGCCTGCCATGTTCTCTCCTTTTCTGCGGCGTCGCGCCGAGCCGGGAATGACCCGCCGCTTCCGCCTGCGCCGCGGCTTCGGCGGACAACCCCGCGGCGGGCCCGATTACGGCCACGCAATTCTAGCGGCGCCGGCCGCGGCTGCAAGCAACAAAGAATGGGCCGTTGTGGCGGCCCCGGCCCGTGATACAATAACCGCAAAGGCAGTCGGGTTGGGAGGCGCGAATGCACCGAGGCAAGGCGTACCTTGTGGGCGCCGGGCCGGGCGACCCCGGCCTCCTGACGCTGCGCGGCCGCGACGTGCTGGGCCTGGCCGACGTGGTGGTGTACGACGCGCTGATTCCGGCGCGGGTGCTGGGCTACGCGCCGTCGGCGGCCGAGCGCATATACGTTGGCAAGCGAGCGGCGGCGCACGCGCTGCCGCAGGAAGATATCAACCGGCTTCTCGTCGAGCAGGCGCTGGCGGGCCGCACGGTGGTGCGCCTCAAGGGGGGCGACCCGTTCGTCTTCGGGCGCGGCGGCGAGGAGGCGCTCGCGCTGGCGGAGGCCGGAATCGAGTTCGAGATCGTTCCGGGCGTGACCGCCGCCATCGCGGCCGCCGCCTACGCCGGCATCCCCGTGACGCACCGCGAGATGGCGAGCGCCGTGGGCCTGGTCACTGGGCACGAGGCCGACGACAAGCCCGGTTCGGCCCTCGACTGGGGGGCGCTGGCCCGCTGGAAGGGCACGCTGGTGTTCTACATGGGCGCGGCGAACCTGGCGGTCATATCGCGGAACCTGGAGGCGCACGGCGCTGCGGGCGACACGCCGGCGGCGGTCATTCACTGGGGGACGACGCCGCGGCAGAAGGTCGTCGCGGCGGCGCTGCGGGACCTGCCTGCGGCCGCGGCGGAGGCTGGCGTGCGGCCGCCGGCGGTCATCCTCGTGGGCGAGGTCGCCCGCCTTCGCGGCCGCCTGACGTGGTACGAGCGGCGGCCGCTCTTCGGCCGGCGGATCGTGGTGACGCGGGCGCGGGCCCAGGCGTCGGACCTGGCGGCGAGCCTGGAGGCGCTCGGGGCCGAGGTGGTCGAGGCCCCGGCCATCCGCATCGAGCCTGCGTCCGACCCGCGCCCGCTGCGCGACGCCGCCCGCCGCGCGGCCGGTTTTGACTGGATAGTATTTACAAGCGTAAATGGCGTGGACGCCTATTTTGACGCGCTGGCTGCCGAGGGCCTGGACGCGCGGGCCCTGGCGGGGCGGCGGATCGCGGCCATCGGCCCCGCGACGGCCGCGCGGCTCATGGGGCGCGGAATCCGGGCCGACCTCCAGCCCGACCCGTTCACCGGCGCCGCCGTGGCGAAGGCCCTGGCTGCGCGCGGGCGGCTGGCGGGCGTCCGCATCCTCCTGCCGCGGGCCGACATCGCCCCGAAGGAACTCGCCGACGCGCTCGCGGCGCAGGGCGCCGCCGTGTGCGAGGTGGCGGCGTACCGGACGGCGCCCGAGGCGGGCGGCGCGGAGGCCGTGCGCGAGGGGCTGGCGGGGGGAACCATCGACTGGCTCACGTTCACGAGTTCTTCGACGGTGAAGAACCTGCTGGGCGCGGTCGGGGCGCAGGCCGTGCGCGGCTCGCGGGTTCGCGTGGCCAGCATCGGGCCGACCACGTCGGCCGCGCTGCGCGAGGCGGGCCTTGAGCCGCACGTCGAGGCCGGCGAGCACACCATCCCCGGCCTGGTGGCGGCCATCGTGCGGTGCGAGGCCACGTAGCACAGCCGCCGCAGCGGCGATCAAGATCGCATGGACAACGCGGACAAGACCATCCTGACCGCCATCCAGCGCGGGCTGCCGGCGGCCGCGAGGCCGTTCGACGACCTGGCTGCGCGGCTGGGGCTGGGGCCGGAAGACGTGCTCGCGCGCATCGTGCGCCTGGTGGAGCGTGGGCTTATCCGGCGCATCGGCCCCGTCTTCGACTCCGCGAGCCTGGGCTATGTATCCACGCTGGTCGCGGGTCGGGTTCCGCCCGCGCGGCTGCGCGAGGTGGCCGAGCGCGTCGGCCGCCTGCCGGGCGTAACGCACAACTACGAGCGGCGGCACGCGTACAACCTGTGGTTCACGCTGACGTCGCCGTCGCGCGAGGCCGAGGCGGAGGCGCTTGAGCGCCTGCGGCGGGAGACCGGCATCCCGCACTTTTTCAGCCTGCCGACGGCGGCCGTGTACAAGATTTGCGTACAGTTTGATATATGCGAGAATGGCGGGGCGGATGCGGGGGCGCCTGCGCCGCCGCAGCGCCCCGCGGCCCCCGCCGCGGCGGCTGCGCTCACGGACGAGCAGAAGGAACTCGTGCGGCTCATCCAGGACGGGCTGGCGGTGGAGCGCGAGCCGTTCGCCGCGGCCGCCGCGCGCCTGGGGTGGCCCGTGGAGCGCGTGGTGGAACAACTGCGCGAGTGGCTGGCTTGCGGCGTAATCCGGCGCTTCGGGGCCGTCGTGCGGCACCGCGAACTGGGGCTGAAGGCGAACGGCATGGCGGTCTTCCGCGCGGCCGGCGCCGACGCGGACGAGGCGGGGCGGCGCCTGGCGTCGCACAGGGAAGTCACGCACTGCTACCGCCGCCCGCCGCCGGAGGGCTTCCCGTATAACCTATTTGCGATGGTGCACGGGCGGAGCGAGGACGAGGTCCGCGGCACCGTGGCCCGGATGGCCGCCGACGCGCACCTGGCGGACTACGACGTGCTGTTCTCCGCGGCGGAGTTCAAGAAGACGTCGATGCGGTACTTCACGGAATTCGAGGCGCGGTAAGAGGGCCGCCGCCCTGCCGCGAGCCACGCATGCAAGTCGCGTCACGACGGCGCGGGCGCATCCGGCGATGGCTGCTGCTTGAGCCGCTTTCTCGCGGCTGGCGGGCGGCGATCTTCGCGGCCGGGGGCGCGGCGCTCGGCCTGGCGATCGTCGCGGCACGGATCGCAAACGCCACGTCGTACCTTTCCGATGCGCCCGGCGCCTGCATCAACTGCCACGTGATGACCGACGCGTACGCGACGTGGGAGCGCGGCAGCCACGGCCTCGCGGCCGCGTGCAGCGATTGCCACGTGCCGCACACCGGCCTGGCGGCGGCGTATGCGTTCAAGGCGGCGGACGGCGGGCGGCACTCGTACGTGTTCACGCTGCGGCGCGAGCCGCAGGTGCTGCGCCTGTCGCGCGGGGCCGAGCCGGTAATCCAGGCGAACTGCCTGCGGTGCCACGGGGACCTGGTGGCGATGACCCGGCCGGCGGCGGGCGGGCGGCGCTGCTGGGATTGCCATATGAACATCCACGGCCGGTCGCGGAGCCTGTCGTCGTCTCCGGCGGCGCTGCGGCCGCGCCTCCCCCCCGCCGGCCTGGACTGGATGAAGAAAGGACTGCCGCCATGAGCCTGAGCACGCCGGCCGCAACTCCTTCGGGTCGGCCGCCGCGATGGGTCGGCCCGGCGCTCCTGGCGCTGGTGGCCGCCGTGGTCGTCCTCCTGGGCCTCCTGGCCGCCTCCATCATGGAGCGGCGGTGGGAGGCGCAGCAGCCCGCGCTCATCGTGCGGCCCCTGGCGGAGTGGGAGCCCGACAACGCCGCCTGGGGTGAGAACTATCCGCGTGAGCACGAGTCGTACCTGCGGACGCGCGGCGCAACGACGCGGACGAAGTTCGGCGGCTCGTTTCCGCGCGACTACCTGGACGAGGATCCGCTGCTCGTGGTCCTGTACGGAGGTTCGGCGTTCTCGAAGGACTACCGGCAGGCGCGCGGCCACTATTATTCGGTCCAGGACGTAGCGGCCACGAAGCGCGTCGGGCCCGCCGCCGTGGGAACCTGCTGGACGTGCAAGAGCACCGACGTGCCGCGCCTCATGGCAGCGATGGGTGCAAAGGAGTTCTACGCCGCGAAGTTCGACGACCTGCGGCCCCAGGTCGCGCATCCCATCGGCTGCCAGGACTGCCACGACCCGCGGACGATGACCCTGCGCATCACGCGGCCTGCGCTGCGCGACGCCCTGGCCGCGCGGGCCCGGCGCCCTGAGGACGCCGCGCACCAGGAGATGCGGTCGCTCGTCTGCGCGCAGTGCCACGCGGAGTACTACTTCAGGGAGGGCACGCACCTCGTGTTCCCGTGGGCAAAGGGCCTGTCGGTGGAAGAGATGATAGCGTATTATGATGAGCATAACTTTACGGACTACACGCACGCGGTCTCGAAGGCGGCAATCGTCAAGGCGCAGCACCCCGACTACGAGTTGTACGCGAGCGGCATCCACGCGTACCGCGGGGTTGCGTGCGCCGACTGCCACATGCCGTACCGCACGGAGGGTGCGGTGAAGTTCACCAGCCACCACGTGCAAAGCCCGCTGCTGGACGTGGCGGTAAGTTGCGCCGTGTGCCACAGATGGAGCGAAGAGGAGATCCGGGCGCGCGTCGAGGTCGTCCAGGCGAAGACGGCCGGGGCGAAGGCATCGGCCGAGAAGGCCCTCGCGGCCGCGCATTTCGACGTGGCCGCCGCCGCGCAGGCCGGCTCGGCGGACGCCGACCTTGCGGGCGCGAGGCGGCTCATCAGGCACGCGCAGTTCAGGTGGGACTACGTGGCGTCGTCGAACGGGATGGGGTTCCACTCGCCGCAGGAGGCCATGCGCATCCTGGGCGAGGCGATGAAGGAGGCGCAAGAATCGCGGCTTCTTGCGGCGCGGCTTCTTGCGCGCCGGGGCGTGGCGGCGGAGCCGAAGCACCCGGACGTTTCGACGCGCGAGAAGGCCGCCGCGGTCGTCGCAGCGTTCGCCGAAGGCCGGCCGCCGAGCCTGCTGCCCTGAGCGGAAAGAACCCTGCGTTTCCTGCGCGGCGGCTCTCCTGCGCCGCCGCGCGAAGATGGGGCCTTGCGCCATCGAAATCGCCGGCGGCGCGGCGGGTCAACACAGAAATGAGGTGCGAAGATGAAGCGTCGGGCCGTGTTTTGGGCGGCAGTTTCGGTCCTGCTCGCGGGCGCAGCGTGGGGGGCGGAATCGGCGGGGGCGGAATCTCCGCGGCGGACGAGGGTGGATTTTTCGCGCCCGCTGCGCGGGTGGGACGGCTTCGGCGTGAACTACGTGGAGGCCGCACAGACCCGCGACTACAAGGCCGACCCGCAGGAGTACGGGGGCATGAGCACGCTGCCGGAGGCCGACCGGCAGAAGGTGCTGGACCTGGTGTTCGGGGCGGAGGGCCTGCGGCCGGGCCTGCTGAAGATGTTCCTGGACTGCTGGCACCAGCCGGAGCCGGGGCCGGGGTACGACCGCGGCCCGCTTGTTCTCACCACATCGGCATATGACCATGAATCAACGACGAAGTGGATGCGCCTCTTCGCGAGGGAGGGCCTCGCGCGGACGCGGGCCCGGGGCGGCGACCTGGCGGTCATCGTCACGCTGTACGGCCCGCCGGCGTGGATGACGCGGCAGAAGTTCGTGCGGGGGCGGGACCTGGACCCGGCGATGAAGGCCGAGTGCGCCAAGTACATGGTGGCGTGGGCGAAGTTCCTGCGCGAGTCGGAAGGGCTGCCCGTCAGGTTCATCTCGCTCCACAACGAGGGCGAAGACTGGACGCGCTGGCCCGCCGACGGGTCGACCGCCGATTCGCCCAGGCACGACTACAACCTGTACTGGCCCCCGGAGCAGGTGGTGGAGTTCCTGAAACTCGTCCGCCGGCTGCTGGACGCCCACGGGATGAACGACGTGGGCGTTACGCCGGGCGAGACGACGAACTGGTACCGCTTCGCGGAGTGGGGCTACGCGCGTGCGGTGGCGGACGACGCGGAGGCGCTGCGCGGGCTGGGCCTCATCACTTCGCACGGGTTCTTCGGCCCGCAGCCGGGGCGGTGGTTCGGCGACTGGCGGAGCGCGGGCGTTGACATCCTGCGCGAGAAGCGGCCGGAACTGCACGCCTGGGTCACATCAACGTCGTGGAGGAGGATGGACGTCTTCTTTGTAAACGAAATCCGCAGCAACATCTACTCGGCGAAGGTCAACGGCCTCATTCCGTGGGCCGCCGTTCAGCAATCGAGCAAGTGGGTGGGCGGCGACCCGAACCCGGGGACGGCCGTCCGCGTGGACGACGCGGGTCGGTTCAAGGTCGAGGCCGGGTACCACTTCTACAAGCAGGTCTCGCGGGCCGGTCAGCCCGGCATGGCCGTGGCCGAGGTGCAGTCGAACGATTCCGAGGCGGGCCTCATCGGCTTTGCCGCGCGCGGCACGAAGAACCCGGACGCCGTGGTGGTGCTGAACCTGTCGGACAAGGCGAAGGAGTTGCGGCTGGAGGTTCGCGGGACGGCGAGCCGGCGGTTCATGGCGTGGCGGACCTCGCCGAAGGAGCAATACGCGCCGGCGGGCGAATTCGAGGTTCGCGAAGGCTTCATCGGGTACGCGGCGCCCGGCGGGTCGGTGACGACGTTCTTCGGGCGGTGACCGCGCGCCCGCGCAGAGCAGGCGGCCTGCCGAAGGGCTGCGACTTCACCCATTCTTCAGGACGGCCGCGGCAACCGCGCGGCCGAGCGCGCGGCACTTTTCCAGGTCGTCGGCCGTGGGCTGCCACTTGGCCAGGACGCCGGGCGCCGCCGGCGGCATCCTGCACGCCGCCAGGTGCTGCTCGATGAGTTTGACGCCCTCTCCGCTCCAGCCGTAGGAGCCGAAGGCGGCGCCGACCTTGTTCTTGAAGCGCAGGCCCTTCAGGTCTTCCAGCAGGGGCATGATGCTCGGCAGGAGGCCGTTATTGAGCGTGGGCGAGCCCACGATGACGGCCTTCGCGCGGAAGACCTCGACCAGGGCGTCGTTGCGGTCGGTGACCGCGGCGTGGACGACCTTGTACGGGACGCCCTCGGCGGCCAGGCCGTCGCCGACGGCCTCGGCCATGCGCCGCGTGGCCTGCCACATGGTGTCGTACAGGATGGCGGCGCGGCGCTGGGGCTTCTGCGCGGCCCATTCCTGGTAATGCCGGACAATCTGAAGGGGGTCTTTCCGCCAGATGACGCCGTGGCTGGGTGCGATGGCCGTAACGGGCAGATTCAGGGCCAGCAGTTCGTCAATCTTCCTTGCGACCTGCGTGCTGAACGGTGTCAGAATATTGACATAATACTTCAGCGCCTCCTCGTACAGTTCCTCCTGGTCCGCCTGGTCGTTGAAGCGGAACGGGGCGGCGTAGTGCTGGCCGAAGGCGTCGTTGGGCATGAGGATGCCGTCGGGGGCGAGGTACGTGAACATGCTGTCGGGCCAGTGGAGCATGGGCGCTTCGATGAACACCAGTTCGCGCCGGCCGATGGGCAGCCGCTCGCCCGTGCCGACGGCCTTGAGGTTCCACTTCCGGTGATAGTGGCCGGGGATGCTCTCCGCGCCGCGCTTTGAGACGATGACGGCGGCGTTCGGGCAGGCTTGCATCAGCAGCGGAAGGGCGCCGGAATGGTCCGGTTCGCTGTGGTTGGCGACGACGACGTCGATCTTCGCGGGGTCGATGACCTGGCGGAACGAGTCGAGCCACTCCTGGGCAAACGGTTCCCACACGGTGTCCACGAGGACTTTCTTCTCGTCCAGGATGAGGTACGAGTTGTAGGTCGTGCCGCGATGCGTCGAGAGTTCGCGGCCGTGGAAGCGGCGGATGGCCCAGTCGACGATGCCCGCCCAGAAGACATTCTCAGCCAGTTGCGTAATCATGGTTCTCCCCACCCGGCAGTACAGCCCACGTTGGCGATTCGCGCGGCGGGTGCGGGGGGCCGCCGCGCCGCATGCACACGCACGCGGCCGTACCGGCCGCGGCTAAACGTCGCGCGGCGGGTCTGCCGACCCGCCGCGCGAAGTCCCAATCCGGCGGCGCCGGACTACTCGGCCTCCCACCGATAGAAGTCCTTGATGATCTTGACGGCGTCGGGCGAGGCGATGCGTGCGGCCCCGGCGCGCATCATGTCCTGGACCTGCCTGAAGCGTGTGATGCCGCCGGCGGCCTCGATCTCGGCGCGGCCGGCCGTAACGAGCCCGAGGAGGTGCACGTCCCGCACGGTGGCCCCAGCGCGGCCGAAGCCTGTGCTCGTCTTGACGAAGTCCGCGCCGGCGTCGATGGCCAGTTTGCACGCGCGGGCCTTCTCGGCGTCGGTCAGGTAGCAGCACTCCAGGGTGACCTTGAGCACCAGTCCGGTGGCGAGTCTGCGGACGGCGGCAATCTCGCCCTGGACGTCGGCGTAGCGGCCGCTCTTCATGGCCACCAGGTTGATGGCCATCTCGATTTCACCCGCGCCGGCCTCGATGGAGGTACGGGCCTCGTCGCACTTGGCGGCCATGCCGGAGTAGCCCAGCGGAATGCCCACCGCCCCGCAGATGGCCACGCCCGTGCCGCGAAGCAGCCGCGCGGCAAAGCCGACGGCGTACGGGGCAAGGCACACGGAGGCGAAGCCGTAGTCCGTGGCCTCCGCGCAGGCCTGCTCGACGTCGCGGAAGGTGTGGTCCGGCGCAAGGACCACATGGTCGATCGTCCTGGCGACCGTTTCGACCGTCAGTTCATGAGCCGCTTCTCGCGCAGGCATGGTTGTTTCCTCCTGGCATGATGGTTTCTTCCGCTCTCTCCGGCCCGGTCCAGCCGCTTACCTCGTTCGACACGGGCAGTAAACAGGAAACGCGGAAACGCCGCAATCAGGGCATTGCCGCAACTTGGCATGCTGGAAAATGCCCGACCTGGCATCGGGGGAATCCCCTATGCCGCCAACGTTGCCACGGCCGTCTGAGGAAGGGGCAAAGGGGGCGCGAAGAAAGCGCGAAGAAGCGAGCGGAAGCAGGGGCATGCCGGCGGTCGCGGGTGCGGCACAACCGGCTTTTCCGGCCGCGAGGAGCGCCTCCGATGTTTCCCAGGGCCGGACAAGCCGGCCGTGCCACATACGGATAGGCGATTTCAGGACCTGCCGCCGGGCGCCGGGGCTCAGAGCGCCCCGCCGCCTGCCGGGGAACGCTCTCGCGCCCACTGAATGGCGTGCTGAAGGAGTTCGGTGGAACTGGTCAGGTTGAGTTTCACCTTGATGTGGCCGCGGTAGGTCTCGACGGTCTTGGGGCTGAGGTGGAGTTTATGGGCGATATCGGTGTTGCCGTAGCCTTGTCCGATAAGTCCGAAGACCTCCAGTTCGCGGTCGCTGAGGCGTTCGGCGGGGCTGCCGGCGGCGGGCCGGCCGCCCACCAGGTTGTGCAGGAGTCGTGCGGCCATAGTGTCGCTCAGGTAAATCTGGCCGGCCAGTATGCGCCGGACGGCTGTCAGGACTTTCTCGGCGGCCTCTTCCTTCATCATGTAGCCGCGGGCGCCCGCGCGCAGGGCCCGTTCGGCATACATGGCCTCGTCGAAGACCGAAAGGACGAGGACCGGCAGTCTCGGGTGGCGGACCTTGATGTCCTTCAGCAGTTCCAGGCCGCTGGAGCCCTTGAGGGAAAGGTCAACGATAGCGGCGTCGGGCGCCGTGGCTGCGATGGCGCGCAGGGCCTCGGCGGCCGACTCGGCCTGGCCGCATACTTCCAGGTCGGACTCGCTGCCGATCATCTGGACCAGGCCCTGGCGCACGATGGGGTGGTCATCGACCACGAGTATCCTTGCCTTGCTCCGCTTCGGCGCCGGCTTGGCCGCCATGAGGCCGCTCCTTTGCATCAGTTCGACCCGCCCTTCTCGGGAAACGAACAGACGACCCGTGTGCCGCCCTGTTCGGGGCGTTCCAGGCGAAGCGACGCCCCGAGGAGGTCGGCCCGGTACTGCATGATGCGCAGGCCCATGCCCTTGGCCCGCTCGGCCTCGTCGGGCAGGCCGACGCCGTCGTCTTCAACCGACAGGTGGACGGCGCCGTCGGCCCTTGCCAGGCGAATCCACAGGTGCTTGGCGCACGCGTGCTTGGTGGCGTTGTTGACGGCCTCCTGAACGATATGATACAGGTTGGTGGCGGCGGCGGCGTCGGGTATCAGGATGCGCTGGTGGCACTCAAAGAGGCATGGGATGCCGAAGAGGCCTTCGACGCGGCCGGCCAGGCTGCGGAGGGCGTGCATCAGGCCCTCTTCCTTCAGTTCCACCGGGCACAGGCCGTGCGAGATGGCCCGCGTCTGGGCGACCGACTGCCCCACGAGTTCGGCGATCTCCAGCGCCTGCTCGGCCTCCGGGGCGCTGCGGTCGCGCAGGCGCCCGGCCAGGACCTTCGACAGGAACGCCACCCCCGTCAGGTTCTGGCCGAGGACGTCGTGCAGGTCCTGGCCGATGCGGTGCCGCTCGTCGCTGCTGACCCGGAGCACCTCGCGCTCCAGTTCCTTCCGCGCGGTCACGTCCAGGCCCACCTGTAGGACCGACGTCGAGCCGTCGGCCTCCGTGAAGGGGTACCCCCACGTCTGAAACGTGCGGCCCTTCGGGTCGGCCCACTGCCACTGCTGCGGCACGCCGCTGGTCAGGATGCCCGGCATGCGGCAGCCGGCGCACCGCGTACGGCGATTGCGGAGCACCTTGTAGCATCGGCGGCCGCCGGGGTCGCCGAAGATCTCGTGAAACGTCTCGTTGACGAACGTGACGGAGTAGTCCGGCCGCACGAGCAGGACGAACCCGGGAAGCATGTTCAGGACCGAGAAGAGCCGCTGGCGCTCCATCTCCAACTGCTGCTGCGCGCGCCGCCGGTCGGTCACGTTCACGAGCGTCAGGACGACGCCCGCCACGCGGCGTCGCGCGTCGCGCACGGGCTGGAGGCTCCAGTCCCAGTAAGTTACGCCGCGCTCCGGATTCTCCGTGTACGCAAAGGGCTTGTCGTAGGTGAAGTGGGGCCGCCCTGTGCGGACGACGCGGCGGAAGATGGCCAGGTTCTCCTCGTTTGGATACAGGTCGAAATGATTGCGGCCGGGGAAGAAGTCCGGCTCGCGGCCGTCGGCGGCGGCGTAGGCCCGGTTGACGCGGATGAAATTGAACTCCCGGTCCATGTACGCTATGAGCACGTCGACGGCCGAGAACATGGTCTCCAGGAGTTCGTTGGATTCGCGCAGGGCCGACTCGGCGCCCTGGCGCGTGGTGATCTCGGCCCGCAGGGCCGACGTCCGCTGCTGGACGCGGGTCTCCAGTTGATCGCGGCCGCGGCGGATTTCCTCCTCCGCCCGCCGCCGCTCCGTGATGTCGCGCGCCACGTG
>VGYT01000091.1 GCA_016872895.1 Planctomycetota bacterium
AAGCCGGTGCGAGAAAAAAGATTTTGGGGGGGCGGGGGCCGGCCGGCCGGTCATGGATTCCAGATCGGCGGGACGGCCCGCCGTCACCTGGACCCGCGTGCGACAAAAAACTCATTCGTCAGGGCTGGCCGCCGCCCAGCGGCCCTTCTTTGACTTTTGCGGGACGACTCGCTAATCTGGCGCCCGTGAGCGAGGGCGAAACCAGGAAGCAGCGGCGGCGATTCTGGAAGCGGCTCCTGCTGGCGGCCGCGGCCGTGGCGATCGGGGCCGCCGCGGCGGCGGTCTTCGCGCCGGGGCTGCTCCCGGAATCGGCCGTCCGCCGCCAGGTGGAGGCGGCCTTGGCCGAGCGCCTGGGCCGGCCCGTCTCCATCAACTCGGCCGTCTTCACGTGGGCCGACGGTCTCCAGGTGCGGGGACTGCGCGTCGGCCAGGGCGGCGAGGCAGGCGACTCCCCCCTTGCCCAGGCTGCACACCTGGCGGTGCGCCTGGGCCCGCTGGACCTGGCGCGGGCCGCCGCCGGGGGCGATCTGCCCCTCGACAGCGTCCGGGCCGAAGGGCTGGAACTGTGGCTGGTGCTCCTGCCCGGCGGCCGCTGGAACACCGACGACCTGCCGCCCATGAACGCCCGGGCGGTCCAGGTGGCCGGCGGGCGCATCCACGTTGAGAACCGCGCGGGCGGCGGAAACATCACGTTAACAAACGTCTATGCCAGCCTGGGCGAACTCGCCGGCTCCGGCCAGGGCTACCTGAACCTGACGGCCGACCTGCCGGGCGAGCGGCCGGGGCGACTGCTCGTCACCGCCACGCTGAACTCGCTGGACTTCTCGAAGCGCGAGGCGCTGGCCGGCAGCGTCAAGGTCGAGTGGTCCGACGCCGCCTGGGCCGACCTGGCCGCCGCCGTGACGGCCGACCCGTCCGTCCGCCGCGCAGCCGGCCGGACGAGCGGGCGCCTTGCCGCCTCCTTCGGCCGCGGCGCCTGGTCGGCCGAGGGCGCGGTCGAGGCCGCCGACCTGGCGCCGGCCCGCGCCGGCGACGAAACGTTCCTGGCCCTGCCGCAGGCCGTCTTCGGGTTCCAGGTGCGCCAGGCCGGCGCCGGGAAGCCGCTGGAGGTGAGCCTGGCCCGGTTCACGGCCGCGGGGATCGACGTGCGCGCATCGGGCACGATCGACTTCGCCCAGGCGACTGGCGCCGAACCGGGCCGCGGGGGAAACGATTCCGCATTGCCTCGCGCCGCCGACCTCCAAGCAAGCGCGCGAATCTCCTGGGCGCCGCTGCGGCAGAACGTGGCGGCGCTCGCGCGGGTGGCGGAGCGGCTGGAGCAACTCGGCGGCGGTGCGGATGCCCAGGTGCGCCTCACGAGCCGGCCGGAGGGTCTTCGCCTGGCGGCGTCGGCCGACCTGTCGCACACGGTGGCCGTCTTGCCGCATTCGCTCCGCAAGGAGGCCGGCCAGGCGCTGCGGGTCGAACTTGAGGCGGCGTGCCCGCCTGACCTGTCGCGCCTTGAAGTCTCGCGGCTGGCGGTCTTTTCGGAGGCCGGGCCGACCGATGCCGCCACGGGCCGGCCGCTCCCGCTGGCCGTGATGAAGGGCCAACTCGGCCGCCGCCCCGCCGAGACGTGGGCCGAGGTGGCCGCGGACGCCGACCGCACGGAGGCGCTCCTTGCCCTCCTGCCCGCCCTGGGCGACATGCTCGGGCCGCTCGACGTGCGCGGGCCGCTGGCGCTGCGGGCAGCGTGCAAGCCGGCCGAGGCCGCCGCCGACTCGCCCCCAGCCACTGTGGCACGGCCGGCTCGCCCGGCCGTGGAAACCGCCGCCGACTCGCCCCCAGCGTGGGCGGTTACGGTGCATGCCGACCTGTCGGGCCTAAGCCTGGCCCTGCCCGACGGTCCCTGCAAGCGGCCGCAGACGCGCTTCACCCTCGACGCCCGCGCCGTGGCCGTCCCCGACGCACTGCGGGTGAACCTGACCGAGGTGAAGGCGGCGCTGGCGGCCGCCACGTTCCAGTGGACGGGCGTCGCGGAGTTCGAGTGGGCCAAGGGCTCAAGAACGCCGACCGGACGGTTCCAGGGCACGCTGGCGCTCGGGTCCGTGGAGGCAGCCGGGGCGATACTCGCGCCGGGGCACTTCGCGGGCCAGCCGGCGCCCGTGGCCGGCGACACCGCACTCGAAGTGGCGGGGGAACTCACGGAAGGCCGCGTGCGCGGCCAGGTGCAGGCCGGCCTCGACAGCCTGGCAATCGCGGCGGGCGATTACTTCGTCAAGCCCGCCGGCCGGCCCGCCGCCGTCAGCCTGGCGGCGTTCTGGCAGTCCGCCCGGGATCATTATGTGCTGGCGGAGGCCGACGTAACGCTGCCAGGTGCGCGGCTGCACGCGGTGGGGCGCGGGACGTTCGTCGTGGAGTGGTTGGAGCCTCCGGGCTTGCCACGGCGTCGCCCTGGCGAGCCTGGCGACGGCGCACCGCCGGGGGAACTCAGCATCCGCCTCACGCCGGAGAGTTCCGTGGAACTGCGCGCCAGTGTCGCGGACATGGCGCAGGCCGCGGCGCTGTCGCCGGCGCTTGTGCGCGGGCTGGAGGGATACCGGCTCCAAGGCGCCGCCGAAGCGTCGCTGGTCTTCATCCATCTCCGCCGCGCCGGCCACCTCGCGGGCACGGTTGACCTGACGCAGGCCGCCCTGGACCTCGGCGAGGCGCTGCGCAAACCGCGGGACATGCCCCTGCACCTGGACCTCAGCCTGGACGTCTTCCCGCCGCAGGGCGACACCGTGGAGTTCAACCTCACGAGGGTCGAGGCGCGGCTGGGCGACTCCGTCACGAGCGCCGCCGGCCGGGTGAAACTGGCCCGCCCCGGACCGGAAAGCGACCTGCGCATCGCCCGCCAGGCGCTCGGACTCATCCAGGAGGCCGACTTGGAAGTCACTGCCGACTGGCGCCACACGCCCGCGTTTCGCGCCGCCCTGCCCTGCCTGGAGCCGCTCTACGCGCGGGCTGACCTGGACGGCCCGACGCACGTGCGGCTGGCCTACGCCGGGACGCCGCTCAGAGCCCGGCTGGCAGCCGACATCGACGCCACCACCTGCCGCATACTGCACGGCGACGCCCTGCTGAAGCCCGCCGGCACGGCCGCCGCGCTCCGCCTGGAGGCACGCTACGGCGAGGCGCCGGGCGAACTGGCGCTGGACCGGCTGGAGATGAAACTGGCCGACTCCCAGGTGAGCGCCTCCGGGCGGCTGCTGTTCGACAATCCGAGCCTGCACGCCCTTGCGCCGCCATCGGCGTGGTCCATCGGCGTGGGCGCCAGCGCACCCGACGCCGCCGCGCTGGCGTCGCTCTTTCCTGCGCGGCTGGGGAACCTGAAGCCCACGGGCGGCATGACGCTCGCGATACGGGTCTCCGGCGACGCCTTCGGCACGGAACTTCAGACGTGCGACCTCTCGTTCCGTCAGACCAGCATCGTGTGGCTGGACAAGAAGATGCTCCTGGACGGCCCGGTCTCGTACGACGGCCAGCGCCTGGCCACCGACGGCCTGCGCATCGCCGTGGGCCGGTCCGACGTTACACTGGTCGCCTACATCCAGCAGCCGGACCGCGCCCCGACCGGCTCGGTGCTGATGCGCGGCCAGGCGCTGGACCTGAAGGAGATGCAGGACCTCATCCGGCACACCAGCGAGCACGTGTCGGCGTGGGCGGGCGCCGTAGCCGCGCAGGCACCCGCGGGGGCGGGGGCCGCGCGCGCGGGCGCGGGGGCCGCGCCGGCGACCGGCAAGGCGGCACCGGCGTCTGCGGCAGCGCCGCCCCCGCCGCTCTCCGAGCAACTCGGACGCTGGGGCCAGCGACTCCTGGCCGAGGCCCAACTGTCGGCCGAACTGGCGCTGGACCGCGTCCTGCTGGCCGTCCCGGAGTGGAACACGACGTACGAACTTACGGGCCTCTCCGGCGAGGGCCGGCTGGCGGCCCGGCAGTTCACCGTGCCGCGATTCCAGTGCACGCTGAACGAGGGAACCATCAGCGGCCAGATGGCCCTGGACTTCCGCGTCCAGCCGCCCGTGGCCGCCGTCTCCTACGGCGCGCGGGACCTCCGCATGGCCGACAACCTGAAGCCCTTCATCGACACGACCTTCCCGGGGATGCAGGCGTTCGGCACGCTCGCCACGCGGGCGACGATGACGCAGCCGCTGGCCGGGAAGGCGTACGCCGTGGGGCGCGGCGAGACGGTGCTGGTGGACGGCCTGCTGGAGGGCCCCGCCGCGCCGGAGTACATAACGGCCGTCCTGCCGGGGCTGAAACTCACGCAGTACCGTTTCAACCGCATGAGCAACGACTTCGAGAACAGGGAAAACGGCGACGTGGACAACCGCATGATTTTCGAGGGCAAGTCTTACGATATCTACATTTTTGGTGTCACGAAGGCCGACGGGCGCATCGAGTACCAGTTGGGCGTGGACCTCGCCGTGAGCCTCGGCTCGAAGGTCCTCAGCCGCACCCTTGACGTGGGCAAACTGCCCCTCTTGTACTACACCGGCCGCATCAAGGGCACGCAGTACGCCGAGCGCGACATCCGCTACGTCCTGCCGCACGAGTTCGCCTACGAAGTGTTCGTGCGGCGGAACCTGCTGTTCCAACTGGCCAGGAGCCTGGGCGAGAAACCGCCGCACATTCAGCGGCCGCCCGTCGCCCCGCCGCGACCCTCGCAGCCGGAGCCGAAAGGATAAAGCACGCGCGCTGCGCGCTCGGCTTCCCAGGCGCAGACCGCAGCAGTTGCCGTGGCGCGCAGACGCCAGAAGCACGCACGGCGGCCAGAGCCGTCGGCAGACACATAAGGAGATTGCCATGACGAGAGCATCGGAGTGCCCGTCCCCCGCATCCCTGGCGCCGCTCACGCGGCGCGGCCTGCTTTGCCGCGCGGCCTGCATGGCGGGCGCGGCCGCGATGGCAGGCTGCGGCAAAGCGGAACTCTGCCCGTTGGTGCCGGGACGCGCCATCCGCCCCGTCGCCAGGTGCGGGCCGGGCAGCAAGGTCCGCCCGCTCGTCAAGGCCGCCTTCGTCCGCCGCAAGGGACCCTACGGCCTGCGCTGGCCGGGCGCGGTTTACGACGGCGAAGCCGCCCGCTGCACGTACTCCGTCAAGATCGCGGAAACCGCCGCGGCGCTGGGCCTGAAACTGGACCTCCGCCCCGAACCGATTTACAGCGACGCCGAGGCCGACGCGTGGCTGGCCGATGCCACGGCCGCCGGGGCCGACGGCCTGTTCGTGGCCCTTCTGGACCGCCAGCAGCACGCCTGGCCCACTGCCGGCAAGGCCATAGACTCGGGCATCCGCACCATCGTCTTTTCGCCCGTCGGCACGTCGTTTACGACGAACACGGCCGCCCCGTCGCGGAAGACCGGCGGCGTCATCTACTCGACCGATGATTTCTCTCAGGCCGCCTACGGCCTGAAGATGCTCGGCGCGGCGGCCAGGATGCGCGCCGCCAGGGTGGTGGTCATCCGCGGCAACCAGCGCGCGGAGTCCGAGTTCCCCGTCCTGGGCATCCGCCTGCGGACCATCCCCGCCGCCACGTTCGCCGATATCTACAAGACTACGGCTGAGACCGACGAGATGCAGGCCATCGCCGACGAGCACCTGCGCGGCGCACGCAAGGTCATCGGCGCCGCACGCCAGGACGTCATCAACGGCGCCCGCTCCTACATTGTGGCCCGCCAGATAATGGAGCAGGAAGAGGCCGACGGCATAACCATGGACTGCCTGGGCGCACTTGGCCCGACCAAGTTGGCGCTTCCGTGCCTGGCGTGGTCGCGGATGAACGACGAGGGCGTCCCCGCCGCCTGCGAGGCCGACCTGGGGGCCGCCGCCTCGCACGTGGCCGTCCAGTACCTCTTCGACCGGCCGGGGTTCCAGCAGGACCCCGTGGCCGAGACCTCGCGGCAGGCGATCATCGGGTCGCACTGCTCGTGCCCGACCCGCCTCAGCGGCTTCGGCAAGCCTCCCGAGCCGTACCTCATCCGCCACCACCACGCCGAGCGCGACGCCACCGTCCAGACGATCTGGCGCGAAGGGCAGCCCGTCACGAGCGTCGACGTGGAGGCCGATGCGAAGGCGGGCAAGGTGCGCATGATTATCCAGGCGGGCCGTGTGCTGGAGAACGTTTCCGTGCCCCCGTCGGGCGGCTGCGTGGTGGCCGTCATGGTCAAGTTCGACGGCGCAGGCGACGTCCTGGTGAATCCGGGCTTCCACCAGATTTTCTTTTATGGCAATTACAAGCAGCACCTGGTGGACTTCTGCCGGCTGATGAACATCGAGGCGGTCCTGGCGTAGCCCGCCGACGGCGGGCCGAGATAGGCACATGAGCACAGGCGACTTGAGGGCGTTCATCGCCCGGCTGGAGTCGGCGGGCCAACTTCGCCGCGTGCGGGCAGAGGTCAGCCCCCGCCTGGAAATCGCGGCGATAGCGTCGCGCCTGGTGGCCGAGGGCGGCCCGGCGGCCCTCTTCGAGAACGTCGCCGGCCAGGCGATGCCGGTGCTGGTGGGCGCCTTCGCCTCGATGCAGCGGATAGCGTGGGCGCTGGGCGGCGAGGACCTCGACGAGATTGCCGCGCGACTGGCCGACCTCGTCCGCCCCCCCGCGGCCGACGCGGGCTTGATCGAGAAACTCAAATCGCCGCTCACCAGGCTGCTCGGCCTGGCGGCGGCAGCGCCCAGGACCGTGCGCTCCGGGCCTTGCCAGGAGGTCGTCCGCACCGCCGACGCCGACCTGGGGCGACTGCCCGTCATCACCTGCTGGCCCGGCGACGGCGGGCCGTACATCACCCTCGGCCAGGTCTATACGACCGACCCGGAGGGCCGGAACCGCAACGTGGGCATGTACCGCCTCCAGGTATTCGGCCCGCGCCAGTGCGCAGTGCACTGGCACCGCGACCACGACGGGGCGCGCAACTACGCCGCGTGGGCCGCACGCAAGATAGAGATGCCCGTGGCTGTCGCCCTCGGCGGCGACCCGGTCCTGACGTACGCCGCCACGGCCCCGCTGCCCTACGGCATGAACGAACTTGTGCTGGCGGGCATCCTGCGGGGCGAGCCCGTCCGCACCGTCCGCTGCGCAACCGTGCCGCTGGAAGTGCCCGCCGACGCAGAGATTGTCGTCGAGGGCACGGTGGACCCCGAAGAGCGCGCCCTGGAAGGCCCCTTCGGCGACCACACGGGCTACTACTCCGGTCCGGACCCGTACCCGGTGCTGCGCGTGACGGCCGTCACGCACCGTCGCGACGCGATTTACCCGACCACGGTGGTCGGCCGGCCCCCGAAGGAGGACTGCTACCTGGCGAAGGCCACGGAGCGGCTGTTTCTGCCGGCCATCCGGGCAGTGGTGCCGGAGGTGGCCGACTTGTCGCTGCCGCTGTTCGGGGTGTTCCACAACTGGGCGTTCGTCTCTATCTGCAAGCGGCAGCCGTTCGACGCCCACAAGGTGATGCACGCCTTGTGGGGCCTCGGGCAGATGAAGTACACAAAATATCTCGTTGTGGTTGACGAGAACGTGAACGTCCACGACGCCGACGAGGTGTTCTGGCGGATGGGGGCCGAGAGCGACCCGCGGCGCGACACCGTCCTGGCGACCGGCCCCGCCGACGTCCTGGACCACGCCGCGCCCCCCGACGGGCCGCCCGGCAAACTGGGCATCGACGCCACCCGCAAGTTCCCCGAAGAGACGGCCGGGGCGCGGTGGCCCGACCCCATCGTGCCCGACCCGGAGGTGTCCGCCCGCGTCGCGCGGCGGTGGAAGGAATACGGCTTCGGCCCGTAACGAGAGGCCGCCGCCTTAATGGCTTGGAGAATATTGAATGTGAAATATTCAATATTGAATATTCAACATTCTCCTTGCGGTTTCGCAGTGCCCGACGCGATGACAGGCCATGCCCTCAAGCGACGCCCACAACTCGGCCGACCGCGCGCGCCGCGTGCGCGAGATGTTCGGCGCGGTCGCGCGGCGGTACGACCTCCTGAACCACCTGCTGTCGGCCGGGCTTGACCGCCGGTGGCGCGCGCGTGCGGCTGCGGCGCTGGCCGAGGCGCTTGAGGGCGGCGTGCCCATCGACCGCTTAGCCGTCGCCGCACGCGGCGACGGCCGCGGCCGTATGCGGCCGCGGCCAAGCGCGCGCGGCGTCGCGCCGCTGGTGCTCGACCTCTGCTGCGGCACGGGCGACCTCGCGATGGCGGTGCTTGCGCGGACGCCGGAGGCGCACCTGGTGGCTGTCGATTTCAGCCGGCCGATGCTCCAGCGCGCGGCCAGCAAGTTAGCCCGGGCGCACCTGGCGCCCCGCGCCGCGTGCCTGGAGGCCGACGCCCTGGCCCTGCCCCTGGCGGACGGGTCGGCCGACGCCGTGGCCTGCGGCTTCGGGCTGCGGAACCTGGCGGACCCCGCGGCGGGGCTGGCAGAGATGATGCGCGTGCTGCGGCCCGGCGGGGCGGCCGCCATCCTGGAGTTCCACCGGCCGCGAGGCCGCGGCGCCTGGGCGCGGGCCTTTCATCTTTACTTTCGCCGGATACTTCCTAGGCTGGGAGACTGGATTTCCGGGGGCGGGCACGGCGGCTATGCGTATCTGGCGGCCTCGATAGAAGCGTTCGGCCCCCCCGAGGCGACGGCCGAGGCGATGCGGCGAGCCGGGTTTGCACATGTACGCGCGGTCGGACTTCGCGGCGGCGTCGCAGCCGTGTACGTGGGTCTGAAGCCCGGCCCCGTGGAACCGCGAACAACATGCACTGCGCCCGCTGCTTCTTCTACGAGACCGACGTCGGCGACGAGACCTGCAACCGCTGCGGCCGGGCGTACCTGCCCGAGGCAAACGTGTACCTCGGGCTGGTGCTCCTGGTGACGGGCGGCGCGGCCTGGACGCTGCGCAGCCTGCTGACGGCGTCGGGCGACCCGTTCGTCCGTCCGGCGGCGGGGCTGGGCTTCTGGGCCATGTGGCCGGTGTCGCTGGTCGAGTGCCCCCTGTACGGCTTCGCCATCGGGGGGTGGCTGGCGATGCTGGCCGCCTCGCCCATCCTGACGGGCATGATGTACGGTAAGCGCGGCGGATGGCTGATGGCGATCGTCATCGCGCTGGTGGGACCCGACGCGGGCCTGGCGGCCGCGGCCGCGATGGGCGTGTGGATCGCCGGCGGCTGGACGCTGCGCCTGACGAGCAAACTGGCAAGCGCCCTGGTGGGCCTGCTGCCCTCGGTCCTGTACTGGCTGGCGGCAGTGGCGATGCCGGGGCTCGGCCGGGCCGAGGCGGCGGCGCCGACTGCGGCCGGCCCGGACGCGGCGCAGGCGCTCGCGCCCGCGCTGCGGTCGCTGGCCTACGTGCCGCCGCTGACTGCGGCCGCCTGGGCGGCCGCGGCTGCGGCGCTGGTGGTGGCCGTCGGCCGGGCCGACCGCTGGCACGTCCGCTGGCCCGCGGCGCTCGTGACGGTCCTGGTCATGGCGCCCGTGCTGGCGGTGCCCGTGTTCGTGGGCATGGACGAGGTGCGCTACGGCCTGCTGCGGAACCCCGACCCGCCGCCCGCCGCCGCCCCCGGTCCGCCCCTGCCTCGCATGGACCGACTCCAGGCGTTCCTTGCGCGGCATCCCGGCAGCCCGCACGCGGCGGAGGTCCGCGCACGTCTGGCCCTGGACGTAGAGCAGATGGAAAACGGCGTGCGGCCGGGCACGCCGCCGCGCCGCTCAGAGGAAATCTGGCAGGAACTCCTCGCTCGCCATCCGGAGAGCGTGTGGGCGGCTGATGCGCGGCTGCGGCTGGGCGACGCGGCGGCCAGGCAGGGCCTCTTCGTCCAGGCGGAGGAGGCGTACCGCCGGGCCGTCGCGCAGACGGCCGTCTCTCCCGTGCCGGCCGAGGATCCCCTGGCCCAGTTTACGCTTCTGGACCTGTTCTCCGTCGGCCGCAGCCTCAAGGCCCGCCGCGACGCCGAGCACCTCCGCGCGGTGCGCACAGAAACGTTCCTCCACCTGGCCGCCATCCTCGAAAACCGCAAGGGCACACAGGACAACAGCCGCGCGATGGCCCTGTACTTCGTGGCCCACGGCCTGGCAGGGACGAACCTGTACCGCGCGCGGCTCCAGGCGGCGCTCGATGCCGACCCGGGCGGTCCGCTGGCCGACAACGTGGCCTACGACCTGGCGATGGCCGAGCCGGACGACCCCAAGGACATGCGGCGCATCGAGCGCCTGACAACGGTCATTACGGCGCACCGCGGAACCGACGGTGCGCTGCTGGCCCGCGTGGCGGCGGCCAGGAGCCTCATCGGGCGGGCCGCCCTCGACCCTGCGGCCCTGCGCGAGGCCCAGCGGCTGCTCTCCGAGGCGCAGGCGGAACTTGCACGGCGCGGCGCACTGAGCCAGATCGATCCCTACGTGGCCGCACTCGGCAATACCGTGGAGAAGGAACTCGTATATGTCCAGGCGCAGCGCCGCACGCCGCAGATCGGGCGGCCGTAGGCCCGCCTGCGCCGCCAAGCCGGCGTCGAGCCCGCTTCGCGGCGGGTCTCCCGACCCGCCGCGAGCAGCGCGCCCGGCGCGCGGCGCCGCTTCGTTGCATCGAGCCGCGCGCCCGGTGCTGGTGGTGGGCGTGACGGGGGCATCGGGCGCGGCGTACGCCGTGCGCCTGGTGGAGTGCGCCGTGCGTACGGGCCGGCGCGTGCACCTTATCGTCACGGCGGCGGGGCGGCTGGTGATGGCCGACGAGACGGCCGCGCACTTCAGGGGCGACGCCCTCGACCTTGCGAGCCTCTGGCCGCACGACGTTGCGGCCTGCGTCACGTACACGCCGGCCGAGCAACTCGCGGCGCCGCCCGCGAGCGGCTCGTTCGACGCCCAGGCCGCCGTCATCATCCCCTGCTCAATGAACACGCTGGCGGCCCTCGCGCACGGCCTGGCGGGGAACCTGGTGCAGCGGGCCGGGCAGGTGGCACTCAAGGAAGGCCGGCCCCTGGTGGTCGTTCCGCGCGAGATGCCCCTGACGCGCATCGACCTTGCGAACATGGCCCGCCTGGCGGATGCAGGGGCCGCCGTCATGCCCGCCATGCCGGGGTTCTATCACCGGCCGCGGTCGGTGGCCGACCTGGTGGACTTCGTGGTCGCCAAGGCGCTCGACCGGCTGGGCATCGCGCACGGCCTGGCGGTGGGCTGGCCGGGGGCGGGCAAGAATGCCAGTCGCCGCGCATAATCCGCTTATTGAGTTCGCCCGCACCATCCGGCTGGAGCACACGCTCTTTGCGCTGCCGTTTGCGCTGGGGACGGCCCTGCTGGCCGAGCCGCCGTGGCCGGACGGATGGTCGCTCGCGCTTATCGTCGCCTGCATGGCGGCGGCGCGGACGGCGGCCATGGGCATGAACCGCCTGGCCGACGCGGCCCTGGATGCGAGGAACCCGCGGACGGCCGGCCGCGCCATTCCGGCCGGGCGACTCTCGCGGCGCGCGGCCCTGGCGTTCACTCTCGCAAGCGCCGCGGCGTTCGTTGCGCTGGCGTGGCTGTTTCTGCCCTTGCGCGGCAACACCTGGCCGGGCTTGCTGGCGCCAGCGTTCCTGGCCGTCCTGCTGGGCTATTCCTGGACCAAGCGGTTCACGGCACTGACGCACTGGTGGCTGGGCCTCTGCCTGGGCCTTGCGCCGGTGGGCGTGTGGATTGCGCTGCGGGGCGAACTGGGGCTCATGCCCGTCCTCATCGGCGCGGGCGTGATGTTCTGGACGGCCGGGTTCGACATCCTTTACTCGCTCCAGGACCTGGCGGTCGATTTGCGCGACGGCCTGCAAAGCGTGCCCGCCCGCCTCGGCCGCGCGGCCGCGATGCGTGCGGCGGCCGCCTGCCACGTGGCGACGCTCGCCTGCCTCGCGCCCGTGCCGCTCATGTGCCTGCCCGGAGCCACGTTCGGCCGGGCGGGCGTGGCGAGCCTGGCAGCGATGGTCATCATCGCCGCGACGCTGGCCGAAGAGCACCTGCGGGCCCGGCGGCGGTCGGACGCCTGGATTGCGGTCGCCTTCTTTCCGCTGAACGCCTTCGTGAGTATTATATGGCTGGCGGGGGTGGTCGCCGACGTAGCGGTGGGGCTGGACTTGCGCGTTACACCGTAAGGCGCACCGTTGCCAAGTCCGTTGCACGAACTCGAGGCGAAGGTCGAGGCGGGCGGGCGACTCGCGCGCGAGGACGGCCTGGCGCTCTACGACTCGCCCGACCTCCTCGCGGTGGCCGCCCTGGCCGACCGCGCCCGCCGGCGCCGCCACGGCCGCCGGGCGTACTACTGCGTCAACACGCACGTCAACTACTCCAGCGCCTGCGTGAACGAGTGCCCGCTGTGCGCGTTCTGGTCGCGGCCGGGGGACGGGCGAGCGTACCTGCTTGCGCCCGAGGACATCCTCGCCCGCGTGCGGCCGGACGTCGAGGCCGGGGCAACCGAAGTGCACATCGTGGGCGGCCTGCACCCGCAGGTCACGCTTGATTACTGCGAGCGCGTGGTGCGGCTGCTGCGCGAGGCGCTGCCGGAGGTGTGCATCCAGGCGTTCACGGCCGTTGAGGTCCGTCACGCGGCGCGGAAGGCGGGCATGCCGGTGCGCGAGGCCCTGGCGCGCCTCAAGGCGGCGGGCCTGACGGGCCTGCCCGGCGGCGGGGCAGAGATATTCGACCCCGACATCCGCCGCCGCATATGCCCCAACAAAATCTCGGGCGAGGAGTGGCTTGCCGTCCACCGCGAGGCGCACCGCCTGGGCCTGACGACAAACGCCACGATGCTCTACGGCCATATCGAGACCCGCGCCCACCGCGTTGACCACATGCTGGCGCTGAGGGCGCTCCAGGACGAAACGGGGGGCCTCGCGGCGTTCATCCCGCTGCCATTCCATCCGCACGGAACGGGCCTGGCGGACCTGCCCGGCCCGACGGCGTGCGAAGACCTGCGCACCATGGCCGTAGCGCGGCTCATCCTGGACAACGTGCCGCACATCAAGTCGTTCTGGATCATGCTGACGCCGGACCTGGCGCAGGTGGCCCTCAGGTTCGGCGCCGACGACCTCGACGGAACGGTGGTGCGCGAGGAGATTACGCACGCCGCCGGGGCCTCGACGCCGCAGGGTCTGACGGCGGGGGACCTTGAGCACCTCATCCGCGCCGCCGGGTGCGAGCCGGTTGAGCGCGACACGCTGTATCGGCCGATAATACGCACAGAGAAACGAGGACCTCGATGGCACGTGTAATGCTCATCGCAATTCTGGCCGCCGCGGCGGCGGGCTGCCGGTCGGAGGAGCCGTCCAGCCCGCCGCCCGAGACGGCGGCGAGCGCCCCCCGCGCGCTCCAGGCCGTCGAGCCGGCGCCCTGGGCACAGGACGTCACCCGCCGGCCCGTCCTGCGGTGGCGGCTGCCGACCGCGATCCAGTCGCCGCAGATGGTGTCGGTCCGGCTGGTCCAGGTCGGCCAGATGCCTGACCCGCGCCAGGAGGCCGGCCAGGAGAAAGTGGTCGCCCTTGCGAGCGGCCTGGCCGAGACGAGCCCGACGGAACTGGACCTGTTCAGCCCCCCCGCCCAGGCGGTCCTCACGGGCGACGTGCGCGACTTGACGCAACTGGAGGCCCACACCTGGTACCGCTGGCACGTGCGGGTCATCGGCGACGGTGAAGCGGCGGCGGCCGATTTCTACTTCCGCACGCGCCTGGAAGACGCCGCGCCGGCGGCGCCCGCCCGGACGCCGTAATCTCCGGCGCGCTATTCGCCGAAACTCGTGCCCACGGCGCGGGCGATGGACAGAAGGGGGTCGTCGAGGGGGACTTTGCGGCAGCCGCCCGCCACGTCCTTGACGGCCACGTCCGTCAGTCGTCCCTGCTGCCAGGAAGCCATGCGGCCCCAGCGCCGGTCGGCCACGAGGCGTGCGGCAACGTATCCGAGGCTGGTTGCGAAGACGCGGTCGAAGGGGCACGGCGTCCCGCCGCGCTGGACGTAGCCGAGGCTGGTGGCGCGGGCCTCCATGCCGGTCTGCTGCTCAACGCTGCCGGCCACCAGCCGCCCGATGCCGCCCAGGCGCACGGGGTCGGGGCTGCCCTCGACGGTGCGCTGGATGACCATCTCGCCGCCGGCAGGCCGGGCGCCCTCCGCCACGCAGATGATGCTGAATCTCTTGCCGTGGCGGGCCCGCTTCTGGAAGACCTCGAAGACGGGTTCCCAGCGGAAGGGTATCTCGGGAATCAGTATGACGTCGGCCCCGCCCGCAATGCCGGAATGAAGGGCCAGCCACCCTGCGTAGCGGCCCATGACCTCGGCGATCATGACGCGGTGATGGGCGCTGGCGGTCGTGTGCAGGCGGTCCAGGGCGTCGGTGGCCACGTTCACGGCGCTCTGGAACCCGAACGTCATCTCGGTGCCCGGCACGTCGTTGTCGATCGTCTTCGGGACGCCGACGACCGGAACGCCTACGGCCTCCAACCGGCCTGCGATGGCCATCGAGCCGTCGCCGCCGATGACCACGAGGCCGTCCAGGCGGTGCTTCTGGAACGTCTGAAGTGCGTCGCGGCTGCGGTCGGTGATGACCGTCTGGCCGTCCCGTTTCTCGGCCCAGCGGAACGGGTCGGCCGTGTTCGAGGTGCCCAGGATGGTGCCGCCGAGCGTCAGGATGTTGGAGACGGCGGCCCAGTCGAGGGGCACGCTGCGATCGGTGACGAGGCCGTCGTAGCCGTCGAGGAACCCGACGACCTCGGCCAGGTTCTCGTGCATGAGGGTCTTGGCGACGGCACGGATGACGGCGTTCAGGCCGGGGCAGTCGCCGCCGCCCGTCAGGACGCCGATGCGAAGGGGACGGTTGCCAGCCATGCGGGCGCTCCTTGCCGGACACTGCCGGGCGTATCCTGTTATTCTCGGCTGAAGCGCGCCGAAGTTGAGGCCCTTCGGCGCCCGGCGCGGCGCGCACGGTTTTAAGGCCCTGGCGCGGCGGCGTCCAGCACAAAACGGTTTTCGATTGAATAAGGGCAAGCCCTTGGCTTATAATCCGGGGTTTATATACTGGTTTGCGCGCCGCCCGGGCGGTCCGAGCGGGCCGCGGCGGGGGCGCGACGGCTCTTGCACCGTCCGGCCCCGGGACAAGGGCCCTTCCCGACACACTTGGCCGCGCGCGGAGATTGAACGATGAAGAAGGCAGCGTGGACGCTTTTCAGCCTGGCGCTGGCGGGCGTGGTGCTCGTGCCGGGCGCCCTGGCCGCAGAGGGCAAGGCCAAATCGCCCCTGAAGGGCGAGTACGCCATCATGGCCTCCGAACTGAAACTGTCGGAGCAGCAGGTGGCGGACGTGGCGGCCAAGGTCAAGGCGAAGGACGACGCCCTGGCCGCGTGGGACAAGGAGAACGGCGAGAAACTCAAGGCCGCCCAGGAGGCCGTCAAGAAGGCCCGGGAAGCCAAGGACAAGGAGGCCACGAAGAAGGCCGGCGATGAGCAGAAGGCCCTGACCGAAGCGCGCAACAAGATTCAGGCCGACGGCATGGCCCCCATCTACGCCCTCCTCTCGCCCGAACAGAAGCAGCAGTGGGACGGCTTCGTCCTGTACCGCTCGATGATGGCCAGGTTCCGCAAGGCCAACCTGACGGAGGACCAGCAGAAGAAGGTGCGTGAACTGGCCGTGGCCGCAGCGAAGGAAATCGCCGCCGTCAAGGGCGACGAGAAGGCCGTCGCCAAGGCGAAGGGCGAAATCCAGGCCAAACTCCAGAAAGACATCGAGGCGCTCCTGACGGCCGAGCAGAAGACCGCCATGGAAGCCAAGCCGGCGGAGAAAAAGCCCGCCGAAGAGAAAAAGCCTGCCGAGGCCGCGCCTGCCCCGCCCGCGAAGTAGGCGAGCACGCGCCGTCGGTGCGCCCCGCGGATTTGCGCGGCGGGTCTTCCGCATGCGCGGCCGTCGCCCGCTTCGGCGGGCGGCGGCCCGCCGGTTTGCGCAGCGGTCCCCCGACCCGCCGCGCAGAGAAGCGGGCGGGCCCAGGGCTGGATTTTTCTTCTCTCTGCGTCCCGCGGGGGTTACAGTGCGCGCGGCGGCGGGCGGGTGCCCCGTTCCGCGTCCCGCAAGAGGAGGCAGCAACCCATGAGCATGCCATTTCACATTCGTT
>VGYT01000092.1 GCA_016872895.1 Planctomycetota bacterium
GCAGAATGGCCTTCTGTTTCCGTTGGAGCCCCAGTTTACCCACGGCTGACGCCGTGGGCTATTGTACATCGTGCCTTCGGCACTGAGGGCGCGGCGTCTTTACCCCCTGCATGCGCCGGAAGATCGTGTGGCACGCCCGGCCTTGCGGGTTCGGCGAAAACATGGCAGCGCAGCCCGAGGTTCGTTATACTGACGCGCAGTGATGCTGCCACAGGAGGCGGGCGTTGGCTTCACGCCAGGAAGTTCTCAACGTGCTTCTCGCGCAGTTGCTGGAAGAGCGCGGGATGATCGCGGCGCCGGAGCAAATACTGAAGTACCGCACGGGGCAGCCCAAACTGCCGGACGTGCTGGTGGACTTCCGCGGCCTTCGCCTGATGATCGAAGCCGAGTTCGCCAACGTCGCCGGCGCGAGGGACCGCGCCTACAAGAAGGCACAGGAAAGGGTGGAGCAGGGCATCGCCCACATCGGCGTAGCGGTGCTTTATCCGGCGGGGCTGAAGGGCGAGGAGTACGAGAAGCAGAAGGCCGAACTGGCCCGCGCCAGAATGCAGTTCGCCGTCCTGACGGAAGTGAGCATCACGCCGCTGCCACAACTTGAGTTGTTTCCGGTGTCCGAGAAGGCCCCCTGGTTCCCCGCCACGGTGGACCAGTTGATGGAGTCGTTGGGTCGATGCTACGACCAACTGGTGAAGGACGAGACGCTGACGCGGGCGGTTGCGCTGGTCGAAGCGTCGATCGAGTGGTTCCTGCTGGCGATGCACTCGCAGCCGGCAAGCCCGGAGCGCCTGGCCGACGTGGTGGGCGTGGGGGGCCTGCCGTCCGACCGACGCGCCAAGCCCCGGATTGGCGGGCCCGTCCGGCCGGAGCTCCTGGCAGTGAGCCGCGTTGCAGCGCTCATCCTGGTCAACGCCATGGTGTTTCAGGAAGTCCTCGCGAACAGCGACCGGCGGGTGCACGGTCTGCATATGTTCCACGGCCACGAGGACATCCAGAGCGCCTTCGCGGACCACTGGCGGTTCATCCTGGATGACATCAACTACTACCCCATTTTCCACGTCGCTCACGAGGTGCTGATGAGCCTGGCGGCGAGCGCCGACGTGGCGAAGGCCATGGAAAGCCTGCGCGAGACGGCCCAGAAGATCGTCAGTTGGCGCGCGGCCCTGCGGCACGACCTGGCCGGACGCATCTACCACCGTTTGCTCCAGGAGGCGAAGTACCTGGGCGCGTACTACACGGCCATTCCCACGGCCGCGCTCCTGCTGAAACTGGCCCTGAGGCCGGAGCGGTACGCGGCGGACTGGTCCGACCCGGAGTCGCTGGGCAGGCTGCGCATTGCCGACCTGGCGTGCGGCACGGGAACGCTCCTGATGGCCGCCGCCGACGTCGTCGCGGACAACCACATCCGCGCATGCGCCGCCGGCGGGGCGCAGCCGAGGTTGAACGACCTGCACCACCGCATGGTCGAGAACGTCATCCACGGGTACGACGTGCTGCCGTCGGCGGTTCACCTGACGGCCTCCACGCTGGCCCTGCGGGTTCCCGACATCCCCATCAACGTTACGCATCTTTACGCCGTGGCCCTGGGCGGGCCGAAACACGCCCTCGGCACGCTGGAGTTATTGGACAAGGATTATGCGAACGGCACGCTTTTCGGCGAGCCGGAGCACGAGCAGATCGTCGGGAAGGGGAAGCCCGCCAGGACGCGGGCCTCGATACCCATGCTGGACCTCTGCGCCATGAACCCGCCGTTCACGCGCAGCGTGGGGGGGAACCTGCTTTTCGGCAACCTTCCTGAGGGCGAGCGCGGCAAGATGCAGACGAAACTGAAGGCGATGATCAAAAAGGGGAAGGCGGCGGCCAGCGTGACGGCCGGCCTCGGCTCCGTCTTCGTGGCCCTGGCCGACCGGCACCTGAAGGCCGACGGCCGGCTGTGCCTGGTCCTGCCGCGCGCCCTGCTCTCCGGCGTGTCCTGGGAACCCACCAGGAAACTGATATCGTCAAGGTACAACCTGGAATACGTGATCGTGAGCCACGAGCCGGACCACTGGAACTTCTCCGAGAACACCAGCCTCAGCGAAGTGCTCGTGGTGGCGCACAAGCGGGACGGCGGCAACTCGTTCTCCGGCGAGGATACCGTCTGCGTGAACCTCTGGCAGCAGCCCCGCAACGCGATCGAGGGCCTGAGCATTGCCCGCGCGCTTCTCGAAGCCAGGCCGCCCGACCTGGCCGCGCAGCGCGGCGCGTTGGAGTTGACGGTCGGCGAGGGCAAGGTCGGCGAAGCCTTTTCGATTCCCTGGGACGAGTTGCGGCGAGGGGCGTGGCACCTGCCGGGCGCTTTTGCCCAAACGGAGCTCACACGCAGCCTCTGTAGCCTCACACACGGCAAGTTGTACCTTCCGAATAAAGGGATTGTGTCAAAGGTTCCACTTTGCCCGCTCGCCGACGTGGCGGAACTGGGTTTCGACAGACGCGATATGCACGACGGGTTCGTTCTGGCGGCCAGCAAGACCACCTACCCCGCGTTCTGGTGCCACGACGCAACAGCCGTCAGGAAGATGGCACAGTCTCCCAATAGATGGCTGCGAGCCCTAAGCGAGGCCAAGAAGAACCGGCCTCTTCGGGATTCCCTGCACCTGTGGACAAAGTGTGGGCGTTTGCTTATGGCCGAACGCATGTGGCTGAAGACCATGCCCCTGTGCAGCGTCCTTGTCAGCGAGGACGTGCTGTCCAACGTATGGTGGACTGTGATCACCAAGAGGTTGCGGCCGAAAAGGGAGTGCGAGAAGGCTCTGGCACTTTGGTTCAACTCAACTCTGGGAGTCATCATTCTCCTCGGTCACCGGGAGGAAACCAGGGGCGCCTGGGTTGACTTCAAGAAGCCCACCCTCCATGCAATGCCCGTCCTTGATATTAGGAGTGTTGGCCAGGCGCGCCTCAAAAAATTGGCTGCGGCCTATGATGAACTTTCGCAAAGCAATGTAATGCCTCTTTCCGAAATGGACAATGACCCGACTCGTGCCGCCATGGACAAGGCGATTGCGCACGCCCTGCAACTTCCGGACGTCTCAAGCCTGCGGCAACTGCTGGCCCGCGAACCGGTGATATGTCTGACGCTTGACCGCCTGCTGGGCTGCGCGCCGCGGACGTAGGCCGCCCTCTTGTGCGCAACGGGGGTCAAGGGAGGTACGCCCATGAACAAGACGCTGCTCGTGACCTGCGCGGCGGCGGCGTGGCTGCTCCTGGCTGCGCGGTGCTCCCGCGGCGCGGAAGGCAGGCCGTACGCGGGAGGGCGGTTCCAGGGGCGGATCGCCTGGAGCGCCGACGGGAACCACAACGACCCTGACGACTGGATCGCCTCGCCCGCGGCCCTGGCGATCTTCGCGGAGGCGGGCCTGAAGGACCGGCTGGTGCACTTCGACTACAACTGCATCCTGCCGCTGACCGACCCGGAGTGGGAGAAGAAACACGCCGAGAGCGTGCTCGGAGCGGCGGAGCGGTACGGCTTCGACAAGTCGACATTTTTCGATTGCCGCAGGGACCTGGAGGGGGCGCTGGCGGGCCTCGCCGGGGCGATCGACAAGTCGTCGGCCGCGGACCCGCTTTACCTGGTCGTGGCCGGCCCGATGGAGGTGCCGGTGCGCGCAATCGAGAAGTCGGACCCGGCGAAGCGGAAGTTCGTCTATTGCATCTCGCACAGCCGGTGGAACGACGGCTTCGCCTCGAAGTACAAGTTCACTTTCACGAAGCGCGGCGTCATCGAGCAGGACGTGCGCTGGGTGCAGATACAGGACCAGAACCGGCTGCTGAGTTTCGGGCGCTACGGCCAGCCTGCGGCGGCGGATGAGTTCGCGCCGTATTTCTGGATGCGCGACTCGCAGGACCCCAGGGTCCGGTTCCTGTGGGAGCGTATGCTTGTGTCCACGCGGCCGGACCCGTCGGACGCCGGGATGGCTTGGTTCCTGGCGACCGGCGACGAGGAGTGCGACCCGGTGAAACTCAGGCGGCTGCTGGCGGATCGTCAGGTCCCGCCGCCGCTCGCGGCGCGAAGCCGGGTGCGGATCGAGGCGGAGAACTTCCGCCACCTGGAAGGCTACGCGCTGGAGGACCGGAGCGACAGGGGCGCCTCGCACCGCCTGGGCGTCAGGCCGGCGGGCGGGGCGGCGGCGGGGCGCATCCGCACGCTCTTCGACGAGCCGTTCGCCCCCGCGGCCGGGCGCTGCGACGTGGAAATCAGGCACCTGGACGAAGCGGGGCAGCGATGCAGGTTCGCGCTGTTCGTGAGCGGCGCCGCCCGCGGGGCGGCGTGGGAATCGGCCGGGGAGGGGCGCGGATGGACGTCGCATACGATCCGCGGCGTCGAGATAAAAATCGGCGATGAAATCAGGGTGGACGCCGAAGGGCCGGCCGGCCGCCTGGACTACGTGCAGTTCAATTACCGCGACGCGGCCGCCCCGGCGGCGCAGGCCGCCCCGCCCTCGCGGTCTTCCGGGGTCGAGAAGAGGTGACGTGCTTTCGCAAGCGAACGCATGGCGCCCCGTCCGGTCCGCGCCGCGCCGGACGACGTCTCGCGAGGCCATGCGTGAAGTGAGGGAGCGCCGGCAAGCGTGTGCGCAGAAAACGGGCGGCCGCATGGGCCGCCCGCTGGTATTCTGCGATCACGCGGTCAGTACGCGGCTACCTCGTGCGACGCCTCAGGGCCAGGCCGGCAGCGCCCAGCGCCATGAGCACCAGGGTGGCCGGCTCCGGCAACTCAAGGGCGTCGATGTTGCTGATGCCGAACGGCGGGCCGCCGGGCAACCCGACCACGCCCAGGTCCGTGGCGAAGGCGAACGTGGCAAACCTGCCGGTGAAGTCGGTGAAGAACACGTCCGCCGCATCCAGCCCCAGGGCCATCAGGGTCGCTGAACCGGGGGCAAGGCTGAACAGGGCGTAGTCCAAGGCCGGTTCGGCGCCCGGGCCGCCGTTTACCGGGCCGCCCAGAACGCCCACGTCCCACACGATGAGGCCGTCAATGGAGTCGGAGTTCAGTCCGCCCATCATGTCCAGGCCCATCGCAAGGGCGGGCGCGTAGGCTACTGCCATGGTGGCCGGCGCCATGGCCGCCACGTCAAAGAGGTCGGCGGCCGAGATGGGGCCGGCCGGCCCGCCGCCGCCGCCGTTTACGTCCGCCGCCTCAAGAGGCGCAATCGAGAAGTAAGACCACACCGGATACAGGCCCGGCCCGCCCGGCCCCGGCGCCACGGCCATCATGTGGTCAAAGGCGTCCACGTTGTCGTGCGTCGCCGGCCCTGCCGGAGGCACCAGGACGCCGGGCGGCGTAAGCATACCGGGCACGCCCAGCACCGTCAGGCCGAGGGTCGATTCGTCAATCAGCAGTTTGTTCCCCGCCGGGGGCCCGCCGGCCGACGGCAGGACGCCAACGTAGCCAGGGGGGCCCATGCCGGGCAGCAAGCCGACGAATGCCGAGGGGTTGGTGAACATCCTGTAGGAGCGGTAGATGTCGCCGGGCTGCTGATTCGCCATCGCCTCAACGTTCAGCGCGCTGCCGGGAATGCCCATGCCCATCCGGTCAACGCTGAAGTCCAGGGCTATTCTATCCTAGCTGGGCTCCTTGTTCGTGGAGAACGCGTCAATCCAGTTGCCGTTGGGGGTGAAGGCCGGCGGCGGGAAGCCGTGCGGCAGGAAGGGCGAGAAGATCGTCCCGTCCCAGGCGGGAACCACCGGAACGGAGAACGGCGGCGGCAGGGAGGGCGACGGCGCAAGCCCGGCGCCCACGACCCATTCTCCCTCCGCCCCCACGCCGAACGGCGCGACGCTGCCGGGCGGCGGCGTGGATATCGGCGCCATGGCGTTGTCGTCGAGCGAAAACGACTGGCCGCGCGCCCCCGATACAAGCGCGCAGACCATCGCCATGCCTACGGCCCATCTGACGTACGTGCTCATTTTCACTCCTCCCGTGGGGCGGGCGATTCCCGCCGCTGTTGCCCGGAGCGGCTGCCCCAGGCCGGCCGTCTTCTTGCCCCCAGCCGCGTTCCTTTGCGCAAAGAGAAAGAGCGACCCCCGGAGGCTTCTCCCCCGGAGATCGCCCTTTGCCTGACCCGTCCAGATTAAGCAGGCCCGTGCGTCCGGCCAACCCCTGTTGCCGGGCACACGCTGTGCGCCTGCTGTAAGAGTTTATACACTAAGAATCGGGCGTTGTCAAGAAAATCCGGCGTTTTTCCCGCCCTCGGGGCGAGGGGGGCGGGCGGCCCTACCAGCCGCGGCCGCCGCCGCCGGGGCCGCCTGGGCCGCCGAACCCGCCGCCGAAGCCGCCCCAGCCGCGGGATTCCATCGGGGGCGGGACGAAGGCCCTGGCGAGTTTCTGGTACTCGGCCTGGCGCTGGGCGCTGTCGTCCCTGAGTCCGCCGGTCTCGGAGGCGCCCAGGCTGGTCGCCGTGCTCATCGCGGTCTGGAACTCTCCCTCCGTCTTGACAAGGTCCTTGCAGAGGGTCTCGTAACTGCCCATTTCCTTGCGCTGCGTGAGGGTCAGCGAGCGGTTGCGGATGGATGTCTGGAAGTCGGCCAGTTTGGCGGCAAGCGTGGTTGTGACGTTCCTGCCGAGTTCAGCAAGGCGTTCGCCTGTGGCCTTGGCGGCGGCCTGGCCGGCCTCGCCCGACGCGGCGCTTGAAAGTACGTGGGCCTGGCGCATCTCCTCGACCACTGCCGCGAAGGCCGCCTGGGCTTCCTGCGGGGTGCGGGCCCTTTTGATTGACGCGGCGCGGCCCTTGAGTTTCTCGACGCGGACGCCGGCCAGGAAGGCAAGCGCCCGCTCCAGGTACCCGTCGTCGGCCAGGTTCACGGCGGCGGGTTTGTCGGGGGTCGCCCCCGCGGCGGGCGGGTCGGCCGGGGCGACGGCGGCGGCCTTGGCGTTGGCGGCCTCAAGCGGCGGATAGACGCCGGCGGGAGACGCCAGGAGGACCTCGGCGACGGCCTCGTACTTGATGTAGTCGTCGGAGGCCTTCGGATAGTAGTCCTTCAACTTAAGATAGGCGCCTGCGGCCGGTTTCCACTCGCACTTCTTGCGGAGCGACTCGGCGACGATTCGCGCCGCGCCGGTCTTGGTGGCGTCGTCTTTTGTGGTGCGCAGGAGCGCCTTGGCGGCCTCAAGGGCCTCGTCGAACTTGCCGAGCATGAACAGGGCGCCGGCATCGACGAGTTTCTGGCGCTCGTCCGCTGCGGCGGCGCCGGGGTCGGCCTTGCCGGCTGGGGCGACCGCTGCCGGGGCCGCGGCCTGCGGGTACCCGAATGCCATTGCGAGCACGATGGCCGAGCCGATCGCAAGTAGTTTCATGGTTTCCTCCCTTTCCTGCCTTGAATGCAAAGGCAGCGCTCGTCCCCGGAGCGCGCCTTGTCGCGTGGACTTAAGCCGGCTGCAATCTCCCCCCTGCCCCGCGGCATTCATGCAGCGCCTCGCAAGAATAAACCCGCCGGGGCAGGACTTTATTGCAGGCAACCGGCGGCGCGGGGGAGTTATTGCTTGGCTTTCTTGGCCTTCCTTGCCGCTTTGGCGGCGCCCGGCGGTTCGGTCTTTCCGGCGGCGGGGTTGAGTTGGTCGAGGACGGCCTGGAGGCGTTTGCGTGCGGCGGCGGCAGCGGCGTCCTGGGCGTCGGCGGGCACGGGCTGCTCGACGAATGGAGAATCTTTCATGTCGAAGAGTTCGCCCGCCTGGTTCAGTTTCCAGCCGTCGTCGCGGACGTACCAGTTTGCGCCGAGTTGGACGAATATCCACTCGCGCGGGTCGCCCGCCTGGCCGCGCAGCCGCGGGGCGAAACTGCGGCTGTCGAGCGTGACGCCCTCCGGCAGGGTCGCCCCGGCGAGTTCGGCGAACGTGGCGTAAAAGTCGGTCTGGTTCACGAGGTCCTTCAGGACCCTGCCTTCGGGGGCGGTTCCCTTCCAGTTGGCGATGGTGGGGACGCGGCTGCCGCCTTCCCACATGGAGCCTTTTGCGCCGTTGATCTGCCGGCCGCCGATAGTGCCGGACCGCCCGGCCGTGCCGTTGTCGCCGGTGAAGAGGATGAGCGTTGACTCGCGCAGGTTCAGGCGGTCGAGTTCGGCCACAAGGTTGCCGACCTGCTTATCGAGATAGGCGATGTTGTCGTCGTAGAGCGCGGCCTGGTCGGCGGCGCCGGCCTTGGTGTCGGGCGTGCGGAGGATGGGCCCGTGGACGAGGTGGCTGGAGTAGTAGAAGAAGAACGGCCTCTCGCGGTGGCGGCGGATGAAGTCGAGGGCGAACTCGTGCGTTACGTCGGGGTAATATATCTCCTTGTCGGTCTGAACGAGTTCGCCGTTCTTGGTGTAACTTTTCTGCCAGAACCAGCCGCCGGCGGTGGGGTCGGTGATGTACTCGTCGAAGCCCCAGTCGCCGGGTGATGCGCCCATCTGCCGCCACTTGCCGCAGTGGCCGGTGGCGTAGCCGGCCTTCTTGAGGGTCTTTGCGATGGAGACCTCGTCCTGCGGCGCGGGCTGGCCGGCCGAGCCGTTCGTCAGGCCGCCCGTGCGGAAGGGGTAGCGGCCGGTCATGAGTTGGCATCGCGTGGGTCCGCACAGCGGCGTGGAGTAGCAGCGCTCGAATCGTATGCCGGTCTCGGCCAGGCGGTCGAGGTTGGGCGTGCGGCCCTTGAAGCGGTCGGAGCCGTAGCAGCCGACGCCGTCGAGGCCGTGGTCGTCGGAGAGGAAGAGAATGATGTTGGGTTTCTTCTCCCGCTGGGCGGCCCGAAGAGGGCTTGCCGCGATTGCCGCCGCGGCGGCGGAACCCGTCCACTTGAGGAACTCGCGCCGGTTCATGGTCCTGGGCCTCCTGTATCCTGCATGGACCCCTCTACCGTCTCTCATGTTGAAACCCGGATTCGGAGCGCCTGCACCGGCGAATCGCGGCGGGTCAGGCCCGCCAGGGGCGCGGGCGGTTGCGGGCCGCAAGGACGGCCTCGCGGGCGATCCGGCAATCCTCTTCCACCTGGAAATCGAACATTCCGACGGCGATGAAGTCGGCCCCGCCCTCGAAGGCGTACTTGAACCCCTCGCGCGGCTGAATAGCGCCGGCGGCGAGGACCTTGAAGGCGATCCAGGGCTTCGCGACGGTCTTCATGAACTCGACGGTCTCCGCCGGGTTGATGCACCACATATTGTCATACCACCCTTTGCCGCCTTCGAGCCATATGAACTCCTTGCGCAGTTCCCCGGGCGTGGCCGAGGCGTAGTCGTCGGCGTGGAGGGTCTTGACGTAGAAGTCGCAGGGCACCTGGTGCTTTTCGCACGCCATCGGGACCAGGAGCGAGTGGCCGCCAACTCCTATTGGCAGGTCGTGGGCCTTCGCGAGTTCGACGGCGGTCTTGACGAGGTCAACGCGGCCGGCGCGGACCAGGGTGTCGCCGGCCACGCCCCAGACGTACAGGGCGGCGGCCCCCAGGTCCACCTGGCGCTGGATGTGGTCAACCAGTTCGCCCTGCGTCTGTTTCTCGTCAACCTTGATGTGCGGGATGAACTGCATGTGCCCGCCGCACTCGCGGTTGTATTTATGGATATATGTGGCCCCCGTCTCAAACACCGTGTTTATGCCGTGCTGCTCCGCCAGTTTGAGCGTCTCCATCATCTTCTCGTCGGTCACGTATGCGCGGAAGAGGCGGTTGACGTACTTAAGGTCCCGCGAGTGCATGAAGCCGGAGACGAGGTTGCCGCCCAGAAGAAGGCGGCTGATTCCGGCCTTGCCGATTGTTCCGCACGGAAGGGCCGGGCCCTGGGCGGAGGCGGCGGGCGGCGCGGCCGGCGCCCCAGCAGACGCGGGGGCAGCGCCGGGAGCACCTGCGGGTGCGGCGCTGGGGGGCGCCGGCGGGGGCGCGGCGGCGGTGCTCGCGGCTGCGCCGAGCGCGCCCGTGGCGGCGAGCGCTCCGGCCAGGAAGTCGCGGCGGTTGACGTGAACGGGCCCGGCCATCGGCTTACCTCCTTCCGACTTGGCGGCGATTGCGCTGCCGCAGCGAAGTATATCGCGCCGGACGGGCAAAGCCAAGCGATTGCGGCGCCTGGTGCAACGGGTGCGGCGCAAGGGCTCAGTTACGGGCGCCGAGTCGCCGTGACTAGCCCCCTCCGTAAGCAGGGGGTTCGCCACGCCCCCGAACGCCCAGCGCCGGCTCGCCCCCCGCCTGACGGCGGGGGCCAGTGAGGGCGCACGTAACTGAGGGCTTACGGTGCGGCAACGTTTTCGCTGGCGTTCGGCAGGGCTCGTGCGGTATGCTCGGCCAAGGAACCGGGCGGGCGGACGCCCCGGTCGCCGGCGCGCCATAGCCGCCAGGGCGACGGCTCGCGGCAGGGCCCCCGCCAAGCGAAAGGAGAAGTTCATGCGCAGACGCGACCTGTTGGGCGGCACGTGCCTTGCCGGCTCGGCCGCGCTGGCGGCCATGGCCGGGACGGCCGGCGGCGGCGAGGCCGCCGCGGGGGCAAGGGAACTCCTGGAACTGCGCCTGTACCGGGCGGAGGCGGGCGAGATGCGGGGGCGGCTCGACAAGTTCCTGGCGGAGGCGGCGATTCCCGCGTGGAACCGCATCGGCATCCGGCCGGTGGGCGTCTTTGCCGCAGCCGACGACTCGACCGCCGACCTGTACGTGGTCATGTCGCACAAGACGGCGGAGTCGTTCGCGGCGGCCCCTGCCCGCCTTGAGGCCGACGCCGAGTACCGCAAGGCGGGCGCCGCGCTTCTGGACACGCCCAAGACCTCGCCCACGTACTTGCGCATCGAGACCAGCCTGATGCTGGCCTTCGAGCAGGCGCCCAGGCTGGAAGCGCCCGTCGAGCGGAAGCCCGGTCGGGTGTTCCAGTTACGCATCTACGAAAGTCACTGCGACGAGCGGGCGCGCCTCAAGATAGACATGTTCAACGGCGGAGGCGAGATCTCCATCTTCCGCCGCGCGGGCCTGACCTGGGTATTCTTCGGCCAGACGCTGGCCGGCGCGAAGATGCCGAACCTGACGTACATGGTGGGCTTCGCCGACGACGATGCGCGCAAGGCCGCCTGGGACCGCTTCGGCAAGGACCCCGAGTGGGTGAAACTTCGGGCGGACCGGAAGTATGCCGACACGGTCTCGACCATCACCAACATCGTGCTCAAGCCGACGGCGTATTCGCAGATATGAGGGCAGGGCGCGCGGCGGGTGCGGAGACCCGCCGCGCAATTCCCCTGAGTCCCTTCTTGCGCGATGTGGCACGGGCGACGACGGGCTGAGCATGCCACCCCGCGACTCATGAAGGGCCCCTGCCCGCCGCGGTCAGACCTCCTCCGGTATCTCGTAACCCTTGCGATAGGGCGTCTTGATGAACTTGTTGGCCTCCGGGTTGTCGAAGCGGTTCGCCTCGGGGTCGTACTTGAGGGCCACGTTGCCGATGCGGTGGGCGATGTTGCCCATGTGCACCAGTACGTTGCCGGCGCGGGCGACGGCGATGTCGGCGTTGGGGTTCTTCCGCGTCTTGATGCACTCCAGGAAGTTGGCGTAGTGCGGCTCGTCGCACGGCCGGCCGTACATCTGGTCGACGATGCCGCCGCCCGACTGCTGAACGATCCACCCCCCGCCGTGGCGCCCCAGGGTCATCAAGAGTTCCGACCCGTAGAGTTCTATGCGCGTGGCGTTCATCGTCCAGTACGGGAAGAGGTCGTTGCGGCGGATGGTGGTGCTGGTCTTCTCCATGTAGCGCGGGTAGCCGGTCATCTCGAAGGTCATTACGAAATTGCCGAAGTCCCAGTTGACCATCAGGACGTCGGGGCACTCCGAGTCGTCGCCGCGGTGTGCGTAGCGGCCGCCCAGGGAGCGGACGCTCCTGGGCAGGGGCGGGTCGCCCATGACCATCAGGGCCAGGTCCACCTGGTGTATGCCGTCGTCGGCCATGTCGCCGCCGCAGAAGTCCCAGAAATTGTGCCAGCCGCCGTGCACGATGTGCTGGTGGTACGGCCGCAAGGGGGCCGAGCCGAGCCAGGCGTCCCAGTCGAAGCCTTCGGGCTGCTTGCCGGGGTCGCCCAGTCGGAACGGGCCGCCCGACTTCATATTGAAGACCCTGACGAGGCATATCTTGCCCAGTTTGCCGCTCCGAACGTAGTCGCGGGCCGCAATCGCGTACGGGCCGGAGCGGTTCTGCGTGCCCACCTGGAGGACGCGGTTGTGCTTGCGTGCGGCCTCGATCATCTTGCCGCTCTCCCAGATGTTGTAGGAGTGCGGCTTCTCGACGTAAACGTCCTTGCCCGCCTGGCAGGCTCGGATGGAAGCCGGGGCGTGCCAGCGGTCGGGCGTGGCGACGATGACGGCGTCCACCTCCTTGGAATCGAAGACGCGGCGCATGTCTTTGACCAGGGCGGGCTTGTCCTGCTGCACCTCGGAGAGGAACTTGGCCGTCTCGTCCATCCGGTTCTGTTGGAGGTCGCACAGCATGGTGATGCGTGCGCCCTGCTCTGCCACGCCGCGCATGACGTATCGGCCGCGCCCGCCGCAGCCCAGGAGCGCCACGTTTACGCGCTCGCTTGCGGCGGGGGCGCTCTCGGCCCTCGCGGCGGAGTAGGCGAACCCCGCGACGGCCGCGCCCGCTGCCATCTTGCCCGTGCGGCTGAGGAACGTTCGTCGGCTGACAGGCGGCATGACGGTGTCTCCTTTGCCTTGTTCGGCCCGCCGGATGCGGGCGGCGCTTACAGACTGTTACAGCGCCGCAGTCGCCCTGTCAAGGGCCGGGCGGGTTGACGCCCGGCCGCGGCCGGACTATCATGCTGCCCGGCCGCATGGCAGCCGACTCAAGGCAAAGGGCGAACGAATGAAATCCACGCAACCCCGACTGACGCGGCGGGACTTCTGCTTTACGAGCGCCTTGGCGGCGCTGGTTCCCGCGGCGATGGCCGGCAAGGCCATGGCGCAGACCCAGGCGCAGGCCGTGGAGGCCCGGCCCATCACGGGCGGCCCGAAGCACCACTTCTTCGGCTACTACGAGAAGTGCCCGTGGGACGCATCCGGCCGGCTGCACCTTGCGCTGGAGGTCCCGTTCATCGACCGCCAGCCGCGAGCCGACGACGCTGCCATCGTGGGCCTCATCGACACGGCCGAGGGCAACCGGTTCCAGCCGCTCGACGAGACGCTCGCCTGGTGCTGGCAGCAGGGCACGATGCTCCGCTGGATGCCGGGCGCCGAGGACCGCCTCATCACCTACAACAAGCGCGAGGGGGAGGATTTTTACAGCGTCGTCCGCGACGTTCGCTCCGGTCAGGTCCGCCGCCTGCCGCGCCCCCTCTACGCCGTCAGCCCCGACGGGAAGTATGCCCTGACGCTGAACTTTTCGCGCCTGGCCCGCACCCGGCCCGGATACGGCTACGAGGGCGGGCGCGACCCGTGGGCTGCCGACAAGCGGCCCGCCGAGGACGGCATATTCCGGGTTGACCTGGCGACGGGCGATGCGCGGCTCATCCTTTCGCTCGACCGGGCGGCGGGGCTGCGGCCGAAGGACTCCATGAAGGACGCCGAGCACTGGTTCAATCATATACAAATAAACACTGACGGCTCGCGGTTCGCCGTCCTCCACCGCTGGCGCCCGCCGGGGGCCAGGTCCTGGGAAACCCGGACGCTGACGGCCGGCCCCGACGGCTCGGACGCCTTCATCCTGGCCGACGACGGCTACTGGTCGCACTACGACTGGCTGGACCGCGAGCGCATCCTTGCCCACGCCGCCGCCGGGTCCATCCGGGCCTACCACCTGTTCACCGACCGCACCGACAGGGCGGAGGCGATAGGCGCGGGCGTCCTGACGACCGACGGGCACTGCTCCTTCCCGCCCGACCGCCGGTGGGTGCTGACCGACACGTATCCCGACAAGGAGCGCAAGCGCACGCTGATTCTGTGGCGCTGGCCCGGCGGGCCGCGAGTGGACATCGGGCGCTTCTTCGCCCCGCCCGCCCTCGACGGCCCCACCCGCTGCGACCTGCACCCGCGCTGGAGCCGCGACGGAAAGAAGGTCTCCATCGACTCGGCGCACGAGGGCATGCGGCAGATTTACGTCCTGGACGTGGAGAAGATCGTCGCCGGCTGATCTGAGGCGCAAGACGTGGCGCGGCCGGCTTGTCCGGCCCCGCCTGCCGCCCGGCGGGCAGGCCGTGGCCGGGCGCCACCGACGATTCCCGCGCTCGGGCAAGCCGCCCGCGCAACAGCCGCTGCTAACGACTACGCTTCCAAGACGGCGGCGTCGGTGACCAGGAGGGGGTAGTCGGCCAGCGGCAGGCCGGGGAAGACCCAGGCGTCGCCTTCCCTCTTTGCGGCGTCCAGGCGGTACGCCTGGCCGCTCAGGAGGTCCACGAGGACGGGTTTTTCGAGCGGCGCGCCGGCGCCCGCGGCGGCACGCAGCGCGACCTTGCGGACCGTCCAGTCTTTCATCAGGTTGGATGGATACCAGTATGCGTAGATGGGCCTTCCTTTGCGCAGGAACGCGGCCGCGATGATTTTGTCGGCCTCGGCGTCCTCGACGCCCACGGCCAGGTCCGCCCGTTTCGTCTCGGCGTCGAAAAGGTTCGCCAGGTGCCGGTACGCAAAGAATGCGGGCTTCGGCGTGTAACTCGTGCCGCGAAGAAGGCCCTTGTAGTTGGTGGAGCCGCGGTAGCCCACAAGGTCAACGATGAGAAAGTATGAGGTAAACTCGATTCCCAGGCGCAGGTCGTTAAGGAGCCGCCTGAGGCACCAGCGGGCCTGGCGGGCCTCGTTCCATTCCTCGGCGGCCAGCGCCCCCGCCCCGCCCTTCGCGGACGGGGCGCCGTTCTCGCCCTGCCACAGGCCGATGTTCTTGCCCGTGGCGGCCAGGGCCGCCCGCAGCGCGGCGACGTCTTTTTCGTAGCCCGCCTCAGGCGCCGTGCGGTAGGGGTGATACGAGACCTTGTCCACCAGGTCAGCCAGGCCGGCTGCGAGGCATCCCTTGAGGTAATCCGTGCCGACGCCGGCCAGCGCGCAGCCGATGATGACGGCGCCGGGCACGCGATTGCGGATTTCCGGCGCGGTGATGCGCACCAGTTCCACGTAGTCGCGCGGGTTGGGCTTCTCGGGCTTCCAGAAGCCGGTGATGTTCGGCTCGTTCCAGATTTCCCAGTGTTTGACGCGGCCGGCGAAGCGCTCGGCGACGCGCTGCGTGTAGCGGAGCCAGCCGGCCCTGGCCTCGTCGCTGAAGACCGGCGCCCAGCCGACGGCGTATTCGTCGTCGGCGGGCGTGTAAAGCCGGTTGCCGTAACCCAGGTTGAACCACGGCTGGACGCCGAGGCGCAGGAGGTTGTCAACGAGGTCGTCGAGCCAGCCGAAGTCGAACTCGCCCCTGGCCTGCTCGGTTCGGGCCCAGCCCGTCTGGCATCGCGCCCACTTTGCGCCAAGATTCGCTAAGTATGGATATATCTTCTGCGGGTCCCACAGTTTGCGGTCGAGCACCTCGCAGCCGACGCCCAGGGGCGACGCCGCGATGGCCGCCGTCGGCCGGACTTTCACCTTGCCGATGACCGGCAGGCCGAAGTCGGCCGGCGGGGGGAGCGGCCCGTCGGTTGCCGGCGGTCCTGCGGCCTGCGCCCCGCCTTGCGCGGGCGGCGCCGGCGCGGCCCCGCCCGCACGCGCGCTGTGCGCCCCCGCCCATCCGAGCGCCGCAGCGCCCAGCCCCAGCCTGACCATCGCACGCCTCGTCATCCTCGCCATGAGGCACCTCCTTCGGGCGGTATCACACACGACGGGCGCCGCGGTGTCAAGGCGGGAGGCGGAACAAAACGTTTGTCCCCGCGCGAGAGGGCCGTATAGTGACGTCACGGGAGCCGGACCATCATCGGAGGGTCAGCCATGCGTACGCTTGCCGTGGTCCTTGTGTGCGTCGCCTGGGCGGCCGTTTGCGCCCCGTCGCCGGGAGCGGAATCGCCGGCCGCCCGTCCTCCTGCGGCGCCGCCCGACCGGCAGGAGATGATCCGCTACGCGGCCGCCGCCGGCGAAGGCACGTGGAA
>VGYT01000093.1 GCA_016872895.1 Planctomycetota bacterium
CGCCGCCAGCCGCGCTGCGTCACGTGGTGCGGCAGGTGGGGGATCACGATTCGCGCCATGCGAGGCATGGCGTCATCCTACCGCATCACGCGCCGCGTTCAAGCAATAACCTGGGTAGCGTCCCCGGGTTTCCTGAAGGACGCCGAGACGGCAAAGCGAGGCCCCTCCTGGGCGAGAAACAACCACGCTGAATGGCGCAGGCGGGCAGGTCGGTTCTGACCCCCGGTTCCCTTTGCGTTCTTTGTGCTCTTTGCGGTTAAGGGCGCCCGTGAACCGCGCTTCGCGTTTCCAGCGGCTCCGCACTCCGAGTTCCGCGCACCGCGCTTGACTTGCCCATCTTGCCCGTCTTCGCCATCTTCCGGCAGCCAGGATTTGGCCGGCCGGCCCGCCAAGACGTGGCACGGCCGGCCTGTCCGGCCCAGCCTGCCGGCCGGCGGGCAGGCCGTGGGGACCTGCGCCGGACCTGCCACGGCCCGCCACGACGGAGGGCGGGCCGTGCCGCAGCAAACTCGGCCGCGGGAAAAGTTTTCCACAAAGAAGTATATATAACTGCCAATATGACAGGCCGCCAAAAACGGTCAAAAACCGCAAAATCGGACCCTGTTCTGGTCAAAACCGATCAAAAACGTTCAAAAAGCGCGCGATTTTGCCTTACCCATCTTAACATTTTGCCCCTGGACCCCCTCTGGCGCTAGCGCCAGGGCCGTTTTGCCCCTCCGGAAGGGGTCAAAAAGGCCGTTTTCGGGGCGCGCAGGCTCGGTCAAAAAGTTATCCACAGGTAGGGCAGCGGCGTCGTGGCGGAGATCGGCGGTGGGCGGATGCCGTGGCCGCGGCCTACTCGAACACCACCATTTCGTGGCCGCAGACGCGGGGAATGACCGCCTCGGCCCGGCCGCCGGCGTAGGTGAAGGGCAGCGGCATCCGGTGCGGGGCCAGGTACGCCTGCCTGGGCGGCTTCGGAATGGCCACGGACAGGCCAACCTCGAAAATGGGGATGATGTCCTCCACCAGGTCCAGGTCGGCTGCGCGGCGCTCGGGCGAGTAATAAAGGATGTGCACGATGGTCCGTCCCGGCTGTCGCATGACCTGGGCCTCTGCGCCCGTGGGGGCTGCCAGGCGTAGCACCGGCTGCGGCAGCAGCCGCCGCAGGCAGTTCCGCACCAGCATCCGGTACGGATAGTTGCCGTGCCTGGCGTGTGCGGCAAAGACGGGGTAGGGGATGCAGATGAGGCCGTCTTTCTGGACGGCGGCGGCGTAGGTGGAGAGGCGGTCGGGCGGCGTGTGTCGGTGCGAGCAGAAATGGTCCCAGGCCCGCTCGAAATACGGCTCGACGACGCGGGCCAGGGCTTTTGCGCCGCGGGCGGGAACTACCCGCACGCCGCGCTCGTACATCACGTGGTCCGCGGGCGGGACGCAGTCGGCGATTTCCTTGCCGAAGCGGATGTACGTGGTGGCGTAGGGCGAGATTCCGCGAGCGGCCACGCCGAGTTCCGGCAGGAGGACGCGCGTGCCGTCGGCCGCGAGGCCGCTCGTGCCGGTGGCCAGCACCTTTCCGCCGCGAGCCAGGAACGCCCGCAGGCGTTTCGCCAGTGAGGCGTCCACGGCCACGCTGTCGGGCATCACGAGCAGGCGGTAGGGGCGCCAGTCGGCCTGCGGCAGGACGAAGTTGAACTGGCAGGCCAGTTGCGTGAGCATCCTGGTGACGCCTTCCAGGGTATCCTTGGCGGCGGCGTCCTTCGGCTGCGGGGCGGGCATCTGAAGGACGGCGGTGTCGCAGACGGGTCGTGCGCCGTGGAGCCAGGGTTCGCGTTCGGCCACGCGGGCGTACGCGCGGCCGATGAGTTCGTAAGCGGCGTTGTCGAGCCGGCCGCGGGGATGAAGTTGGTCGCCGATGGAGCAGCGTGCCCCGTGGGCCATCATCTGGCTGGTTTCGTATTCGAGGGCGGCGTAGGGCTTGAGGCCGCCGAAATCGGCCCAACTTTTGTGGAAGCGGGCGGTCATGCCGAGGTACGGCTTGGGGAACGTCCTGGCGAATCGCACGTGGCGCGGAAAGAAGAGGTAGCCCCAGCCGCCGGTGGGGAGGCTCTCGATTTCCACCTGCTCCTGCCAGCGGATTTCCTCGGCCAGGTTGGCGTGCCCGCGGGAGTTGAAGTAGATGGTGGCGTGCGGGGCGGCGGCCTTCACCTGGCGGAAGAACCGCTGCATGTAGGCGAGCGAGACCTGGTGCGCGTAGCGGTCGCGGTGGTCCGGATTCTCCGGATTCAGGCCCGCCCGCTGCATGCCCGCGATGGCGTGCCGGCTGCACGAGGGCTGGTCCCAGCACATGTCGAAGAAGATGCCGTCGACGGGCTTGAAAAGCCGGAGGACCTCGGCCGTCTGCTCGGCCGCGTAGTCCTGGTACGGGCTGGACATGTCGAGGATCTGCCAGCCGGGTGTGAACCAGTTGCCGGGTGTGCGGCCGACGATTGAGCCGTCGGGCTTGCGTGCGAGCCATTCCGGGTGCGTGTCTGCGGCGTACTCGTCGCACTGGACGGAGATATAGATGGGTGCGCGGATGCCCTCGCGGTGGAGGGCCTGTATCTGCTGGCCCAGGAGGTCCAGGCCGGGCCGCAGGCCCGGATGCCTCTCCGGCCGCCGGGTGTTGTAGTACAGGCGCCCGTGATGGCACTTGGCGAAAACGGTGACGCTTGCGACGCTGGCGCGCTTCATGGTGCGGGCGAACGCGCGGGGGTCGAAGTCGCGGCCCACGTCGGGGATGGCCGGGCCGGTGTGAAAATCGAGGTGGACCTGGCGCCAGGGCAGGCTGAAATGCTTCGCCACTGCGGGGTCTCCTGTTGCGGGCCGCGGGCACGGTCAGCGGCCGGGGTGAATGTCGGGGCCGAAGAGGTCCTTGAAGAAGCGCACGGCCTGCGGGTCGGATGCGTTTCCGCCGAGGGCGTGAACGCCGGCGGCCCCGCCGCCGAGGGCGTAGTATCCGATTGCTGCGCCGCCGACGGCCACGAGGCCGACGGCCAGTCCGCCGAGGGCCAGGATGACGCCGACGGCCAGTCCGCCCAGCGCGAATGCGCCCGCGGCCACGCCGCCCAGGCTGACGACGCCCACCGAGACGGCGCCGACGGCCAGGCCCCCCGCGGCTATCGGCCCGATGGCGATGATGCCCTTGGCGATGCGTATGCGGCCGGTCAGCGGGTCAAATCCGGGTCCCATGATGATATGAACAATGGGCAGGCCCAGGTACTCGGCCTTGGAGCGGTACTCGCCGCCGAACCAGCGTGCGCAGGGCGAGTAGCCGCAGTGCGGGCACATGACGGCCTTGTCGGAAATCCTGCCGCCGCACTCGGGGCAGTCGATAAGCGACATGGGCGTTCTCCCGGTTCCGTGCTCGGCGGCGAAGATAGCACGGCCGCGGAATCAATGGAAGGGCAATTGCGGCTTGCTCTTTGGGCCGGCGGATGCAGGATTGTGACAGGCGGGCGTTTAACTGCGTGGCCCGGACATTGCGGAGGCAGGAGATGGCTTTGCGCGTGTTGATAGACCGCCGCCTGATCGCCGAATTCTGCCGGCGAAACCGCATCCGCAGGCTGTCGCTGTTTGGGTCCGTGCTGCGAGACGGCTTCGCCCCCGAGAGCGACGTGGACGTCCTGGTCGAGTTCGAGCCGGGCAGCGTGGTGGGGCTGATTCGGCTGGCGGGGATGGAGCGGGAACTCTCGGCCCTGCTTGGCCGCAAGGCGGACATCCGCACGCCCGCCGACCTCAGCCCGCTGTTCCGCGAGGAAGTGCTGGCGGAAGCCGAGGTGCAGTATGCTGAGAGATGACCGGGTGCGGCTGCACCACATGCTTCAGGCGGCCAGGGAGGCGATGGCGTTTGCCTGGGGCCGTCAGCCGGGCCGACCTGGGGCGCGACCGCATGCCGGTTCTTTCGCTTGTGAAGTGCGTGGAAATCGTAGGCGAGGCGGCGAGCAAGGTAACCCCCGAGACCCGGTCGCTGGCGGGCGGCCTGCCGTGGGCCGACATCGTGGGCATGAGGAACCGCCTCATCCACGCGTATTTTGATATCGATCTGGATCGGGTGTGGGACACGGTGATTGACGACCTGCCGCCGCTGGCGGCGGAGTTGGAGAAGGTCCTTCCGCCCGACGGTTCCGGTTGACTCGTCCGACTGCGGCATGCCGTCGAGCGCGTCCGAAGCACAATTGCCGCTTGCTCTTCGTGGCATCTTCGGTAGGATTGAAGTGATGGCTCCGTGCAGTCAGAGATAGCCGGACAGTTGGCGATCTTGGTTCTTTTGCGCTCGACCGGCGCAAGGGGGTCGTCGCATGGCGCTAATCCCGGGCCATAGATTGGCGCGCCGATGTAGTGCGCAAAGTACTGGCGCACCAGCGCTTCCGTGAGTTGCACGCGGCGGGCCGGGAGACGCGCCGTGCAGACCGCTCAAGCGGCGTTCTGGCGATTAGGGGAACCGCCATGATTTCATCGAATATGACCACAATTACCCGACTCTTGTTGGTGGCTGTGTCATTGATGTGCATAACATTTGCGGCTTTGGCCGAGGAGCCCGGCCCCGCAGCGCCCGCGAGCCCGCCGGCCGCAGCGGCCGGAGCGGACGTGCTGAAGGTCGATGCCGTCAGGAAGGCGATGGATGCCTACCATGCGGCGATCGTTGCGGCCAAGGAAAAATATCAGAACGTGCTTCAGATTGTGCTCGACGAATGCATGAAAAAGGGCGACCTCGAAGCCAGCAAGCAGATCAAGGGCGAGATGCAGAGAATCGCCGGCGAAAAGGTCACATCGAGCGATGCGGATTTTGCGTCGGTGCGCGCAAGGGCGGGCCATGCGACGTTCGCCCGCAGCCTGGATGCCGCCACGAAGGTCTGCCGGTCGGCCCTGGATAACGCCGTAAAGGCAGAGGTGAAGGCCGGCCGACTTGAGCAGGCCGAGGCGATTAAGGCCCTCATGGACAACTTGGCCCTGGCAGGCCAGGCGGGCAAGAAGCCGGCCGTCCAGCCTGCGGCACAGATTCGCATCGTGCCGGAATCGCAGTTGCCTCCTGCGCTGAAGCCGGGCGACAAGGCTGTCCGGCCCACGGGCGTATCGGCATCCAGTTCCAATAGTCCCGCTGACAAGCCGGAGTTCAGCATCGACGGCGACCCGTCCACGACGTGGCAACTTGGGCGCTACGCCTTTCCGGGTTGGATCACATTCACCTTTGACAAGCCCGTTCGAGCGCGGCACGTCATACTGGTGCAGAGGCGGCCGGCGCAAGTGGGCGCAACGGAAGGCACACGGCCGCCCGCTGGGGGCGATGCGGTGGCGGTCGGAAGGGTCATCCTCAATGACGGCCCGACGCTGGAGTTCAGGAACTTCGAGCCGGGCCAGGTCATGATCATCGAGTTTGCCGCCGAGGCGGAACTCTCAGGCCTGAGGATGATCCTCCAGGAAGGAACCTATCGGCCCGGCATTCGCGACGTGTATGCTTTGAAGTAATTGCCGCCGCGCGCTGCTGCCCACTTGCGGGGGTGCCGCCTCCGGCGCCTGCCCGGCCTCGGCGGCGTCGGCGGCCGGGATGGCGGTTACTTATCGAAACATTTGCTGGCCTTGGCCAGGTCGAGCGCGTCCGGGCGCCGGTTGCCGAGCCGCTCGCGGAGTTGAATCAGGTCCTGCTGCGGGCGGGCGGGCGGCGGGCCGGCCCGGTTACAGTTCCCATCCTTCGCGGTACTTCCGCCTGAGGAGGGCGTTGGCCTCCGGCGAGTTCGAGAAGGCCATTTTCGCGGTGTCCCAGGAGAGTTTCTTTTCCACCCGCAGGGCGACGGCGCCGAGGAGGATGGTTTCTGCGAAGGGGTAGACGTTTTCGAAACAGGCATCCGACGGCAGGCCGCCCTTGCACGCGCGCAGGAACTGGTCGAGTTCGTCGATGGGCCGCGGCAGGGCGGGGGCGGGGGGCTTGAAGTCGCGCATCCGCGCGGCGGGGATGAGGCGCGGATTGTCGCCCGTGAAACCGGCCAGGATTTTGCCGCCGTCGCCTACGAGCAGGAGGCCCTCGGCGGGCAGGGCGGCCCCGTCGGCGTCCAGTTCAGGCGGCGTGGGCGGGCGAAGGCCGCCGTCGTACCAGGTGAGCGAGAGGGGCGGCATGTCGCCCCGCGCGGCGAACTCCCAGCGTATCATCGACGCCTGCGGATATGACACCTGGTTCACCTCCTTGTGCCAGGTGAAGTCCGTGATGGACCAGTACTGGCTGCGCCCGGCCTCCACGCTCAGGGGGCATCCGAGTTTCAGGATGCGGAAAACCTGGTAGAAACTGTAGTGCCCCATGTCGCCCAGGGCGCCCGTGCCGAAGTCGTACCAGCCGCGGAACACGGCGTGCGTGTACGCGGGGTGATACGGCCTGTGCGGCACGGGGCCGAGCCAGAGGTCCCAGTCGAGCCCCTCCGGGACGGGCGGCGCATCGGCGGGCGGCCGGGTCATGCCCTGCGGCCAGAAGGGGCGCGTGGACCAGTTGTGGACCTCGCGGACGGGGCCGATTGCGCCGGCGGCGATCCACTCGCACAACATCGGCGTCGTGGCCTTGTCGGCCGCGCAGAACAGGGCCGTGGCCGCGCCCGTCTGGCGGGCCGTGTCGCGGGCAAGCCGGGCCTCGGCCAGAACGTTGGCCACGGGCTTGTGCGTGACGGCGTGCTTGCCCGCGCGCATGGCGCGGACGGAGATCGTGCCGTGCAGGTGGTCGGGCGTCATGATATAAACAGCATTGAGGTCTTTTTGGCGGTCGAGCATCTCGCGGAAGTCGGCGTAGGCGGGGCAGTCTGCGGCCTGGCCCTGCTTTTCGTAGTGGCGGGTGACGACGGTGCGTCCGACCTCGCGGCCGCAGAGGCCGCCGCGGGCGCCCTTGGCCCACTGCGGGTCGCCTAGAAAATCGCGGACCTTGCGGTTGAGTTCATCGGGGCCCCACTGGGGGTAATCGTCGCTGCGGCGGTTCGGGTCGCAGACGGCAACGATCCGCGCGTCGGGCTTCTGTAGGGCGGTCATCAACTGCCTGAGTCCCTGCGTGCCGCAGCCCACGTAGCCGATGTGGACCTTTTCGCTGGGCGGCACGCGGCCTGCGCCGCCGAGTACGCCTCGCGGCACGACCGCAACGGCCGCGCCCGCCGCGGCCGCACCTAGCAAGTTCCGCCGATTGAGCGCCATCGCACGTCCTCCTTGTTTCTGGTTGAGGATATGCTACCCTATCCGGGATAGCCGGCGAGCGGCAAGGCCTCGCCCCCGGCCCCTCACCCTCCGAAAGCATACCTGCCGCGAGAGACGCGTGAAAGAACAATTGCGGCTTGCTCTTTCAGTGCGGCGCGGTAGGATTACCGAGGGAGGTAAAGCATATGGCGAAGTGCCTGCATCTGACGGCGGTCATCTGGCGCGAGGGGAAGCAGTACGTTTCCCGGTGTCCGGAGATCGGAGTTGCGTCTTACGGCAAGACTCCGACTGCCGCACGCGAGGCACTCCAGGAGGCGGTGGAACTGTGGGTGTCGAACGCCCGGAAACTGGGCATCCTGGACGACATCCGGCCGTCCCTGGAGAAGGAAGAGCGTTACACCGCACCGCTGGAAGTGGCTGTATGAGACATGGCTCGATTGCCCTCGCTATCCTCCAGGCAGATTATCCGCGCCCTCCGGCGGGCAGGCTTTGTGGAGGCGCCCGACCGGGGCAAGGGCAGTTATCGTGCCTTCTACCGTGCTGACCAGGCAGGTCGGATGCGGCTTGTTGTGGTTCCACAAGGCAAAGACATTCCCCGCGGCACACTGATGGCCATTCTCGACCAGGCGGGCCTGAACAGGAAAGAGTTCCTGGCGTTGCTTTGACGGCGTGAATGACCTGAGTGCGGCGTGCGGCTTGGCGCTGGCATGCGGAAGCAGGGCACGGCTTCGATGGAGGGGCATGGCATGCCGGTGCTGTGATACGGCGCCCGAAATCGCAATCACTTGTTGTGCGCGAAATACTCGCGCACGAGTGCTTCCATGAGTTCCGCGCGGCGGTCGTAGAGGCGCTTCAGGGGCCGCTTCGGGTGGTTCGCCAGGGCGTAGTGCGTCAGGATGGGCAGGGCGAGGGTGGTGTCGGTGTAGCAGACGACGGCGTCGGGCAGGCGCTGGGGGTCAACCTTGCCCCAGGAAACGGCCTCGTGGGGGGTTGCGCCGGAGAGGCCGCCCGTGTCGGGGCGGGCGTCGGTCACCTGGAAGAAGTAGTCCTGGCCGACTTCCTTGATGCGGAGGACTTCCTGGATTTGCGGTTCGGTCTGGAGCATGAAGTTTTTGGGGCTTCCGCCGCCCATGAGGCAGACGGCGCTCTTGCCTCCGGAGCGCTTGGCGGCGAGGACGAAACTGGTGGTCTCATTAACATCAATCGAGGGGTTGATGCGAAGTTTGTTCCCCCTGAGTTCCACGCCCGCCACGTTCATGCCGATGGTCGAGTCGCCGGGGCTGGAGGTATAGACCGGCACGCCGGCGCGGCAGGCGGCGGCCAGGAGCGAGACGTTGCGGAGGCCGCTCTTTTTCTCCCACGCGGCGGCGTGTCGGCCCAGGAGGTGGTGGAACTCGGCCGTGCCCATCTCGCGCTGGAACTCCGGCTGCACGACGATGCCGCGAAGTATCTCGTCGGTGGCCATGAGGCAGTCGGCGTAGCCCAGCAGGACGTCGTAGATGCGGACGACGTCGTTTCGGCGGAGGTCGGCGTCGTCCACCAGGTGGCTGCCCGCGTGCATGGGCAGGTTGAAGGCGAAGTGGAGGTCGTGGTACAGGTTCGCGCCGGTCGAGACGATCCAGTCCACAAAGCCGGCCTTGACGAGGGGGATGACGCACGAGCAGCCCAGGCCGGCGGGCGTCAGGGCACCGGCCAGGCTCATGCCGACCGTAACGTCGGGGGCGAGCATCTTTTCGGCAAACAGTTGGCATCCCTCGCGCAGGCGTGCGGCGTTGTAGGCGAGGAAGGTCTCCTGCACCAGCGCGCTGAGATTCTCCCGCCCCGTGACGCCCCTGGGCATGATGCGCCTGCCGGAGAGGTAGCGGCCCTTGTGCGGGCACTTTTTCTTCAGGAGCCAGTCGGGCGCCTCGGCAAGGTCGGGGCGCACGCGATGAGTACGTTTCATGATTTGGGTCCTTCTATGGCACGAGGACGGCCTTTGCCGGCTCAAGGCCGTTGAAGTTCGTGGCGCTGGCCAGGCTGTAAGCGCCGGCGTTCTCGGCGTACACGATGTCGCCGAGTTCCAGTTCGGGCAGTTCCTCGCCGCGTGCGATGATGTCGAGGGAGTCGCACGTCGGCCCGGCCAGGGTCGATAGTTGCGTCCGCCCGTTGCGTGCGACCTTGAACTGGTACTTGGCGTGGTCGAAGACGATGCCCGACAGCGCCCCGTAGACGCCGTCGTCGAGGTAGTACCAGTGTTTGTTCTCGCGTATGGCCTTGCCGACGACGCGCATGACGAGGGTGCCGGCGGGCCCGGCGATGAAGCGGCCGGGTTCGGCGATGAGGCGGACGTTTGCGTCGAAGAGGCGGTCGATTTCGCGGGCGATGACGCCGGCGGCAGGGTCGAACGGGTCGTCCTCATCGTCGAAGTGGCGGATGGGGAACCCGCCGCCGATGTCCACGATTCCGCAGGGCACCTGCTTAAGGCGGGCATCGCGGACGATGATGGCGGCCGTTTCGAGGGCCTCGATGTAGTTCTCCACGCGCGTGCACTGGCTGCCCACGTGGAAACTGACGCCCGCCGGCCGCAGGCCCAGTTTGTGCGCCTTGATAAGGAGGCTGATGGCGTCGGCCGGGTCAACGCCGAACTTCAGGCTGAGTTCCACGATGCTGCCGACGTTCGGCACCTTTATGCGGACGATGACGCGTGCCCCCGGCGACCGCTCGGCGATCTTGTCCAGTTCGTACTCGCTGTCGAAGGTCATCAGGCTTATGCCGCGCGCGGCCGCCGCGGAGATGGCGCGGGCGGGCTTGATGGTGTTGGCGAAGATGAGGCGCTCCGGCGGGGCCCCGGCGGCGAGGGCGGCCTCCATCTCGGCCAGGGAGGCCACGTCGAACCCCGCGCCGGCCTGCGCGAGCGTCTTCAGGACCGCCGCGCACGGGTTGGCCTTCATGGCGTAGAACGGCTCGACGCGCGGGAGGGCCTTGCGGAAACGCTCAAGTTGGGCGCGCAGGACCGCGCGGCTGATGGCGAGCATGGGCGTTCCGTGCCGGCGCACGAGGTCGCGGAGGCGGCGGTCGATCTTGTTGTTCGTTTTCGCCACGGCGCGGCGCAATGTACAGCGTGCCCGAAGTTTCTGCAAGCACTTCCCGCGGTTGCTGTATAATCGGGCGCGCCGAAGAGACGAAGCCGGCGAACTCGGCGTACTGCCATGCTTTCGCAGGCGAAAGCATGGCACCCTGCCGGAAGGGGCACGCATGATCTTCAGGAAATCCGGCCGCGAGGTCCGCTGGGCCAACGAACTCGGCGAACTCTCGTGGACGTACCGCGCCGGGCGCGTGGTGCAGGTTGCGAGCACGACGGGCATCTTCGAGGGCCTCGGCCGGCGTGCGGCGACGGCGGCAGAGGTGGCCCGCCATCGCGGCCTGGACGCAGCCATGGTGGAGAAGATGCTGTATCCGCTCGCCGCGATGGGCCTGGTGCGGCGTGCGGGCGGCCGGCGCTGGCGCCTCACGCGCAAGGCGGCCGCCACGATGCTGCCCGGCGCGCCGTGCTACCAGGGCAACATGCTCGCGCACGGCGGGCAGGTGTGGCCGTTCTGGAGCGACCTTGAGGAAGCGGTGCGCGGCCGTCGCGGCGGATGGCGGCACACGTCGGAGGTCGAGCCGGGGCCGCCGGCGCGATCGCACCGCGACTTCATCCTGGCGATGCACGACATGGCGATGGCCGGGCGCGCGGCTGAACTGGCGGACCGCGTGGACCTTGGCGGCCGGCGCACGCTGATGGACATCGGCGGCGGGCCGGGCAGTTACGCCATCGCCCTGTGCGAGCGCTATCCGGGCCTTGCGGCCACTGTCTTCGACCTGCCGGAGACGATCAAAATAGCCCGCGAGGTCATTGCGCGGCTGAGGATGGTCGGGCGCGTCGGCACGGTCGCGGGCGACTGGGACAAGGATGAGTTCGGGGAGAACGTTGACGCCGTCCTGCTGTCGAACATCATGCACGGGCCGACGAGCGGGGCCGAGATGAAACTCCGGAAGGCCTGCCGCGCGCTTGCCCCGGGGGGCCTCTTGATCGTGCAGGACTTCCTGATGAGCGCCGCCAAGACGGGGCCGCTCATTCCGGCGCTCTTCAACCTGATGGTCGGGGCGTTCTCGCTGCCGGAGATGGTGGAGCGCATCGCGGCGGCGGGGTTTGCGCGCGTCCGCGTGCGGCCGATGCCGCGGCACGTGGGCACAGCCGTTATCACGGCGGTGAAAGAAAGTACATGAGTACCTGAGTGCCTGAGTGCCTGAGACGAGAGACAAGGCGGTTCGGCTTGTGTTTGCGTTGTGCGCCGGGCCTGAGACAGCCACGGCCGGACAAGCCGGCCGTGCCACACGTGCCGTCTTTGTGTGCCCTTGTAAGTGACGCCGTACCGCGCGGGCGAGATAACTGTTGACGGTGCGAGGGTCGGCTGACAAAGTATTGCCGCCCGCGGCCCCCGCGGCGGGCGCGGCCGGTGACAGCGAAAGGGTGAAGCGTGGCCAGGTTCCATCACGTCGGCGTTCCGAGCAAGGTCCGCCGCGACGGCGAGACGTACCTTGAAGGCGGCAAGGTCCACATCACCGACCCGGGCAGGCACCCGTACGGCTTTGAGTACCTCCGGTTCGAGCGTGGCAGCCCGCTGCCGAAGGAGTTGCAGACGATGCCGCACGTGGCGTTCATGGTCGAGAGCGTGGAGGCGGCCCTTGAGGGCGAGAAGGTGGTGCTGCCGCCGCTGGATGCCACGCCCGAACTTCGGGTGGCGTTCATTATGAAGGACGGCGTGCTGATTGAGGTGATGCAGAGGCGGTAGGGCTGCGGCGCCGCATCGCGCGGCGGGTCTCCTGACCTGCTGCGCGTCGCGGGAGGAAGGCGTTTGTGGCACGGCCGGCTTGTCCGGCCGCGGCGGCGCTGATGATGTTTCCCACGGCCGGACAAGTCGGCCGCGCTACCCTGTAAGCGAGGCGGCGCGCGGCATGCGGGGAATCGCTATGGCCATGAAGAAGTTCATCAACAAGCGCGAAGACCTGGTGAAGGAACTCCTGGAGGGCTACGCCCTGGCATTTCCGCGGAAGGTCCGCCTGGCCGGCTCGAACCTGGTGGTTCGGGCCAGGCCGAAGGCGGCCGGCAAGGTGGGCGTGGTGACGCTCGGCGGCAGCGGGCACGAGCCGGCCCTGAGCGGCTTCGTGGGGGAGGGCATGCTTGACGTCAGCGTTCCCGGCGAGATTTTTGCCGCGCCGGGGCCGCCCCGCGTCTTTGAGGCCCTCAAGACGGCCGACCGCGGGGCGGGCGTCCTGTTTATTGTCCTGAACCACGCGGGCGACGTGATGGCCGCAAAGGTCGTCATGGAGATGGTCAAGAAGCAGGGCCTGAACGTGAAGATGGTGCTGACGCACGAAGACATCGCGGGCGGCCCGCGCGACAAGCCCGATTCGCGCCGCGGCCTCGTCGGCTGCGTGCCGGTGATGAAGATCGCCGGCGCGGCCGCCGAGGCGGGGCGGCCGCTCGATGAGTGCCTTGCCGCGGCCGAGCGCGCAAGCGAGAACATGGCCACGCTGGCGGTGGCGATGTCGCCCGCCACGCACCCATCCACCGGGCAGGCCCTCTTCGCGCTCGCCGACGACGAAATGGAAATCGGCCTGGGCCAGCACGGCGAGCCCGGCACGGGCAGCATGAAAATCAAGACGGCCGACGAGACGGCCGACGCCATGCTCGGGCGGCTGCTGGCGGACCTCCGGGTGAATCGCGGCGAGCAACTGCTCGTGCTCCTGAACGGCGCGGGCGCGACCACGCTCATGGAACTCTTCGTCGTCTACCGCCGCGCGGCCCGGGTGCTCAAGGAAAAGGGGATCGTCCTGGCGCGGGGCGCCGTCGATGAGTTCCTGACGGTGCAGGAGATGGCCGGGTTCCAGATGTGCATCGTTCGTATGGATGATGATTTGTTGAAACTGTGGGACGCCCCGTGCGACACGCCATACCTGGTCGTGCGGTAGCCGTTTCAGAGCCGCGACCGTAAGGGAGCGGCGCCGTTTGCGGTCCGCGACCGTAAGGGAGCGGCGCCGTTTGCGGTCCGCGACTGTAAGGGAGCGGCGCGGTTTCTCGGCCGCAAGGAACGCATGACAGAAACCATCGGTCGCGACGAACTGGTGCGCATGCTCCGCGGCGCGGTCGAGAAGGTCCGGGCCGGGCACGAGGGCCTCTCAAGACTCGATTCCGCCATCGGCGACGGCGACCACGGCACGACGATGCTGCGGGCGATGGGCCTGGTGGAAAAGACGATTGTCGAGCGCCCGTCGGCTCAGGGCCGCGACCGCCAGGGAGCGGCGCCGTTTCCGCCGCGCCCCCTGCGGGCGCTGCTTAACGACGTTGGCTGGGCGGTCATGGGCGTCGACGGCGGGGCCGCCGGGCCGCTCCTGGGGTCTCTGCTGATGGGCATGGCCGAGGGGGTGGGCGAGCGGCAGGAACTCGACGCTGCCGCCCTGGCGGACGCCTTCGAGGCGGGCCTGGCCTCCGTCCGCCGCTACTCGCAGGCCCAGGTGGGCGACAAGACGATGATGGATGCGCTTGTGCCGGCGGTCGAGGCGCTGCGTGCGGCCGCCGGGGCGGGGCAGGGCGCCGCCGCCGCCCTGGCCGCCGCCGCCTTGTCGGCCGAGAAGGGCGCCGCCGCCACCGCCGACATGTGCGCCCGCTTCGGCCGCGCGCGCAACCTGGGCGAGCGCAGCCGCGGGTTCGCCGACCCTGGGGCGACGTCGATGGCTCTGATTTTCCGCGGTTTCGCCGATGGGCTGGCGGCGGCGCGATGACAAGCCGCTGCCGCCGCACGTGTTTTGCGTTTCTGCGCGATGTGGCACGGCCCGCCCTCCGTCCTGGCGGGCCGTGGCCGGTTCGCCGCGGCTTGACCCGCGGCCGGACGAGCCGGCCGTGCCACATGTGCTGGTCAAACTGGGGCGGAGGAGAGCAACATGCCTGAAGCCGACGCCGCACCGAAAGAGAGGAAGGATTTCGCCGTCAAGACGCCGCAGAAGGAGATTCCGGCGTTCTACCTTCGCGGCACGGAAGGGCAGGACTGGGGCCTGAAGAGCCGCATGGCCCGCATTTTCAACCCCGAGTCCGGCCGCACGGTCATGCTGGCGTTCGACCACGGGTACCTGTACGGTCCGACGACGGGCCTGGAGCGGATGGACCTGGCCATCATCCCGCTTCTGCCATATGTGGATGTCCTGATGTGCACGCGCGGTGCCCTGAGGCAGTGCATCCCGCCTGAGTGCGGCAAGCCCGTGTGCCTGCGGTCAAGCGGCGGGGCCACCATCCTGAAGGAGATGAGCCACGAAATGCTGAGCGTGGCCGTGGATGACGCCGTCCGCCTCGACGCCGCGGCCGTCACGTGCCAGGTGTACGTCGGCGGAGAGAAGGAGCACGAGACGCTGCGCAACCTGAGCCAACTTATCAACGAGGGCCTGCGGTACGGCATCCCGACGCTGGGCGTGACGGCCGTGGGCCGGGAACTCGCGCGCGACTCGCGGTACCTGGGCCTCGCGACCCGCGTCATCGCCGAGTACGGCGCGCACTTCGTCAAGACGTACTACTGCGCCGAGAACTTCGACGAGGTGGCGGCGGGGTGCCCCATCCCGATCGTCATCGCGGGCGGCAAGAAACTGCCGGAACTCGACGCCCTGAAGATGTGCCATAACGCCGTCCAGCAGGGCGCCCTGGGTGTTGACATGGGCCGCAATATATTCCAGGCCGATGACCCGGTGGCCATGGTCCAGGCGGTGCGGGCGGTGGTCCACGGCGGCGAGACGCCCGAGAAGGCCCTCGACCTGTACAACACCCTTAAGTCGGAGGGCAGGAAAACGCGCAAGGCCAGGTAGTTTTTCCTGGCCAGCCGCCCATCGTGACGGGCGCGGCCGCCGGCAGGGCGGAAACGGGCAGGTTTAGATAGAAGGAGATAACACGATGAGCATTACCAGGCGTGAACTGGTCGCGGCGGCGGCGGGGGCGGCGCTGGCGGCGCCGGGGTGCGCACCGGCCGCAAAGCAGGCCCCCGTGAAGACCTACAAGAACTCCGACTTCTACGGGCCGGACGGCAAACTGGACGAGGCCGCCGCCAGGCAGGCCTGTTTCGACATGCTCCAGCGATTCGGCAGCCCCGCGTACGAGAAACTCCGCAAGGAACTGTGGGTCCTGGACTTCGCCCTCGGCAGGTTCACCGAGGTCGGCATGGGCGGCATGTTCTGGATCAACGACAAGGAAGGCAAGTACCTGGGGCACGAGATTTACCTGCTGCCCGGCCAGATGATCCCCGAGCACTGGCACGTGAAGACCGATGAGGTTGCCGCGAAGGCCGAGGCCTGGCACCTGCGCTACGGCGGCGTGACGCTCTTCGGCGAGGGCGATCCGTCGCCGGAGTGGGACAAGGCCGTCCCGGCGAGCGAGAAGGAGTTCACCACCGTCAAGCACGCCACGGTCCTGGCCCTCGGCGACGTGGCGGCCCTGAACCGCGCCGAGGCGCGGCACTTCATGGTGGCCGGCCCCGCGGGGTGCATCGTTACCGAGTACGCATCGTACCACGACGCTAAGGCCCTGCGCTTCACGAACCCGAAGATCAA
>VGYT01000094.1 GCA_016872895.1 Planctomycetota bacterium
AGATTTTGGGGGGGCGGGGGCCGGCCGGCCGGTCATGGATTCCAGATCGGCGGGACGGCCCGCCGTCACCTGGACCCGCGTGCGACAAAAAACTCATTCGTCAGGGCTGCCGCTCATGCGCGCGCTTCTTTTCTTGACGCTTCCCATCGCCAGCGCGTACGATGCCCGCCGCGCGGCGCGGCAGAAGGACCCTCGTTGCGGCAGCACACAAAGGAGACACGAGAATGCGGCGCGGAACATTCCTGATCCTGGTGATGAGCGCGGCCGCCCTGGCGGCGGGGTGCGGCAAGTCGCAGGAACCCGGCGCGGCGGGCGGCGGCAAGACCCTCCAGATCGCCGTCATCCCGAAGGGCACGAGCCACGAGTTCTGGAAGACCATCCACGCCGGGGCGCTTGCAGCCGCCAAGGAACTGCCGGACGTCTCCATCGACTGGCAGGGTCCCACGAGCGAGGGCGACCGCCGCTCGCAGATTGAGTACGTGGAGACGTTCATCCAGAAGCGCGTGGGCGGCATCGTCCTGGCGCCGCTGGACGACAAGGCCCTGGTCGAGCCGGTCCGCAGCGCCAGGAAAGCGGGCATCCCGGTGGTCATCATCGACTCGGACCTGGCCGACCCTGACGCCTACGTGAGTTTCATCGCCACGAACAACTACAAGGGCGGCGTGCTGGGGGCGCAGCGGCTGGCGGAGGTGCTCGGCGATCGGGGCAAGGTCATACTGCTGCGCTACCAGGTGGGCAGCGCTTCGACGGAGAACCGCGAGAAGGGGTTCATGGACGAGATGGCCAAGCACCCCGGCATCGAAATCGTCTCCAGCGAGCAGTTCGCGGGCGCGGAACCGCAGTCGGCCATGAGCGCGGCCCAGGGGCTCCTTACGAGGTACGGCGAGGGCAAGGTGGACGGCATCTTCTGCCCGAACGAGTCCAGCGCCTTCGGCATGCTCCAGGCGCTGCGGACGGCCAACCGGGCCGGCAGGGTCAAGTTCGTGGGCTTCGACGTCAACAAGGACCTCTTGGACGCCCTCCGGAAGGGCGAGATGCAGGGCCTCGTGCTCCAGGACCCGTTCAAGATGGGGTACCTGGGCGTCAAGATGTGCGCGGCCTCCATCCGCGGCGAGAAGGTCCAGAAGGACATCGACACGGGCGTGAAGGTGGCCACGCTGGAGAACATCTCGGATCCCGAGATCGACAAACTGCTGCACCCGCCGCTGGTGGAGTGATGAAATTGCACACGGCGGGCTCGCGGCAAGGGAGGCGCCGCAGGATGCGTATCGCGCCGTCTGTCTTCAGTAATATGCAATCTGCAATCTTCAATCTGTAATCCCCAGGGCCACAGCGTGAATGACCCCGGCAACAAGCCGACCCCCGCCCCGCCGCGCCTGCGGATGACGGGCATCTCGAAGGCGTTCGGCTCGACCCGCGCGCTGGTGGATGTCGACCTGGAAGTCCGCTCGGGCGAGGTCCACGCCCTGGTCGGCGAAAACGGCGCCGGCAAGAGCACCCTCGTGAAGGTCCTCTCCGGGGCCATCGGGGCCGACGCCGGCCGCATGGTGCTCGACGGCCGGCCGTACGCCCCCGGCGGGCCCCTTGCCGCCCGGGCCGCCGGCGTCGCCATGATTTACCAGGAACTCAGCCTGGCCCCGCACCTGTCGGTTGAAGAGAACGTGCTCCTGGGCGTGGAGCCTGCGCGGCTGGGCTTCGTGCGCCGGCGCTCGATGCGCGAGCATGCGCAGCAGGCGCTTGCCCTGCTGCACCATCCGGACATCCATCCCGCGGCGCGGGTGGGCGACCTCTCCATCGGCGGCCAGCAACTGGTGGAGGTGGCGCGGGCGCTGGCGGCCAGGGCCCGCGTGGTCGTCATGGACGAGCCGACGAGCAGCCTGACGCAAACCGACACGGAGATCCTCTTCGAGGTCATCCGGCGGCTGCGGGAATCGGGCGTAAGCGTCATCTACATCAGCCACTTTCTTGAGGAAGTCCGCGCCATCGCCGACCGGTTCACGGTCCTGCGCGACGGCCGGTCGGTCGGCGGCGGCGTCGTGGCCGACACCCCCACGCCCGAAATCATCCGCCTCATGGTCGGCCGCGAACTCCAGGACATCTACCGCCGCACGCCGCACCGGGTCGGCGAGCCGGTGCTGGACCTCTCCGGCCTCGGCGGCCGCCGCCTGCCGCGAGGCGTGAGCCTGGAACTCTCGCGCGGTGAAATCCTGGGCATCTCGGGCCTCATCGGCTCCGGCCGCACGGAACTCGTGCGGGCCATCTTCGGCCTGGACCCGGTGGCGGCGGGGCAGGTGCGTGTGGCCGGCGTCACGAGCACCGGCTGGCCGCCGCCGCGGATGCTGGCTCGCGGCGTGGGCCTTCTGTCGGAAGACCGCAAGAACGAGGGCCTGGCCGCGAACCTGACCGTGGCCGACAACCTCACGCTCAGCCGCCTGCGGCCGTACGTGCGGGCGGGCCTGCTGTCGCGCCGGGGCATGCGCCAGGCCTCCGCCGAGTGGATAAAACGCCTCGGCATCCGCACCCAGGGGCCCGACCAGCCGGTCACCAGCCTCTCGGGCGGCAACCAGCAGAAGGTTGCCATCGCGAGGCTGCTGCACCAGGAGGCGGACGTGCTCTTGCTGGATGAGCCGACGCGCGGCATAGACGTCGGGTCGAAGGCCGACGTGTACGTGCTCATCGGCGAACTGGCGGCCCAGGGCAAGGCCATCCTGTGGATTTCCAGTTACCTGCCCGAACTCCTGGGCGTGTGCGACACGCTGGCGGTGATGCACAGGGGCCTGCTGAGCGAGAAGCGTCCCGTCGGCCGCTGGACGCCGGAGGCGATCATGCACGTGGCCACGGGCACCGAGGCGCCGGGTCCGGCGACCGGCGACAAGGAGGCCCGTGCGTGACCCGCGAATCGCCCGGCGAACTCCTCGCGCCGCCCGCCGTCGCCCCGCCCCGCAGACAGACCACCCTCATGGGGCTCTTCCTGGCGCTGGTGTTCGTCATATTCCTGGGCGGCGCCGTGGAGTACGTCAAGCAGGGCACGCTCAACTACTGGTCGCCGCCGAACCAGTTCATGATCCCCACGCAGATCACCACGGTGGCGGTGGGGGCCATCGGTATGACGATGGTCATCATACTGGGGGGCATCGACCTGTCGGCGGGCAGCGTGATTGCAATGACGGCCATCGCGACGGCGTCCGTCGTCCGCGCCTATGCCCCGGCCGATGCCCGCACGCTCACCTTCGCGGAGTTCGGCGCACCGGCCCTGTGGGCGCCCCTGCTGGCCGTTGCGGCGGGCGTGGCGCTGGGCGCCCTGGCCGGGGCCGCCAACGGCGTTCTTATCACGGGCCTGCGCATGGCGCCGTTCATCATTACGCTGGGCATGATGACGTTCGCGCGCGGCACGGCGAAGTGGATCTCGCACGAGACAACCGTTCACCCGCCCGCCAGTTGGATTTCGGACTTCACCAAGTCCAACCTGACGCTCTTTACGATGGACCTGGAGTGGGGCCCGCTACAGTGGAAGGGAGAAGTGGCCCTGTCGTCGGCCGTCCTGGTCACGCTGGTGCTGGCGGCGGCGGCAGCCGTGGTCCTCGGCCGCACGCGGTTCGGCAGGCACGTCTTTGCCATCGGCTCGAACGAGGCCACGGCGCGGCTGTGCGGCGTGCGGGTGGAGGCCACGAAGTGCGCCGTCTATGCCATCGCCGGGGCCACGTTCGGCCTGGCCGGCGTCACCGACTGCGGCCGCCTGAACGCCGGCGACCCGTCAACTGCCGTCGGCAAGGAACTGGACATCATTGCGGCCGTCGTCATAGGCGGCGGGTCGCTCACGGGCGGCTCGGGCAGCGTCTTGGGGGCCCTGCTGGGGGCCCTCTTGATGGCCCACCTGCGGAACCTGTGCATCCACCTGGGCCTGCCCACCTTCGTGCAGGAACAGATCGTCGGGCCGGTCATCATCGCCGCTGTCGCCATTTACCAGTGGCGCCAGCGCAAGCGGGAGTAGAGGGCCGGGCGTTCTCCCCTCCGGGTGGGATGCCCACGGCGTGTCCGCCGTGGGGGGCCGCCGTTGGCGCGGGCACGCTTCCGGCCCATGGCGCGAGCATGCCCGGCAGATCACGTGCCGGGCATGCCACCCGCCGAAACTTGTGACGCAGTACCTGCTGGCACTACTGCTTCTTGGCGTCCCTCTTGCCACCCTTCTTGCCTTCGGGCGGGCCGCTGCCCGGCGCGCGAACGGAAATCCGCTGGGCCTTGCCGTCAACGATGGTGGCGAAGACGGACTGGCCGACCTTGAGGTCCTCCAGTTTGGCCTTCACGCTGGCCATGATGGTGGTGGCATCATCAACGGTGACGGTCTGCTCTTCACCGGTACGTGACTTGATGGTGAGGGTCTTGCCATCGATCTTGGATACTTCGCCGAAGTACCTGCTTTCGCCCTTGGTGATGCGGACGCGGTCGCCGACCTTGAGTTCCTCCACCTTTGCCGCCTTCTCGGTGGTGATCTCCGTGGCGTCATCGACGGTGGCGGTCTGCTCGCCGCTGGAGGTCTTGATGGTGAGCGTCTTGCCCTCGATCTTCGAGATTTCGCCCATTGTCGGCCTGCGGCCGGCGCCCTTGGCCTCTTCAGCGCAGACCGTGCCAACCGCCAGGAAACCCAGAACGGCCACGATCCCCAACAGTAGTCCAAGATTCCTCATTGTCTCCTCTCCTTGCCGCAGTATGCGGCTTCCAGGGTCCGGAGTGCCGAACGTGCGAGAGCCGCAGATGTTGCATTCCCCGGCCGGGCGGACTTCACTCAATCGCCCACAGCGTAACCGTCTCGGTGTCCCTCACGAAGATGCGTTTGCCGGCGAGCACGGGGTGCGCGTAGGTGGCCGCGTCGGCGACCTTGATGCGGGCCACCTCCTCGTACTGCTTGTCCGTGGACTTGAAGACGGTCAGTTCGGAGTTGCTGGGCAGCGCCAGCAGGCAGGCGCCGGCGTCGAGAATGGCCCCGAAGTTGCCGCGCTTCGATGCGTCGGTCCAGGCGGTCTGCCCCGTCTTGGCGTTCAGGCAGAACAGCAAGCCCTTCTCGGAGAGGCCGAAGAGCAGGCCGTCCTTCAGCACGGGCGTGTTGAATTGCGGGGCGAGTTGCTCGTTGCTCCAGAGTTCCTTGGCGGCAAAGCCGTCGCCCTGCTTCTCGACCTTGACGGCCTTGGCGCCGCGGCCTGCCCCGGTGAAGATCACCACCTCGCCGTCGATGATCGGCGTGGCGGCGTTGTAGTTCATTCCCTGGGGGGCGAACGGCACCTGCCACAGGAGTTTCCCATCGGCCAAGCCGACGCCCACGATGCTCTTCTCCGTCAGCGTGACGATCTGCTTGACGCCTTCGACCGTCAGGAGCGCGGGCGAGGAATACATCGGGGCCTCGCCGGCCCATTTCCACTTCGGGTCGCCGCTGGCGAGGTCGAACGCAATGATCGCCCCGTTGCCCTGCCCGCCGACGTGCGCGATGACCATCCCGCCCACGATCATCGGCGACATGGCCGCGAAGAACCTCGGTACGACCTTGGGGAACTCGTCCTTGCGCCAGAGGACCTTGCCGGAGGCGGCGTCCAGGCAGGAGACGACCCCGCCCACGCCCAGCGTGACGACCTTCCCGTCCGCCACGGCGGGCGAACTCCTGGGCCCCGGGTGCCGCGAGGCCGCCCCGCTCACGGCCTGGGCGGCGTATTTGTCTTTCCACAGTTCCTTGCCGGTCGCCGCGTCCAGGCACAGGGTGACCTCCTCGTCGCCCTGGCGCGCAAAGACGTAGAGTTTGTCGCCCACCAGGGCGGGCGTTGAATCGCCCGAGCCCACTGTCGCCTTCCACTTCTGCGCCAGTTCCTTCGGCCAGGCTTGGGGCGCGGCGAACCCCGTCACCTTGCCGTCGCGGTTGGCCCCGCGCCACTGAGGCCAGTCCTGCGCAAAGGCGCAGGCGGCGCCCGCAAGGACCATGCTGCACATCATCACTGCCACCATCCGCCGACGTGCTTTTTTCATGGCACATCCCCTTTGCCTGGTTGCCGGCCCCCCCAGCAGCGGCCGGCCCTTCCTCGGCCATCATGGCCTACCTGGTATGATACCCTCCGGCCGCAGGCTGCACGCAAAATTTTCATGGGCGCGTGATGCAGGTTCAGCGGCACGGCAGTACGGCCGCCCACCCGCGCCGCAGCACATGTGGCGCCGCAGGCACTCCTCACTTGCCGGGCACGAGGTCACGGCCGTCGACGTCGGTCGGCGCGGGGCGGCCCAGCAAGCCCAGGAGCGTAGGCGCGAGGTCCACGGAGCGCACGGGGATCGAGCGGCGCTCGTGCGGCACGCCCGGACCGGCCAGGAGCATCACGGTGAGCATGTCGCCCGGACGGAGACCCCCGTGCCCCGCCTTGTTGCGCTTGTGAAAGTCCCATCCCGGCGCGGCAAACACGGCCAGGTCGCCCGCTCGCGGCGCATCGAAGTAAGCCATCAGTTGCGGCACGAGGTCGGGGTACTCGGTGTCAATTGTTGCGGCAAGCCACTCCTGGGGAGCATGCGGCTTGCCGTTGAGAAGCGCGGACGCCGGCGACGCGACGTAGCCGAGCGGGTCGTCGCCATCCAGCGTGCGGCAGGAGACGGCCCGCGACTGGGCCGCATCGCGGGCAAGTTCCACTATGCCGCGCTTCGTGGCGGCGTGGACCTTTTCCGGCCCCGCGCGCCAGGCCACGAGGTCCACGGCCTCGGCCGCAAGGAGCCGCGCGATAATGTCCGCGCGGCCGGCGGGCGTGGGGTAGGCCCGCAGGTACTCCGGTCCAGGGCGGCGGAGCCAGTTGTCGAAGCGAGCGCGCGGCAGGTCGGGAGACCCGCCGCGAGGAGACTGCGGCGCAGCAGGCCCGCAAGCCTGCTCGCCCGCCGCGCTATCCTCCTCGCGGGGCTTGCGCAGGTACACCGCCCAGTAACGGTCGCCGGAACCGGCCAGGACGCAATCGTACTTGTCGAAACAGGCAAGGCGGTCCTCGTACGACTTCTCCTCCCACGGCCCCTCGGCGGCCACGCGCAGGCCCATTTCATCGCGGAAGAACTTTTCGATGGGCCAGTGGCGGGCCACGTCGACCATGCCGTGGTCGCTGACGAGGGCGAGGACCGTGCGCTCCAGCCGCCCGGCGGACTCAAGGTCCCTGAGGATGCGCCCGATGTGCGCGTCGGTGTGCTCCAGCGCGAGGCGGTAGGCGTCGCTCGAGGCGCCGCTGCGGTACGCCTCCATGTCGGGCGCAAGAAGGTAGGCCCACACGAGGGCCGGGAACTCGCCCTGCACGCGGGCCACACGGGCCGCGATGTCGAACCGCCACAAGGCGATGCGGTCCACCAGGCCGTACCAGCCGAAGAAGTACGGCGGCCCCGCGCTCATCCAGTTTTCGGCAAACTTCGATGCCCCGCGGTGGGCCTGGTGGAACAGGCTCATCGTCGTGCGGTCGGAGAGGCGCTCGAAAATCGTGGCCGCGCGGTAGTCGCCGTCAAGGAGGTTTTTCTCCTCCACCTGCTCGTAGTCGCGCTCGATGAGTTGGTTGCGGTCGAACCACGTGTTGCCCGTGATGCCGTGGCGGCCGGAGAAGACGCCCGTCACAAGCGACGTCTCGTTCACAAGCGTGATGCTGGGCACGTTGGCGACGCAGCGCTCGCAGAAGAGGCCGCGATCGGCCAGGTACTTCTTGAGGTTAGGCAGGCGGCCGCCGTCGAGCATCTCGATGAAGACCGCGCGGCTGACGCCGTCAACGACGAAGACGACGGCCGAGGGCCCCTCGCCCGTCGCCGGCGGCGGAAAGCGGATGCCGAAAGTCGACCGCCGCTCGTCAGGCATGGCCGCGCAGCCGGAGACGAAAAAAACGCCCGCCGCCAGCAACAGCCACGGCCGGGCAAGCCGGCCGTGCCACATCCGCGTTTGCGCCCGACAGGGCGGCGAGGCGCGTGCGCGGCTCACTTGGGTTTCCCCTCGGCGGGGGGCGGCCAGGGGCGGCGCGTAAGTCTCTCCATCAGGGCCGGCACGTCGCGGTGCCGCAGGCCGCGGCCCGGCTCAAGGAGCGGCCCGGCCGTCGACATGATAAACGCCGTGCTGCTCTTACGCTCCAGGTCTCCGTGCGTGCTGGCGACGTAGGGCAGCCAGAAGGCCCGCGACGACGACCCCGCGCAGTAGCCGTCCTTGAGGCTGGCCACAACGTCGGGCACATGCTCCGCCAGGCCGTTGAACGCCCGCCACAGGCGGTCGGGGGCGTCGGGGTACGTGTGCGTCAGCGTGCGGTCGAACCAGTCGGCGTCGGCGGCGAAGCCGTCGGCGTCCAGCAGGCCGTCCGCCCTCATCTTCTCCAGGACCGGCGCGAGGCCCAGCGGGTCGCCCGCCGGCGCGCGGTAGCGGTACCGGCCGCCCCGGCGCTCCACGAGGGCCTTCGCCCCGGGTTTCTCGACGGCCACGGCTTCGGGCTCGCCGTACACTACCAGGTCAACGCCCGGATGCTGAAGCAGCGTGGCCACCAGGTCGGCCCGGTCATGCGTGGCAAACGAGGCGTACGTAAGGATGCCGTACTCGACGGGGACCACGTCTCGCGGCTTTTCCAGGCGGTCGGCCACGCGCCAGCCGGCGTCCTGGAGATATTTACGGAAATCGACGCGATCGCAGCGCACGAGCATGTGGCCGTGGTCGGAGAACGCGGTGACCTTCACCAGGCCGCGCGTCTTCTGGACGAGTTCCTCGACGAGGCGGTCAACGGCCTCAAGCACCTTGCGCTGGCCCTCGGCCCCCTGCCGCGTGGCCAGCCCGGCCGTGCCCACGAAGTAGGCGGCCACGTCGGTGCGGTCGCGCCGGTCGAAGACCTTCTTGAAGTCCCCCAGTTCCTTCTCGAAGATCGCGTCCGGGTACAGGTACGACAGCGGGTCCATGAGCGTGCCTGCGCGGTAGGCCAGGTTCCCCACCCACGACTCGTTCTTCAGGCCCATGTAATCGGCGTCGCCGCCGACGACGGCGTTCGTGGCGCGGTCGAAGTAGACGACCTCGTAGCCGACGCACGTGACGCCCCGGAAGGCATCGGTCAGCGCCAGGTCGGTCATCGACGGAAAAGTCGATATCAGCCGCGCGGGCGCGTGAAACAGCCGCAGCCGACCCTCCTGCCGGAACGCCTCGACGGCGTCGTAGCCGATGCCGTCGAGAATGAGCACCACGTGGCGGCAGTTGGCGGCCGGGATCTCGTCCAGATTGACGAAGTCGGTGGGCGACGGGGCGCCCGTGGCGCTGTAGCCGATGCGCACGATGCGGCCGGAGGCATCCTGGATGGTGAAGTAGTCTGCGCGGCGGTCGGCGTTCGTGTCGTACGCGCGGACGAAGCCTGCGGCGGTTTCCCTCGCAAGGAGCGGCGCGGGCGGAAACTGGAGAGGGTACGCGCAGCCGACGACGATAATGACCGCGACGGCCAGCGCCCCGGCCATGACGGCCAGGCGGCGGCGCGTCAACCACCCGGCGGCGCGGGCACCGGCGCCCCCGCGGCGGTCACGCGGCGTCTCCGTCTTGCCCGCGCTCGGAACCATCGCCCTCCTGCGCTCGGATACTGAAGCGCCCCAGCCAGCATTGTACCGCCTCGCGGCGGCGCGCGAAGAGATTTTCGGCGGCCTGACGCGGCGCACGAAGTCCGCACTGTTATCTCCGCGAACCGGGCTGCGGCCTGCCCAAGCCGCGAGCCGTCGCCACGGCGGCCTCGGCGCGTCGGCCACCCCTGCGCGGGCATGCTGCAACCTCCCGCCTCACGGAACATCAGCCGCACATCAGCCAGATCAACGAACCCACGACCACAATCGCGCTGGCGACCATGAGCAGGACGCCGAACGCAGCGAGCATCCATCCTGGCGACTTGCTGCCCAGGTAGCCCCCGCGGCCGATATGAAAGCCGGTCATGTCGCCCAGTTCGTTGCGATAGCGCACAAGGGCACAGCCGATGCCGAAGATCACAAGTCCGACCAGGAGCATCGCACGCGGATCGTCGATGTATGCGAGCATGCTTTGTACCAACGCTCACCCCGCCTTTGCCGGCGGCTTCTGGCCGCACTCGGCAAGGCGCTTCGCCGCCCACTCCGCCTCGGCCGCCATGCCGCGCGCGGCGTAGAACTTGTGGAGCGCTTCGTACCTGGCGGGCACGTCAAAGCCGATGTTCCACCTGAGTTTCTTCAGGCACTCCGGGCACAGATGGATTGGCCGCAGGTCCGACTCCGCCAGGCTGTTGGAGCCGTTCATCACACACTCGTATCTCTGGCAGTGCTGGACGCCGAACATGTGGCCGGTTTCGTGCACCAGAGTTGCCAGGCTGCGCTTGAGGGCCTTAAGGAGACTCTCTGCCGTCTCGGCCTCGCCCCAGAACGCCGGGTAGAACCGCACCAGGCTGTAAACGCCGATGCGCCGCTCCAGCGACGCCTGCCCGAAGACGTAGTTCCACGACTCCTCCGGGTACAGGTCCGCCATCGTCACGCCCATCATGCAGACGGCGTCCTGCGGCAGAAGGTGCTGAAGAACGGAGTCGAGGATGTCGGTCGTCAGGTACTGGCGTACCGTGCGGCCGAACATCCGGCGGTCTCGCGTGGTCACGCGGTCAAGGCCGGCCGGCGGCATGACGCGGGCCGGCAGCGCGAAGCAAACTTCCAGGTACTCGCGCAGCACGTCCAAGCGGGCCTGCTCCTGGGGCGACATTGCACCCAGCGGGCACAGGTAGAGCGTATGGCGGCCGACGCGCGGCCGCACGCGCGCCGCCGGGACGTACTGCTCGAACGATTGCGGCGGCTCGGGATGCTCCGCCATCCAGTCGCCCGGCTTCGGCCTGGGCATCGGCCGGAAGAGCGCAGGGGAGTACCACGAGGGCGGGTCGGCCTCCACGCGCACTTGCGGCCGCAGAAGCGCGCGGGCATCCTGCCCTCCCCGCGCAAGGCCGCACCACGCCAGCATCACCAGGCACAAGCCCAAGGCGAGACGCATGGCGGCTCCTTTGCTCCGCGCGGCACTTGACAGGTCCGCGCAATTGAGTAGTATAGAAGCGGCCCTTCAGGGTGACAATCTGCCTGTGTGCGCTCGTGGCGGAACTGGCAGACGCGCCAGGTTCAGGTCCTGGTCCGCTTAACGCGGATGGAGGTTCGACTCCTCTCGAGCGCACCACGGAACTCAGGGCGCCGGCCGCTCAAACGGCCGGCGCTTTTCGGCTGCGCGCTACTTGGGATACGGATGCGGGCGCGCTGGCGCCGTGACCATCAGCCCCCCCGCCGGCAGGTTCCACACGACGCAAATCCGGTCCTCGGTGTGCTCTTCCAGTTCCGGGGCCGCGGCGGCGGGCGCCTCGGTCGGTCCCAGCAGTTCCAGCCCTGCGGCCAGGATGATCTTGCCGAAGCGCGCAAGGTCGAACGGCAGCCGCGACTCGCAGTAGCAGATGCCGTCGACGAACGCGCTGTCGCCCTCCTTGCCGGCGGTCCACCTGACCTCGTAAGGGCCGAAGCGGCCGGGCATGGGATGGACGACCGCGCGTCGCCCGCCTGCGGCAAGGACGAATCGCCCCGCCCCCAGCGCATGGGCCGCCGCGACCCCGCCGGAGCAAGAAAGTTCGTACCGCACGCGGAAATCCCCGGCCTCGAACACGCCGCCGGCCGGTCGGTCCAGGCAGTGGTGAAAGTCGCCCAGGTCGGTGACGAGGTTGAAAACCGAGAGCGCCCGCGGCCCGGACTGGACGGTGCGGACGAAGGCCGAGGCGAAATCCCGCCCGTCGCGCAGGAACCGCAGCCGCAGCGCAGCCGCGGGGTCCTCCGCCGTACGCCAGTACGCAATCAACACATGCCGCTGCGTCCACATGTTGTCCTGGCTGACGGAACCCAGGCAGGCGTCCTCGGCCATCCAGGCGGTGCCCCAGGTGCTCGCTTCGTCGGGTTCGCGGCGGATGAAGCGCCCGCGGACCTCGACCTGGGGCTCGGGCAGCGCCTGGAACCGCGGCACGAGCGCCGACGGGCACTCAATCGCCGGGACGAGCGCCGGCGCCGGCCGCTGGGGCCCGGGCGGCCCCCGCCGCAGGTCCACATGCGTCTGCGCCGACAGGTACTCCAGCGCCCCCGACCCCAGGCGCAGCGTGTACGCCCGGCTGTGAGGGCCGGCCCACTGGCCGGTGCCAGGGTGAAAGTGCTCGGCCACCGTCTGCCACGCCGCGCGGCGGAGCCGCTCGGCGTCGGAGCGGGCCTGGGCGTCGCGCACAAGGCTCAGCGTTCGCTCGCACTCGTGCAGGGCGACCAGCGTGTAAGTGGGGCTGTTGTACTCGTTGAACCCGCCGTGAAACTTCGTATGCGCCACCAGGTTGTGCAGGCGCCTGCGGCCGTAGTCCAGCAGGCGCGGCGCGCCCAGGAGTTCCCCGGCCGCCAGCGCCACGCCCGCCCCGGCCACGGCCACGTTCGTGTAGTCCGGCCCGACGTTGCGGCGGAAGATGGACCAGGCGGCGTGGGCCAGGCCGGCCCGCAACGGGTCCACGAGATCGGCCGGCAGCCTGGCCGCGTGGTCCTTCAGCACCTGCGCCAGCCGCGCGCCCACGAAGTCGGCCCAGTTGTGGTCGGGCGGGGCCATCTGCGAAAGCGGCTCTTCCGCCAGCCACGGCCAGAGGCCGTACGTGGTGCTCGTCGGGTCGGTGTCCTGGAGCGAGAGGATCTTGCGCAGAACGTCGGCGGCGCGCGCGGGGGGCGCCGCATCGCCCGCCTTCAGCAGCGCCACGGCGTAGTCGGCCGAGTTCAGGATGTCGTGCACGTACGTGCCGTCGGCCACGCGGCTGTGATAGCCCGGCCCGTGGAACGGTCCGCCCAGGAGGTGAAGTTCGCCGGAGTACCGCTGCTCGCACGAGTCCAGGTATTCCGCCAGGGTCATGTGCGGCTCCTTTTCGCCTTGCGCTTTTCACTTTTCGCTTTTCACTCTGCACTCTGCCCTGCCCGGGCGTCGAGGTCTTCGACGCGCGCCTCCGGGGGCACGCGGTACTCGAACACCGCCTCGGGCAACTTCTTGTCGAGCCGCACGGCCGAGAGGAACAGCACCAGGCCCACCTCCTCCTCGCCGTAAAACCGGATGCGATAAGTTGTGCATACATCAATTTCGCCGATGCGTTCGTACGCCAGGAGTTCCGCCATGACCGCCGGCGCGCCCGCCTCGTCGAAAAGGTCGATGCGCCGCGGCCGCAGCGTCCGCCGGTCCAGCCACGTCCGCCGCGCGGGAAGCACGCCGCCCGCCGCGCGCCGCTGGAGCGTCAGGACGTACGCGCCCGGCTGCGCTTCAAGCGCCGCCGGGGTCTGCGGCTCAAGGTCGATGCGGAAAACGCCCAGGGCCGCCGCCAGGTCGGCCGGGGCCAGGATGAACTGCCGCTCGCCCGCCTCGCCGCGGCGGCCGGTCCAGACCGCGTTCACCTTCGGCCGGATCCACAGCCAGAACCGCTCCTGGTTCATGCCCAGTTTGAAGACCTCCTGCCCCAGCACCTGCCCGTGCAGAAAAAGCCGGTCGGGCTTGGCGAGGAACAGGTGGCCGTCCATATCGTAGCGGTCGCGTCCGTTGCCGCCGTCGTCGCGCGGGATGACGAGGCGGACGGCCGCGCGCGACCAGATGTGTTGAACTGAATCGGCCCAGGCGTTGTGCCGCGCGATGACCTCGGCAGGCGCCAGTCGCAAGGGCTCTGCCGCCGGCGCGGCCGGCCCGCGCGTCGGGCCGCAGCCCGCAAGCAGGATGGCCGCCAGCGCGATAGCCGCAGCCGCAGCCACTGCGCGGCGGGTCTCCTGACCCGCCGCGCGGACTTCCCGCAGCGGAAGTCTCACATCGGCGGGCGCGGCGGGTCGGGCGCACGTGTCCGGCGACACTTCACGCCGCGCCCCGCGTGGCTGAGAGTCGCCGGCCGTGCGGCAAAGGCTAAATGGGTGAGGCTTCGGGGCTGGCATCGCCGGCACCTTCGGGCTGAGGTTTGCTTTCGGGCGCGGGCGAGGGCGCCGGCGGCGGGCCTTCGGCGCCTGCCGCCTCGCCCTCGGCGGCGCTCGGCGCCTGGTCCCATTTTTCGGGCATGTCGAGGATATCGCGCAGGCGGTCTGCCACGGAGCGGATTTCCTCCTCGCTCACCGACGGGGCCGCCAGCGTGTGCTGCCGCTGCGTGCCGACTTCTCGCAGCAGGAGTTCCTCGCCCCTGCCGCCCGGCAGGCGCCGCGTCTCCAGGACGCGCAGGCGGCGCTTGCGCATCAGGACCAGCGCCAGGACGTACCGGAACCGCACGGCCTGCGGGTCCTCGCTGCCGGCCAGGTGTTCAAAGAGTTGAATCAGACGCCCGAGGTCAATCAGGCGCGGCCCGCGCTGCAAGGGCGGCTCAGGCTGAGGCACGCGCGTCTTCCAGAAACTGAAGTACGCGGCGTCGGGCTTCCAGCACGCGGTGCACAAATCGTGGCGCGCCAGGAGGTTCTCCTCGGCGGTCTCGACCACGGCCGAGTAGTACTCGTCGCCGGCGGCGAACACGCGCTCGCACGCGCGGCATCGCCGGGTGGACGAGTCGATCTTGTATTCGCGATCCAGGGACATTATTGCACCGCTCATCCCGCGATGCTCACCGGCCAAGGTGCTTCACGACAATTCCCCTCGTCTCCCCCGCCAGGCGCTCCGTCTCCGCCACGGCCGCGTCGGCGGCCAGGCATGCTGCGGACGCATCGGCGGCGTCGCTGTAGCCGGAGAGGTTCACGGCCGCGTTGATGCGGGCGGCGCGGGCGGCCCCGAGCGCAAGTTCAGCCGCCACCCCCACGTCGCTCAGGAGGTTCGGGTTGGCGATGTCGGCGAGGCGGCGGCTCGCCTCGGCCACGTCGCGCGCGGCCGCGAGGACTCGCAGCACCAGGCCGAGCGACGCCTTGGTGGCCCTGCGGACGGCCTCGGCCCGCGCGGCCTTCTCGGCATCGGTGTTCTTCGGCAGCCGGTAGGCCGCCATGACGGCCTCGTAGGCGGCCATGTCTTCGTGGGCCATGTCGAGGAGCGAGCCGCGCAGGTCGGCCAGGCGCGCAATGGCCGCCTGGATGTCCGGCTCGACGGCCTTGAACTTCTCCTTGCCGAGGGTGAAACCGGCGGCCATCGAGGCCATGGTCGAGGCCAAGGCGGCGGCGACGGCGGCCACGCTCCCGCCGCCAGGCGTCGGCCGGGCCGCGGAGGCGTCGTCCAAGTACCGCATCAGCGGCTCGCTGCGATAATCCATGGTTGACTCCTCACCGGAAGATGCCCGCGGCTCGAACAGCGCCCGCGGCAGCAGGTGGCCCGCCGCGGCGGGCGAGACCATGCGCTCGCCCGACAGCGGCCATGCTTTCGCAACAGCGCGAAAGCATGGCACCCACGTGCGCACGCGGGCGCATCAGCGGGCAGCATAGAGGCGCAAGGCGGGCGGGTCAAGAAATCTGGGTCGGCGCTTGAACCGGTTCAGGTTATGCCCGCGGCGGCTTTCTTGAGCGCGTGGTGCGCGGCGGGTCTCCTGACCCGCCGCGCAAGCATGCGCTTGGACCTCACACGACCGTGCTTTCGCAACGGCGCGAAAGCCCGCCGCCGGCGGGCCACGGCCGGACAAGCCGGCCGTGCCACATCCGGCCATGAAGCAGCCTGCGATAATAAAAGAACCGCCCGTCCCGCGGGACGAGCGGTTCGTCGTCTGCCATGCTGCAAGGGCCGCCCTGCGACT
>VGYT01000095.1 GCA_016872895.1 Planctomycetota bacterium
CGGCGTGCGCGCGGCCGCGCACGCCAACAGGCCCATCGTGGTCGAGGACAACCTGGACAAGATTGTCGCGGCCATCCAGGCATGAAAGCCAAGCGTTAGCCGCCGCGCGGCAACGACCGCGGCCGTACCGGCCGCGGCTAAACGGGCCCGGCCGACGCGCCCCTGCTCTTGTTAGCCGTCGCCGGTACGACGACGCAAGTGCCCGCGGCCGTACCGGCCGCGGCTAAACGTGCAGGGGTGCTGCCCCGGCCCGCAATCAGCGCGTTTCGAGGAGTCAACAATGATTCATGTGGTCATTTCCGGCGCGGCAGGGCGCATGGGCCGCACGCTGGTAAGGCTCGTGGCCGAATCCGAGGACACGAGACTTATCGGGGCCGTCGAGGCTTCCGGCCACCCGTGCCTGGGCGGCGACGCGGGCCTCCTGGCCGGCGCGGGCGACCTGGGCGTGCCCCTGAGCGAGGCCCTGCCCGAGAAGTTCGACGTTCTCGTGGACTTCTCGCTGCCGGAGGGGTCCATCCAGCGCGTCGAGGCGTGCGCGGCGGCGGGCGTGCCGTGCGTAGTCGGCACGACGGGCTTCTCGGCCGCCCAGCGCGAGCGCCTGCGCGCGGCCGCCGAGAAGACCGCCCTTGTCCTGTCGCCCAACATGAGCGTGGGCGTGAACGTCATGTTCCACGTTGCGGCGGACCTTGCGCGCACGCTCGGGCCGGACTACGACATCGAGATCGTCGAGGCCCACCACCGGTTCAAGAAAGACGCCCCCTCCGGCACCGCCCTGAAGGTGGCCGAGGAAATCGCGAAGGTCACGGGACGCAGCCTGGCCGAGTCGGCGGTGCACGGCCGCGGCCCCGGACAAGCGCCCAGGAAGGCCGGCGAGATCGGCCTGCACGCCATACGCGGCGGCGACATCGTCGGCGAGCACATCGTCTATTACACCGGCCTGGGCGAGCGCCTGGAACTGAAGCACGTGGCCCACAGCCGCGAGACGTTCGCACGCGGGGCGCTGAGGGCCGCACGCTGGGTCGCCGACCGCGGCCCCGGCCTCTACTCCATGGCCGACGTCCTGGGACTCTGAAGCGCACGCGGCCTGAAGCGGTAGTACAACGCTATGTCTATGGCCACCAGCGCGGCGTTGACCGCGTACAGCGCCGTCACCGTCTCCGGCAGGAGTTCCGGCCCGGCGCGGAGGAACTTGGCGGCCATCCCGCTCAGGTAGCCCCCCAGGATGAGGAGCATGAAGCCCACGCTCTTGCCGCGCACCTCGCGGGTGCGCAGGGTCCGCGCGATGTCCACCGGCCAGGCGACGCCGAAACAGACGAGCATCCCGGCCTCGAAAACCTGTGCCAGCACAACGGCCATGGCGAGCATGGTGCGATTCCTCCACGGTCGCGCGGCGGGTCAGGAGACCCGCCGCGCAGTCACTCCGCCATCGCGGGCATGCGGCACGGCCGGCTTTTCCGGCCGTGGTCTTTCCGCAGCGGCCGGCCCCACGGCCGGGGACGTCCGCCAGGGGCGAGACCCCTGCGGGGCCGGCCGTGCCACATCCGGCTGTGAAGCAGCCGCTACGACTGGAAGAGGTCGTGCGTCGAAAAACTCGGCTCGCAGGTCAGGTTGACGCCGAGGCGGCGCAGCCCGGCCTCGTCGCCCGGCCGCGGGATGTGCGTCATGTGGACCTCGCACCCGCGGAGTTCCTTGAGTTTGTCCATCGCCAGTTGCGCGGTGGGGTTCGTCGCGGCCGATATGCTCAGGGCAATCAGGGCCTCTTCCAGGTCGAGGCTCACCGAGCGGGCGTTCAGGATGTCCTGCTTGAGGCTCGTAATCGACCCGATGATCGTGGGCGAGAGAAGATGCAGCCGCTCGGGGATATCGGCCAGGGCCTTGATGGCGTTCAGGACGAGGCTCGATGAGGCGTGCATCAACGGGGAGTTGCGGCCGGTGATGATCCGCCCGTCCGCCAGTTCTATGGCCGCGCCGCAGTAGATGCCCTTGTGTCCCTTGCCGTCGAGGCGGCCGCGGCGTGCGGCGTCGCGCGCGGGGCCGACGACGAGCCGGGCCGTCGGCTGCGCCCCCAGTTCCTCCATCAGGAGTTGGGCTCGCTGGACGGTATCCTTGCCCACGAAGCCGACGGCCTGCTCGCACGCGCAGCGGAAGTAGCGGCGGACGACCTCCTGGCGGGCGGCCTCGCAGCAGGCCGCATCGTTAACGATGGCAAAACCCGCCCGGTTCACCCCCATGTCGGTGGGCGACCGGTACATCGCGTCGCCCCCCGTGATGCGCTGGAGGATGCGCCTCAGCACGGGGAAAATCTCAACGTCGCGGTTGTAGTTGACCGCGGTCTGCCCGTACGCCTCCAGGTGGAACGGGTCTATGAGGTTGAAGTCGGCCAGGTCGGCCGTCGCCGCCTCGTACGCCACGTTCACGGGGTGCTTCAGCGGCAGGTTCCAGATGGGGAACGTCTCGAACTTGGCGTACCCCGCGCGGACGCCGCGACGGTGCTCGTGGTACAGTTGCGAGAGGCACGTGGCCAGTTTGCCGCTGCCCGGGCCGGGGCCGGTGACGACGACCAGCGGCTTGTCGGTCTCGATGAAGGGGTTCGCCCCGTAGCCGGCGTCGCTGACGATGAGGTCCACGTTCGTGGGGTACCCCGGAGTGGCGCGGTGGGTGCAGACGCGGATGCCCAGGTGCTCCAACTTGTTCTTGAAGATGGTGGCGCCGGGCTGGAGGTCGTAGCGGGTGATGACGACGGCGCGGATGACCAGGCCCCAGTCGCGCAGGTCGTCGATGAGTTTCAGGGCATCGGCATCGTAGGTTATGCCGAAGTCGGCCCGGAGTTTCTTCCGTTCAATGTCGCCGGCGTAGATGCACAGAATGATGTCGGCCTTGTCCTTGAGTTGCTTTAGGAGCCTCATCTTGACGTTCGGGTCGAAGCCCGGCAGCACGCGCGAGGCGTGGTAGTCCCACAGGAGTTTGCCGCCGAACTCCAGGTACAGTTTATCGCCGGCCTTGGCGGCGCGGTCCAGGATGGCCGCCGTCTGGTCCTTCAGATACCGCTCGTTGTCGAAGCCGGCGGCCCGCAGCCCGCCGGGCGCGACCCCGTCCGGCCGGCGCGCACCCGCCTCCGCTGCACCCGCCTCCGCCTGCGTCATGGTCGTACCCCGTGCTCTTCGCGTCGTACCCTTGCGTGGCCGCCTTGCGGCGGGAAAGCGTTCGGATATCCCCGGGAACCATGCTACCGGCGCGGCGCGCGGCCTGCAAGCGACTTCACAGGGCCGCTCCTCTGCCGCCGCGCGGCGAAAAGGGCTTGAAAAACGCCGCCGCAATGGAGAAAATCCCGCGTCCCAAAAGGGGCGGATAACAACCAGGCGGAAGGAGAATCCGTGGCCGTGAAACTCTCGGGCAACGCATGCGTCGGGCAGTCGGGCGGGCCGACGGCCGTCATCAACCAGAGCCTGGTGGGCGTCATAGAGGCGGCCCGCCGCCACAAGAAACAGATCAAGAGCCTCCTGGGCGCCGTCCACGGAACCAAGGGCATCATGGCGGAGGAGTTCATCGACCTCTTCTGCATCCCGCAGACGCGGCTGGAGAAGATCGCCGTGACGCCCGCGGCCGCCCTGGGCAGCGTCCGCCACAAGCCGAAGGACGATGAGTGCGCCGCCATGCTTGCGGTCTTCAAGAAGCGAGACGTGCGATTCTTCTTCTACATCGGCGGCGACGATTCGGCCAGGGCCGCTCAAACCATCGCCTGCATGGCGGCAAAATCGCATTACGATCTCTGCATCATTCACGTCCCCAAGACCATCGACAACAACCTCATGGAAAGCGACCACACACCGGGCTTCGGCAGCGCCGCCCGTTACGTGGCCAACGCCGTGCGGGGCGACGAACTGGATAACCGCAGCCTGCCGGGCGTCAAGGTCAACGTCATCATGGGCCGCGACGCGGGATGGCTCACGGCCGCCTCGATGCTCGCACGCCGCAAGGATGGCGACGGGCCGCACCTGATCTACCTGCCCGAGATGCCCTTCCTGCCCGAGAAGTTCCTTGAGGACGTCAAGGGCGTGTACGCCCGGCACAAGCGGTGCCTGGCGTGCGTGAGCGAGGGCATCCGCGACGCCGACGAAAAACTCTGGGCCGAAACGGCCGGCAAGCGCCTTTACGACGGCCTCAAGGACGACTCGAAAAACCTCCTCGGAAAGCCCAGGAAGGACGTCTTCGGCCACTACCAACTCTCCGGCACGGGCGTCCTGGCCGATTTCCTGACGGGCCTCATCTCGAATAATACCGATATCTCGCGCGTCCGCGGCGACACGTACGGATACCCCCAGCGTTCGTTCCCGGGCTTCGCCAGCAAGGTCGATGCCCGCGAGGCGCGCCAGGTGGGCCGCCATGCCGTCAAGTGCGCCGCGAAGGCCCTGGGCGGCTCCGTCGCAATCAGGCGCCGCCCGGGGAGGGCCTACAAGTCATACCTGGCGCTGGTGGCCCTGGAACTGGTGGCCGGCAAGAACCGCAAGGTGCCGAAGGAACACATCTGCCCCGGCGCAAGCGACATCTGCCCGTCGTTCCGCGACTACGCCCTGCCGCTGGTGACGGACTTGCCTGAAACCGACACCCTCGACTGACGCAGCCGACGTGCGAATCGAACCAGGCGGTTTCGGCCGTCTCGCGGAGCGAGCGTGGCCGAAACCGCCTGGTTCGATCACGTCCATCGCCACGTGCGGGAACTCCTGCGTCCCTTTCGCGTTCGGGAAGCGCCGGTCATGGCCGCGGACCTCGCCGGGATGGCGGTTGGCCGCCCGGCGCGGAAAACGGTTGCGGCCGGGCGCGGCGCTTAGTATATTAGCGGTTGCTAAAGGAGTTTGCGATGAGCGGCGCGCGGCGGCTGGCTCGCATGTTGAAGGCGCTTTCCGTGGAGAGCCGCGTGCGGATCGTCCTGATGCTCAAGGGCCGGGCGCTGTGCGTGGGCGCCCTGGCGGCGCGCCTCGGCGTGACGCAGGGGGCCGTGTCGCAGCACCTGCGCATCATGCGCGACGCGGGCCTGGTGGTCGATGAGAAGCGCGGCTGCTACGTCCACTATCGACTCAAGCGCCGGACCCTCGCCAGGTGGCGCGTGGCCATCAACGAGATGCTGGCCCCGACTTGCGGTCTCTACAAGCAAACGAAAGGAGCACGGCCATGTGTTGCTCGAAGGAGAAGAAAGGCTGCGAGAAGCCGGAGAAACTGAAGGGCCGGCCCGAGGACTGCCCGCCCCGGCAGGTCCGCCGGTGCCACGGCGACGCCGGGAAGCATCCCTGCACCGCCCCGGCCAGGCGCAAGTAGGCGGCGCACATGGACGCGGCCATTGAGGTTCGGGGCCTCGCAAAGCGCTTCGGCGACGTGGCGGCCGTGGCGGGCATCGACTTCGAGGTCCGCCGGGGCGAACTCTTCGGCTTCCTCGGCCCCAACGGCGCGGGCAAGACCACGACTATCAACCTCCTGACGGGCCTCGCGCGGCCGGACGCCGGCTCGGTCCGCATTGCCGGCATCGACTGCACGCGCGACGGCAAAGCCGCCCAGCACCTCATGGGCATCGTGCCCGACGAGAGCAACCTGTACCCGGAACTGACGGGCCTGGACAACCTGTGCTTCTGCGGCGCCCTGTACGGCATGCCGCGGCGCGAGCGCGAGGCCCGGACCCGCGAACTCCTGGAGACGTTCGGCCTGGCGGATGCGGCCGGCCGCAAGTTCGCCGCATACTCCAGGGGCATGAAGCGCCGGCTGACCATCGCCGCCGGCATCATCCACCGGCCGCCCATCCTCTTTCTGGACGAGCCGACCACCGGCATCGACGTCGCCAGCGCCCGGCAGATTCGCGGACTCATCGCCGGCCTCAGCCGCGGCGGCACGACCATTTTCCTGACGACGCACTACATCGAGGAGGCCGAGCGGCTGTGCGGCCGCATCGCCTTCATCGTCGCCGGGCGGATCGTCCGGACCGACACGGTCGAGAACCTCATGCAGCCCCTCGAAGGACGCCGCGCGGTGGAGTTCACGCTCGACGGCGCGGCGGAGAACCTGGCGGAGGACCTGCGGGCGGCGTTTCCGGCGCTGGAGGCCCAGCAGGTCGGCCCCGGCCGGCTGCGCGTTACGTCGGCCCGGCCGCTGAGCATCGGGCCGCTCGTGCGGTTCTTCGAGGACCGCGGCCTGGCGGTGGGCGAGGCCCGCAAGGTCCGCCCCTCGCTGGAGGACGTGTTCGTCGAGGTCACGGGCATCGAGGCCGACCGGATGCGCGCGGAACGCGAAAAGCCCGCAGGCGCCGCCCCATGAAAACGTGGATCGCATTCTGGAACATCCTGGTTAAGGACATGCGGGCCTACTACCTGAAGCCCCCGAACATCAGTTGGGGCCTCATCTTCCCGCTGGCCTGGACGCTGATGTTCTTCATCCGCTCGGGCGCCGGCCTGGAGAGCGTGCGCGAACTCCTGCCCGGCGTCATGGGCATCTCCATCCTCTTCGGCACGACGAGCATGCTGGCCGTGACGCTGACGTTCGAGAAGAGGGGGCGGTCGTTCGAGCGGCTCCTGCTGGCGCCCATCCCGCTGGAACTTCTGATGCTCGCGAAGATCGGCGGGGCTGTGCTCTTCGGCGTGGCCAACGCCTTCGTGCCGGTCGTTATGGCGGCGTGCCTGGCGGACCTGGGAGGCGTGGCATGGGGGGCGGCCGCGGCCGCCGTCGTCCTCGTGGCCGTGTCCTCGGCGCTCCTGGGCCTCTTTGTCGCCGTCTCCGTGAGCGAGGTTTTCGAGGCGCAGACGTTCTCGAACTTTTTCCGGTTCCCGATGGTGTTTCTGTGCGGCCTGTTCTTCCCCATCGAGAAGTTGCCTGCGCTGCTGCGGCCGCTCTCGTACGCGCTGCCGCTCTCGTACGGGGCCGACGCGCTGCACGAGGCGATCCGCGGTGCGGGCCGCCTGCCGCCGTGGCTGGACTTTGCCGCCCTCGCCGCCTTCTGCCTGCTGTTGTTCCTGGTCAGCCTGCGGAACGTGAGAAGGAAATGGATCCTGTAACCTGTTTGATCGCCGCGCCCCTCGCCCGAAGCCGGGGAACCCTCAGCGTTTGCCCCGACGCAGCAGGGCCGCGGCGCCGAGGGCCAGCAGCGCGAGCGTCGCCGGCTCGGGCGCCCCGCGGCTGAACGGCGCCCCGGAATCCTGCTCCTCCACCAGCGAGAAGAACAGGCCGATGTCCGTGTACGTCCTGGGCTCCGTGATGCGGACGCCGCCCGTGTCGAGAAACACGTCGAAGCCCCTGAAGGACCAGGGTCCCGTGCCGTCGTGTCCCGTGCCGTCGAACATCAGGTCGGTGATGTCGAACTCGATCGCCTCGGCGTTGAGCGAAGTCCTGGCCCAGCCATCCGCCATGGCGATCGACCGTCCCTCCAGGCCGGTAAACACGAACATCGCCGATCCCTGGACCCACTCGTCCGGGACGCCGCCGGTCGCCAGCATGCCGGAGACGAGAATGCCCGCCGGCCGGTCGACCTCGACCCACATGCCGGCGGGCGCCATCGCGCTCAGGCGTATCATGCCGAACTCGCTGGGCAGGACCATCGCCATGCCGGGGCCGATAACCATCCACATATCCACGCCCATCATGCTCATCGTGCCCATGCCCGCCATGTGAGTCGGCAGTTCGGAGGTGTCCAACTCCATGAGAATCTCCAGCCCGGCGAAGGCGGCAGGACATGCCGCCGCCAGAAGGACTGATGCCAGGGCCAACGATGCGCACGCCCGCCGCGAGGCCGTCTTCATGTCTATCCCCTTTCCCGTTGTCGCCCCGTGCCAGGCGGCCGGGCCGTCCGCGGCCCGACCGCGGACAGGCCGACCGTCCTGGTTCACAAGGACGCGTGTGCGCGCGGCGGCGCGGGCCGACGCACTTACGCACACGCCCGCTCCGGGCATGCTTTCCGCAAAAGCCGTGCCGCCAGGTCAGGAATCCCCCTGGCGGGCGCGATTGTTCGTAAGATGCTCCGCCAGAACGTCTTAGGCGAGATTCCTGCATCGGCGCGCAAGGCCGCGCGGCGAGTCCGTCTGGGCGGATGACGTTGCCCGAAATCAACAACCCGCTGCCTGCCCAGGGCCGCAGCCCCTCTAAGTACGTGCGCACAAGAGGGTTACATCAGCACGTGGGAAGGGGGGAACGATGTTGCGGAAAAGCAACGTCGCCTCTGGCTTCGAACATGGGCCTGACCCGCCGCCCGAAGTCGCCGGCGGCCGGCGCGGACTTCCAGCCACGCGGGAATCAGCCCCGAGGCATCATGGAGATATTACGGGTTCACGATATGGCTGGCCGGCCTTGAACAACCGGAGGCGGGCCTCGATCGGCTGGGCGGATGCCGCAGGGTCGCTGCGGGCCAGTTCCAGCGCCCGCGCGGCCGTCGTGACGGCGTTATCGAAGTCGCCTGCCTCGGCGTAGGCCGCCGCCAGGGAATCCAGCAACGTCGGGACCCTGAACCCCGTGGCCTCGCACACCTGCCTGGCCAGTTCGACTGCGCGGCGGCCGTCGCGGAACTTCGCCTCCGGGCACGTGGCCAGCACCCAGGCCAGGTTGTTGGCCACGCCGGCGTCGCGCGGATTGGCCTTCATCGCGGCCTCAAGGTGCGCGACCCCCTCTTCGTACCTGCCCCGGCGGGCGAGGACGGCCCCGAGCAGATGATGGTTCCTGGCGCTCTCGGGTTCCAGTTGCAGGCCCCTGCGCAGGTGGCCGATCGCCTCCTCGTCCTGGCCGGCCTTGGCCAGGCAGAAGCCCAGCCAGTACCGCGTGGGGCCGTGGTCCGGGTTCTGGCGTGCGGCCTCGCGGAAATCGGCCAGCGCAAGGTCGTTCCAGCGGAGGATGGCCTTCTGGAGGCCCGCCCGGTAGTACGTGTAGTAGTCGGCGAACGCCTGGCGAATCGTCACGAACTCCCCCGCCGGCCGGTTGACGAACTCCGGTATGTTTGCCGCCCGGTCCGCGGCGGTGAACAACTCCAGCAGGACCGGCGGCGCGTCGTTGCCCTGCTCGTCGATGTGCGTCAGCCACAGTTGCGTGAACGGGCCGCCCGCCTTCGACGAGAAGACCAGCCACCGGCCGTTCGGCGACCAGGAGTGCCAGGAGTTCATCCGGCCGGGGAAGTTGCATCGCATCAGCCTCGGCTCGCCCCCTTCGGCGGGCATGATGTACAGAAGGCTGTCCGGCCTGAGGAGCATGAAACTGTCGGCCTGGCAGAAGACGAGCCACTTGCCGTCGGGCGATAACCGCGGGAAAAAGTTGCTCCGGCCGTTGTGCGATGCGCCCCTGACGGGCTCCGCCCGCCCGCCTTTTCCGCCGCTGAAGGGCACGCGGTACAGATCATAGCGGAATCGCTTCCCTTCCTCGAAGAACTCGCGGGCCTCGTCGCGCGGAACGATGGCCGCCGACGGGTCTTTAACGTACCTCAGTTCGTAGGCCTCGGCCCGCGCGAAGAGCACGGCCGCGCCGTCCGGGCTCCACGAGGGGTTGCTCTGCACGTACTTCGGATCGTCCGCCCCGGACAACGAGAAAAACGTCCCGCCCTGCCGGTCGTACACCGCCAGGATGCCCTTGACCGGGAAGAAACGCTGCGAGTACATCAGGTCCGCCACGGGCGAGAAGACCGAGCGGTCCTTGACCGTGCTGATGGCGTACCGGCCGTCGGGGGATATCTGCGAGAGCAGCCCGAAGGTCAGTTCCTTGTCCTCGCGCCTGTAGTCGGTCCAGGTGATGATCTTGCTCCTCTCGAGCACCGTTTCCCGCTCGATCTCCGCGATGGCATAGGAGCCCTTGTCGTTGCCGTAGTCGGCGTCCATCGCCAGGACCCTGCCATCGGCCGAGAACGAGTGGCAGTTGCCGCAGACGTGCATGTCGGTCAGCAGCGTCGGCGGCGGCCGCGGCGACGACACGTCGCCCAGCCGCCACGCAACGGACTCCGGTTTCTTGACGGCGTAGATGAACGGCAGCGGCAAGTCGCGGTAGAAAATGGGCGCCGCCACGGGGTCCTTCGAGACCCTCAGCCTGGTGCTCCCGCGGGAAAGAACGGCGCCGGGGTCCGCGCTGCTGAAGCCCAGCACCGTCACCGCGGCGGCGCCCTGGACCGACCCTTCCTTGACGGCCGCCCAGACTTCGGCGCCGGGCGTCCACGTCCGGGCCGAGGCCTGCTCGGGCGGCGGCTTGTAGGCCGCCGTCTCCGGCGAAACGTAACGCGCGTCGCCCATCCCGGCGCGAGCCGGCGCGTCGCCAGGGACAAGAATGTATATATGCCCCGTGCCGTCGCCGAGGGCCACGTCCACAAGCCACGTGTCGGACGCCGGGGCGCGGTCGTGCCAGCGGAACGTCGGGGCAACGATGTCCGCCGGGAAAACCGAGCCCTCCAGCGGGTAGTCCAGGTCAAGCGGCGCAGGCGCCTGGGCGGACCGCGCGGATGCCAGCAGGCCCTCGATGACCTTCGCCAGCCCCGGCCTGGCCGAGGAACCCGCGCCGCCCGCCTTCGCCAGGACCGCTTCGTCGGCCTTCCCGAGAAGGGGGTGCGGCTTCCTGGCGGCGCCCTCCTGGCCGCCCGCCGGGGCCGTCGCGGCCGCGATTGCGGCCCCTGCGGCGCGAGTTTCGGCGCAGTGGCCCCGGTCGCACGGCGCGCTCATGATGATCGCCCCCGCCAGGGCGGCGGCGCCGACAATCGTTCGACCGGCTGGGCGCCCTCTCATTGTCGCGTCACCCCTCGCGTGCATGTGACCGATGCGCCGAAGGATGCTACCGCGCATCGGCCCGTCCCCGCAACCGCAAAGAAGGCGTGAATCCGCGGCCCGAGTCTGTTAAGTTGGTGCCGGTCGGTAAGGGAGAACCGCCATGAGAATCGCCCACGTGCTTCGTCCGGAGGCGGTTGTCATTGAGGTCCGCGCCGCGAGCGGGGATGCGGCCGTCGCCGAACTCGTTGCGGCGCTCGCGGCGGCGCGGAGCCTGGACGCCGACCTGGCCCTGAAGGACATCGCCGCCAGGGAGCGCACCGCGCCGACGATCTTCGACCTGCCTCCTTATTGCGTGGCGCTGCCGCACGCCTCCACGAAGGCCTGCCAGCAACTCGTCATGGCGGTGGGCAGTTCGCGGTCGGGCGTGCCGTGGGAGGGCGCCGAGAAGAAGGCCCACCTCATCTGGGTCATCCTCGTTCCGCCGCAGGCCCAGGCGCTGCACTTGCGGATGCTGAGCCGCCTCTCGCGCCTGTTCCAGCAGAAGGGCGTCCTTGAGGCCCTGCTGGGCGCCCCGTCGGCCGCCCGGTTCATCGAGCGGTTCGCCGCCGCCGAGGAGCCCCTGGGCGACATCGAGGCGAGCGAGGGCATGCCCACGTTCTGCGTCCTCGGCGCCGGCCACGGCGGCATGGCCATGGCCGCCCACCTGGCCCTGACCGGCTGCAAGGTCAACCTCTGGAACCGCGGCGAGGAGCGGCTGCTGGCGGTCCAGGCGCGCGGCGGCCTTGACGTCTCCGGCGAGGTGGACGGCTTTGCCGCGCTCAACCTGGTGACGACCGACCCTGCGGCCGCCATCGACGACGTCGACGTCCTGATGGCGGTCGTCCCGGCCACGGCGCACCGCGGCCTGGCCGAGACAATCGCGCCGCACATCAAGGACGGCCAGACGCTCGTCCTGAACCCCGGACGCACCGGCGGCGCGCTGGAGGCGGCCCAGGTCCTCCGCGAGAAGAACCCGTCCGTCCGCCCCTACATCGCCGAGGCGCAGTCGCTGCTGTACGCGTCGCGCGTGACCAACCCGGGGCAGGTCCACATATTCCGCATCAAGAACTCCGTGCCGCTGGCGACGCTGCCGGCGTACCACGTGGCCGACGTGCTGCCGCTCATCCGCCGGGCGCTGCCCCAGTTCGTGCCGGGCGACAACGTTCTGAAGACGAGCCTGGAGAACATCGGGGCGGTCTTCCACCCGGCCATCACCATCCTGAACGCCGGCCGCATAGAAGACACCCACGGCGACTTCGAGTATTACGTCGAGGGCGTCACGCCGGCCGTGGCGAGCGTCCTGGAGGCCGTTGACCGCGAGCGCGTGGCCGTGGCCGCCGCCCTGGGCATCCGCGCCAACACCGCACGCGAGTGGCTGTACCTGGCGTACGACGCGGCGGGCAAGACGCTGCTGGACGCCATGCGGGCCAACCCGGGGTACTCGGGCATCCGCTCTCCGGGAACGATTCAACATCGCTACATTTCCGAGGACGTGCCGGCGAGCCTCGTCCCGCTGGCGTCGATAGGCGAGATGTTCGGCGTGCCGACGCCCGCCATCCGGGCCGTCATCACGCTGGCGTCGGCCATGCACGGCGCCGACTACTGGGCCGAGGGGCGGACGGTGGACCGCCTCGGCATCCGCGGCATGTCCGTCAAGGACCTGCGGTTCCTCGTCGTGGGGGCCGAGCCGCTCCCGCAGGCGCCCGCCGAGGCTTCGGCGGGCAAGGCCGCCCCGCCCCCCCCTCGCCCGGACAAGGCGGCCCAGGACCTGGGCACCGGCTCCCCGCTGGCCGGGGAGGGCGACTTATGAGCAGCCGACCGACGCAGGCCGACTGCTTCGGGTTCGTCCGTCCCGCCGTCGACGCCCACGCGCTCGGCATCCAGGCGGCGGCGCAACTGGTCCAGGACGCCGGCCGGCCCTGCGTCATCGCCGACGCCGCTGCGTGCGAGGCGTTCGGGCGCCCCCAGGAACCCTCGAATCAAATCGCCATCCGGCGGTGGATACGCGAGAACCGCATCACGCGCCTCGGTTTCAGTTACCGCCTTGACCCGCGCGACGGGGCGGCGCTCTTCGCCGCGATGGTCGAGTTGCTGCGGGCCTCGCGCCTGCTGGAGGAACAGGGCGGCCCCATCCGGGGGCTCTACTTCGCCGGCCTGCCGCAGGCGTGCGACCTTGTCCGCGCCCAGGCGCCGGGCGTGGCCGGGGTGTTCCGCGGCGACGAGACGGCGGCGGAGACGCTCGGCATCCTCGGCATTCCCCGCGCCGGCCTGCCCCGCGACGTGGCCGAGGGCGTGACCTACGACGAAGACCGCCTGTCCTTCGGCAAGGACCTCGTCCGCAAGGCAGAGTACCTGGCCGTCAAGCCGCCGCAGGCCGGCGGATACGAGGAGTTCGGCACGCGCCGCGACACGCTCGCCGCGCGCCTGCGGCACAGGCTCGCGCGCGGAGAACTGCCGCTCACGCGGGCGCACGTCGGGCCGTACCTGGCCGACCGCGAGGCGGCGGTGCGACTGTTCATGGAATGGTCGCGGCAACTGGCGGCGCGGGGGCTGCTGGACGTGCTGTCGATCGGCACGTCGCAACTGACGCAGTCGGCCTTCGGCGAAGACTGGTCGGGGCGGCCGAACGGCGGCGGGGTGCCCCTGGCCTCCCGCGAGGAGTTCGCGGCCGCGTACGAAGCCTCGCGCCCGATGCTCGTGCGGGCGTACGCCGGCACGCGAAACATTCCGGCCCTTGCGCGCATGTATGAAGAGACCATCAACATCGCCTGGCACGCGCTGTCGCTCTGGTGGTTCTGCCGCATCGACGGCCGCGGGCCGCATACCGTCCGCGAGAACCTCCGCGAACACGTCGAGGCTCTGATGTTCATCGCCGCCTCGGGCAAGCCCTTCGAGCCGAACGTGCCGCACCACTTCGCGTTCCGCGGCGCCGACGACGTCACCTGCGTTGTGTCGGCCATCCTGGCCGCAAGGCTCGCCAAGTCGCTGGGCGTCGGGTACCTCGTCCTTCAGAACATGCTCGCCACGCCCAAGTTCACGTGGGGCATCCAGGACCTGGCGAAGTCGCGGGCCATGCTCGCCCTGGTGCGCGAACTCCAGGACGAGCGGTTCCGCGTCATCCTTCAGCCACGCGGCGGCCTGGACTACTTCTCCGCCGACATGGAGCGGGCCAAGGCGCAACTGGCGGCCGTGACGGCGCTGGCCGATGACATCGAGCCGCACGACCCCGCCAGCCCGCCGGTCATCCACGTCGTCAGTTACTCCGAGGCCGCGCACCTGGCCGACCCTGCCGTGGTGAACGAGAGCATCCAGATAACCCGCCACGCCCTCCAGGAGTACCGCCGCCTGCGGGCCGCGGGAGACATCGACGACATGGCCGCCCACCCGGAGACGGCCGCCCGCACCGCGGCCTTGCTGGGGGAGGCCCGGACGGTCCTCGGGACCATCGAGTCGGCGGTGCCCGGCGTTTACTCGGCCGACGGGCTGTACGAGGTGTTTGCCCGGGGGTTCCTGCCCGTGCCGTATCTGTGGGAGTGCAGGGACGAGTTCAGCCGCGCCGTCCGCCAGCCCACCCGCCTTGTGCGCGGCTCAGTGAAGGCCGTTGACGAGCGCGGGGTTCCCCTGTCGGCGGCGGAACGGATGCTCCGCCTGGCGGCACGCGCGGACCCGTAAGCAGAACCGCAGGAAGGATCATCAGGTTTTTGGGCATGGATCAAACAAGCCCCACGCACCGGGTGGGGATGGATGGTGCGGGCCGATCATCCCCCGGCGGTGCCGGGGGCTTTGAACCATGCCCGTTTTTCGCGCGTCGGGTCTCCTGACCCGCCGCGCCAAGTGGCGCTATATGAACAGGAGGCAGCCATGTCGCTACCCTCGCTTACGCCCTTGCAGGAAGGAATCGTGTGGTTTGTCGCCTGGACGGCGGCGGCGATGCTCGCCGCGCAGGCCGCCGCGTGGCTCTGCGGTTCCGTCCTGATGCGGCTGGCCAAGAGGACGCGGACGGACCTGGATGAGTCGCTTCTTGCGGCCACGCGGGCGCCTCTGCGGATACTGGTCCTGCTGGCCGTGCTTAACCTGGGTTCGAGCGTCAGCCTGGGCCGCCTGCCCGAGGTCGTCGGCCATCCCTCGTGGCCCATATTGACGGGGGTCCTTTACGTGGGGCTTGTCCTGGCGGCCGCGTGGGCGGCAGGCCAGGCGGTCTCAGCCGTCGCGAAGTGGTATGCAGCCAGGTTGGGCGCCCGGGGCGCGGATGCCGCAGGGGCGCAGTTTGTTTCACTTTTTCGGAAGGTCGCCCAACTGCTTGTGTTCTTCATTGCCATGACCGTCATTTTCGAGCACTTCGACGTGCAGATTACGGCCCTGCTGGCCACGGCCGGCATCGCATCGCTGGCCGTGGCGTTCGCCGCACAGGAGACCCTGTCGAACATGATTGCCGGCTTTGCGCTGATGGCGGACCGGCCGTTCAAGGTCGGCGACCGCATCCAGTTCGCCGACGGCCGCATCGGCGACGTTATCGAGGTCGGCCTGCGAAGCACCCGCATGCTTTCGTTCGACAACACCGTCATCAGCATGCCCAACGCGGAAGTGGCAAAGAGCCAGGTCATCAACTTCAGCGCCCCGGACTCCCGCGTCAAACTGCGCAGCACGATCGGCGTGGCGTACGGGTCGGACGTGCGCAAGGCAAAGGCCATCCTTGCCGACATCATGAACGCCCACCCGGACGTGCTGAAGCAGCCGCCCCCGGCCGTCTATTTCTCGGCGTTCGCCGACTCGTCGCTCACCCTGCTCATGGTCTGCTGGGTTGCCGACTACCGCGAGCAGTTCCGCATCGTGGATGAACTGAACCTGGCCATCAAGGACCGCTTCGAGGCCGAGGGCATCTCCATTCCGTTCCCCCAGCGCGACGTGCACCTGTACACGGTTCGCGGCGGGCAGTAGGACCGCAGCGCTTGATTG
>VGYT01000096.1 GCA_016872895.1 Planctomycetota bacterium
CGGGGGCTGGGCGTTCGTCTCGATGAGTTTCATCGACTGGACCAGGTTAAGGCCCGCCCGCATGCCGTTTGCAAGGGTCACCAGGCCGTCGATCAACTGGTCGTTCAGTTTCTGCCGCCGGCGGCGTTGAAGGACGTAGATTACGAGGCGCGGCACCCAGTATCCCGCCAGCGTGCCGACGAGGAATGCGCCCGCGACGGCCAGGCCGCCCGCCTCGGCGTGAAAGATGAACAGCGCCAGCAGGACGCCCGCCACCAGCGCCCCGCCGAACATCACGTACGTCAGTTGCCGCGGCGTAACGTCGAACATGAAGAGTTCCACGAGCGCCCCGTGGAAGTCCTCTTCCTGTTTCTTGATGAGTTGCTGCATGGGCAGGCGCAGGGAGATGACGGCCCCGAAGGTGGCGGCGGCGGCCAGCAGGGTGGCGCCCCACTGGTACAACGCCATGTCGGCCGCATCGGCCAGGATCAGGTGTTCGCTCATGGTTACATGAAGGCATCCACCGTGAGGAGGCCCTTCGTGAGGAGGTCCTTGGCGAAGAGCGGGATGTAGCCGGTGTGAATGAGTTCGCCGCGTCCGCGGCCCTTGTCGCCGATGGGCGGGCGGATGAAGATGTCCTCGATGATGATGCTGCCCTCGTCCTTGTCGAGGCCGGCCACCTCGCTTATGGCGGTGACCTCGCGGCGGCCGTCGGCGAACCGCGTCAGGTGGCACACCACGTCGAGGGCCGTGACGACCTGCTCGCGGATGGCCCGCACGGGCATGTCCACGGCCTCCAGGACGAGGCCCTCCAGGCGTTTCATGGCGTCTTCGGGGCTGTTGGCGTGGATGGTCGTCAGGGACCCGTCGTGGCCGGTGTTCATGGCCTGGAGCATGTCGAGCGCCTCTGCGCCGCGGACTTCGCCCACGATGATGCGGTCCGGGCGCATGCGCAGCGAGTTCTGCACGAGGTCGCGTATGGTGTAGCGGCCCTTGCCCTCGACGTTGGCCTGGCGGGTCTCCATGCGCACCACGTGCTCCTGGAACATCTGGAGTTCGGCCGAGTCTTCAATCGTGATGATGCGTTCGTGCGGCGGGATGTAGGCCGACAGGACGTTCAGCAGCGTTGTCTTGCCGCTGGCCGTGCCGCCGGAGACCAGCACGTTCATGCGCCCCAGGACGCACGCCCGCAGGAAGTTGGCGGCGAAGGGCGTAATCGTGCCGAAACTGATGATGTCGTCGATGGTAAAGGGCGTCTCGGAGAACTTGCGGATGGTAAGGACGGGGCCGACCAGGCTCAGGGGCGCGATCGTGGCGTTGACGCGGCTGCCGTCGGGCAGGCGCGCATCGACGATGGGCGTCGAGCGGTCGATGCGCCGGCCGATGGGCGTAACGATGCGCTCGATGACCGTGTGCACGACCTCGTCGGAGAAGAACGAGCGCCCGGTGTTGCGCACCACGCCGCCTTCCTCGATGTAAATCTTCGTCGGACCCACCACCATGACTTCCGTCACGTTCGGCATGTCCAGGAGGTCCTGGATGGGGCCGAGGCCGACGACGATGTCCAGGATGTCCTTCATGAGGTACCGGCGCACCGTGTAAACCCAGAGCGACTCGGTCACGAGGGGGGCCTCGCGGTCGAACGCCTCGCGGAAGTGCTCCTCGACGTTCAGGATGTCTTCCTTGACGTGGTCGTGGCCGAACTTCAGGCCCAGGTCGCCGATGAGGAGGTCCCGCATCCTCAGCAGGCCCGACTCGTACTGCTGGTCCAGGACGGCGTCGCCCTGGGTCAGGATGGGGGGTCGCATCTTGGACCCCGCGCGGCGGGAGATTTCGGTTATGACGTCGCGCTTCAGTTGCTGCTCCACCAGGAACCACCCGGTCTCGTCGTCGACCTGGGTGGTGAAATTGTCGAGGATGCCCCCCATGTGTGCCTTGATGTGGGCGATGTAGCGGGGGTCGTTCTGGGCCTCGACGTCGATGGTGCGCAGGTTCAGGCGCCGGAGGAGTTCGGCGTGGATGCCCTTCTCGACGTCCATCGCCTTTGCGAGGGGTGTTCGTTCGCGGCGGATGCGGATGGATTCCTCGGCGGGCTTGGCGGCCCCTTCGGCCGTCATGTACAGGGCCCACTCGCCGATGTGGATTTCCTGGCCGGGGGCAACCTTGACCTGCTCGCCGACGCCGACGAACTGGCCGTCGATGATGGTGCCGTTCAGGCCCACGTTCTCGATGAAGAACTCGCCGTCCTTGCGGATGATGCGGGCGTGCTCGCGCGACACGAACGGGCTGGGCAGTTCCAGGTCGTTGGCCGGGTCGCGCCCGATGCGCAGGATGTCGGCCTTCATCTCGACTTCTTGGCGTACGTCGCTGAGTTGGCTGTACGCGATGACCCTCATGGCATCAGGTTTCCGTCTTCATCATGGCATGAGCGGGACCGGCCCGCCCGTCGGCGCGGGTTCCGGCGGGGGCGCCAGGACGGCCCCCGGAGCGCCCGGCGTGCGCATGCGCGGCCGCTTCAGCAGCGCCAGCACTTCCGGCTCGATCTTCGGCTCGGCGCCCATCGTCACATCCGGCGTGGCCACCTCGCCGATGGCAAAGGGCCCCTTTCCCAACTGCTGAATCTGAAGGAGTTGCTTGGCCACCGCGCTGGGGACGATGACCTGGATGTTGGTGATGTCGGTCCTCCCGGGCGGCGGCGTGAGCGAGCCGTTCACGAGCCGCACCTGGACGTTCTTCATGACGTCGTACGGCTCGATCTGGGGCTGGCGCGGGTCCGAGCCGATGTCGAACAGGCCGCGGACGTTCACCCAGTCGCCCGGCCGAAGTTGCTGGCCGAGCGAAGCGCTCGGGTCCACCCGGATGGTTATCATCTCGCTGCCCTTCGGGATGGGGATTTCCTTGGCCGCCTCGGTCTCGATGAAGTCGGGCCACCACAGGAAAGTGCCGCTCTGGAGCGCGCGGCGGGCCTTCTGGCCGATCAGGGTATTGCCCTTGGCGTCGTCCTGGACGGCCTTGGCCTTCTCAAACGCCGGCAGCAGCGGCTTCGGAATCCGCTGCCGGTCAAGGTTGCGCTGCTGGAGTGCCGTGCCCAGGGGCAGGTCTTCCTTGAGCACGAAGAACGGCTGCGAGTCGTACTCGTACTGGCCCTTGACGTAGCCGAGATAGACGTTGACCAGTATGGCCGCCAGGAGGCCGGCGGCGACCGCAACGGCCAGCACCCCCCCGCTCGGAATCCACTGCATTGAACTCTTCGCCATGAAAACTCCTTCGCCTCTGAGTCTGCGCGGCGGCTCTCCTGAGCCGCCGCGCAAAGGCGCCTCGCTCCATTCTAACGCGGTTCGTCGTACACCGCTACGAGCGTTTCGTCGCCCGCGGCGCGGGGGCGGGCGTACACGATCCGCTCCGACCGCCCCTTGGTGAACCGCACGAGCCACCCCTGGTCGGTCTGGGCCGAGGGGTCCAGCCGGTCGGGCGCCTTCCATCCAGCGGCCACGTAGTGATTGTGGACGGCGCTGAGGGCCACGTGAATGTCGCCCGGCACGCGCATGATGGCCATGCGCGAGCCCGTGCCCTGCGGGCTGTCCATGACCACGATGACCTTCGCGTCCTTCGGGGCGAGGTCCGCCGACACCTGGCCCTGCGGATAGTCATACGGCACGCCGAAGAGGTCGGCCAGGAACCGCCGCCGGGCCTGCGGGTCCTGGTTGCCGGGGTCGGCGTACGGCCCGTCCTCGTCGGCGGCGTGCATGAGTACGCCGGCCATTCTGGCGCGGAGGTCGGCCAGGGCGAGGCGGCGTCCTTCCTCGTCTCGTGCGGCGGCCTCGGCCTCCGACACGGGCGCAAAGGCATCGGTCCCCGCGGGGGCGGCATCCTGCTGCCCGCCGAAGGGCGATGGCCCCTTCCCCCGCGGCACGTTCCGCAGGTAATGCGCCACGGCCACGGTGGCCGCAAAGATGACCGCCACGGCCAGCACTCGCCACGCCCACGACCGGCCGCGCGGCGGCGGGCCCGGCGCGGGCGGTTCGGGCGGCGGACTGCGGACTTGCGGCTGCGTCATGGCGCCAGGGCCTATCCCCCCACGGTCTGCGCTGTGGCGCGGGAATCTTCGTCGTCCAGGATATCGCGCCCGTGCCACCAGCGGTCGATGATGTCTTTGCGGGTCGGGTCGAAGTGCGGCGCGACGGTGGCCTGGAGGTTGTTGTAGAAGGCGTCGAAGATTTCGCGCAAGGGGCCGCTGCGGGCGATCTTCCATGCGTCCAGGTGGTGATAGTGCCACGGGCTGGAATCCCGCAGGTGGTCCGCGCTGGCCGTCGGCTCGATGAACTCCCACATTTTCGCCCGCTTGAAGGTCCTGGAGGCGTGCGTCTCGTGTCGGCCGGGCAGGTTGTCCCAGATGCGCTGCCAGTAGTCGCGGGCCTCGGCGTTCGAGGTCGACGCCAGCGACCGCGGGGCCACCTCCGGGTACAGCCGGTCCAGTTCCGCCCCGTATCCGCGAGGCATGTTCTGGCCGCCGGCGCCGGGGTTCGAGAGCGAGGCATCCCAGCCTTCGAGTTTCATCTGCGTCCACCAGCCGTTGCCTGCGGCCTGGTAGAGGTGGTATCGGGCGACGAGGAGGGCCTGCTGCTTGGAGAGCATGGCCATGGACATGACGATGGTCAGGCCCGCGACGAAGACGATTATGGGCAGCGTAAGGACGAACTCCAGGAGGGCATTGCCCGGAGCCCGGCCTGCCGGGGCGACGCCGCGGCGATCCCGGCGGCGCCCCCGCCGATGAGCGTTAACCGGTTTCAATGCGTTATCTCCTTAACGAATTCCTGTGAATAGGCGCTCAGCATGTCGCGGACGGGTTTGATGCGCTCGGCCGTCAGGTCGCCTGCTACGTCCCCTGCCTGGGCGGGAACACCCCGGTTGAGTTCCGTCAGCATGTACCCCCAGCGGGTGGACTGCATCGGGTCGGGGTCAACCGACTGGGTGCGCACGATCTTGACTTTCCAGTGCTGGGTGAAGAGGTCCCACGACCAGCGGTTGTACACGCGGGTCTGGGCGTAGCAGACCAGGTCGGGAATGGGGTTCGGGTTGATGAACCGCTGGGCCCAGTTGTTGACGACGCCGGTGCGGTAGGCGTAGCCGTTGAAGGTGAACCTGCGCTCGATGTTGTCCATGTAGTTGTCGCCGTCGCGGGTGAAGAAGACGGGGGCGAGGTCGGGCGGACTGCCGGCTGGCGGCAGGTAGTTGCGGTGCAGCGGCTCGTCGACCGGAAGTTCCGCCCCGTTGAAGCGCCGCAGCGAGACGCGCCAGTACGTCTTCATCTCGGCGTCGGTGTATGGCCACGGCGAGCCGTCGGCATTCGTGGGGGGGTGCGGCGGGTAGATGCCCAACTGCGGGTAGTGGGCTGTGCGGCGGCGATCGAGGCGGTACCAGACGGCCTGCCGCGGGTCGGCCCCCTCGTGGGCCTCGCGGGCCCGGGTCCAGCCGGACGTGTCGGGCCAGAGGGAATCCTCATTGCGGCGGGAGCCCTCGCGCCTGGGCATGAGCGGGTTGCGGACGGGGATGAGCAGCCCGCGATACGTTATGGACGGGTCCGGGTTCATCTCGTGTTTCTTGGCGGTCCACGTGCCGGAGACGGCCGGCGGGAAGGGCTCGCGCTCTTCGTCGGTTTCGTACCGGGCGTCGAATCGGACGTTTTCCCACCAGGTGCGGGCGACCTCGGCCGGGCCCTTGCCCTTGGCGGTGTCGTAGTCCATCTCCCACTGCCGCAGCGAGATGCGGTCGTACGAGCCCCCGAAGAGCATCTCGAACTTCAGGAGCGAGACGATGTTGAAGAGGACCGAGAAGCGGCTGATGTCGAACAGGCCCATCGGGCGCGTGTTCGTGAACGGCTCGCGCCAGAAGCCCCAGGGGCCCATCACGCGGTTGCGGTATCCGCGGTAGTACAGGACGTTGGCGAACCCGCCGATGACCTGCCCGCCGTAGCGGATGGGCATCCGCGCGATGGACATCGGGTCCTTGAAGTCCTCAAAGCGCCCGTCTTCCACCGGCAGTTCGGGCCAGAAGGGGGTCATGAAGCCGAAGTCGGTGTGGTTCTCCTTGGCGATTGACAGCGATTCGCGCAGGGCCGCCTTCGGCGTGGCGGGGACCATCGCGTGCGAGAACCCGTCCATCAGTTTTGCGCACTCCCACAGGATGCCGCTGTCGTACTGGAGGTAGGGCGGCCAGTTGACCGCCTTGACGATGTCGTCGAACTGGTGGATGACCTCCTGCTCGCTGGCGGCGTTGCCGACCACCAGGAACATGTTGCCGTTCGCGCACTTCGGGTCGGCCAGGCGGTTGTCGATTGGAATGTCGTGGCGGGCCTTGGAACTGCTGATGCGATTCATCAGGTCGTCGATGCAATCGACGGCCGGCGGCGTGACGGTCTCAAGCGTGTCCAGAAGGACGATCATCGAGAGAAGTTGCGTCTCCGTGACGTTCGCCATCGAGACGACGTTCAGGCCGCGGGCGTACCAGGCGGCCCCGGTGGCGGCCACGGAGTCGGCGGCGCCCTGCATCTGGACCTTGTGGTTGAGTTTCTCGCCCGTGTTCAGGATGAGGAACAGCAGGCCCGCCAGGAGGAACATATACAAGACGACCACGTAGATGGCCTGGCCGCGACGGCGCCGATGCAGCCGCGCCGCTCCGGCCCGGAATCGCCCGACCATGCTTTCGCAACGGCGCGAAAGCGTGGCACCCGGAGAAATCACGCTGCGTGCCTGCTTCATGTTCCACCGCCTTGCGCCGATTTTTCGGCTTCTTTGCGGAGCCGTTCGGCCTCGCTCTCCCCGCCCTGTGCTTCAATGGTGTCGCGGTATCGCCGCGCGACGCCGAACATGGCCTTGGCCTCGGCGTACTTCTTGCTGTTCAGGAGGAGTTTGGCCTGGGCCATGTAGCGGCGGTACTGGCACTCGGTGATGAGTTCGCGGACCTCGGGGGTGTCGTCGATCTTCTGCGCGGCCTGGAGTTCGGCCAGGGCCTTGATGTAGTCGGCCTGGGCGAGGAGTTCCTTGCCGACGTTCAGGCGCGTCGTGTAATTCTCGCGCTTGTCTATCTGCGCGACGAGGTCCTTTACTTCCTGGTTGTCGGCGATGGACTGCGCCTCGACGGCGTGCTGGCGCGCCTTGGCAAAGTCGTTCTGGCCGAGGGCCTCGCGGGACTTGGCCAGGGCCGACTGCTGCCGGCACTCGGCTATCTTGTCGTCGATGGCCTTGTGGTCCTTCGGGTCGGCCAGCGGCTTGGCGGCGACGTAACTGTTGATGGCGGCGTCCCAGTCGCCCTTGGCCTTGGCCTCGTCGCCGGCCCTGATGAACCGCGCCAGGTTCTCGGCCTGGCCCTGGATTCTGAGGAAGTTCAGGGCCTCGGCGTGCTGCGGGTTGAACTGGAGGACCTCGGTGTATTTTTTCTTGGCGTCCTCCAGGAGGTTGTTTTCGCGGAGGGTCTTGGCCTGGGCGGCCAGGGCCTCCGCCTTGGCGTTGTTCATCTTCTGCCGGATGACGTCGGCGGGCCTGAGTTTCAGGCACTCCTCGTACAGGCGTGCGGCATCGTCCCACTTGCCGGCCTTGGCGGCCTGCTCGGCCTGGGCGTGGCGGACGGCCAGTTCCTTCTCCAGGGTCGTCTTCTGGATGAGGTCGATGACCTCCGGCGTCTCGCGTTTCTGGCGGGCCTTGTTGAACAGGTCGAGGGCCGCGTCGAGGTTGCGCTCGAACTCCTGCTTGCCCTGGTCCACCAGGGCGCGGTACTCGCGCAGTTCCACCTTGTCCCTGAGTTCGGCGAGTTTGTCGTTCAGTTTCAGGTCCGGGTACTGGCTGATGAGGTCGGTCAGCCGCGCGATGGCCCCCTCGAAGTCGCCGGCCTTTGCGGCGGCCTCGGCCTGGACCATCTTGTCCTCCACGTCGCGGGCCTTCTGGTGGCGGTTGCGGAAATCACTCTGCCAGCGGCCGTCGGCCTCCTTGGCCTGGGCGTCGTTGGCGAAGGCGTCGGCCTTCTCCCATTCCTTGGCCAGGAGGGCCGCCTCGGCCCGCGCCATGAGTTCCCACCGGTCGGCTTCGACCACCATGTCCCGCAGGTCCGAGAACTCCATCTTGAACTTCACGTAGGCCTGTGCGGCGCTGGCGAACTCGCCGCGCTTGAACAGGTCTGCGGCCACCTGGGCGGCGCTGGCGGCCATGCCCCGGCGCTCCTGCTTCTCGCTGTACTTCCAGTACACGATGCCGCCGGCCGCAAGGATCAGGGGCAGGCACACGATGGCCGCCCAGAACGCCGCACGCTGCCACGTCCAGGCGGGCTTCGGCAGGGGGGCAGTCCGCTCGCCGGACTCGGGCCCTGCGGCCGCGCCGGCTGCTGCCGCAGCGCCCGCCGACCCGGCCCGCACCGCCACGGGCGCAAGCGTGTCGGCCTCCATCTCCTTTTCTATCTGCTCGTTCTCGGACGGCGTAACGCTCTTGGCCTGAACGTTCATGACGAAAATCTTGCGGAGCCACTTCACCACCTGGTCGGCCGAGGCGAACCGCCGCGACGGGTCCTTGTCCATCAACCGCTCCACCACCTTCGATATCAGCGGCGGGATGCCCGGCTGAATGTCCTTCAGGAGCGGCGCACGCAGCGCCTGGTTCGAGTGCCAGTGCATCCAGCGCACCTGCTGGGCCTTTTCGTCCCTGAGGACGTCGCGGAACGCCTCGCCGAACTTCTCCGGCCCGGCGAACATCTCGTACGCCATCATCCCCAGCGAGTACAGGTCGGCACGCGGGTCAACCGGGGCGCCCGTGAACATCTCCGGGGCCATGTACTTGGTGGTGCCCATGGGCAGGCTCGTCCGCCCGCCGGAATGGCCGATGAGGCCGAAGTCGGTGATCTTCAGCGCCCCGTCGCGGGCCATCATCACGTTGCCCGGCGTCAGGTCCCGGTGGACGATGCCGTGGGCGTGAATCGCCCTCAGGCCCAGCGACACCGAGAGCATTACGCCCAGGCCCGTCTGGAACGGGATGGGTCCCTTGTCCATCATTGCCCGCAGCGTGGTGCCCTCGACGTACTCCATCACCAGGTACAGTTGCCCGTCCTGCTGGATGAGTTCGTGGACGTGGACGATGTTGGGCTGGGCGCTGGAGAGGCGCGCGAGCGTCTGCGCCTCGGTGCGGAATCGCACGGCGAACTTCTCGTCCATCGCCAGGTGCGGGGCCACCTGCTTGACGGCCACGTAGCGGTCCAGCGTGGCGTCGTAGGCCTTGTAGATAATGGCCATGCCGCCAACCGCAGTCCGCTCGCGCACCTCGTACTTGTCGAGCATGACGCCGGGCTTCAACGAACCTGTGAACGCCTGATCGGGCATGTGCGTATGTCTCTCCGGTTCTCCTGCGGGCGCCATGCTTTCGCGCCGTCGCGAAAGCATGCCTGCCGCCGCGCCTCGGCTAGCGATTATAATCCTTCGGCCTCACTTCCGGCCCGCCCTCGTTCGAGAGCGACACGATCACGCGAATCTCCGTGGCGAACTCCTTGCCGTCGCGTCCGGCGACCTGCGCCTCCTCGCCCAGGAACCGGTTCGCGTACGGCACCTCCAGCAGGAACTGGTACGTCACCCGCACGTTCAGGTCTTCGTGGTAATGGTAGTCCATGCGGTCGAGTTGGAAGTTGCATCGCGGCACGTGGAACCTGTCGTAGTAGCCGCCCATGTCGCGCCATTCCGTGTACCCCCCCGGGTACGGGCAGTCTTCGTGCAGATTGCTGACGTTCTGGGGGTCCCAGTCGCCTTCGGTGAACCCGCCGTCTATCCTGTTATGGTCCCAGCGATGCGGCGAGGGCGGGGTGCGCCAGTGCTCCGGCTTCATCAGTTCAACCTGCGTGACGAGCACCTTGCCGCCCTGGGCCGTGATCTCGCCGTTGGCGTAGTCGTACTGGGCCTTGGCCCGCTTGAACCACGGGCTGTAAGAGGGCTTGGTGCTGAGCATGTAGAACCACGGGCGCTTGTCCTCTGCGCCGAGGCGCTTGAAGGCCGACGAAGACTCATTCTGGATGGCCGTGCCGCCGGAGTCGCCCACGCCGCCAGCCGTGGACTTGAGCGACGCGCTTATGGGCATCAGCGCGACGACGGCGGCACGCCGGATCATCTCCAGTTTCTCCGACGACCCCGGCGACAGGGCCGGATTCAGCACCAGGTTCCGCCCCTCCTCGGTAGCCAGGTCCAGTGGCACGACCACCGTGGCCACCCTGGCGGCGCAGAACGTCGCGTAGTGCACCACCATGTTCGCGTTGAAGAGGATCGCCGCCTGCGTGACCATCAGGAAGATCATCAGCCCGAACGGAAACACCAGGGCCATCTCGATGGCCGCCGTGCCGCCCTGGTCGCCGTGCAGCGCCCGCACCCGCACCGGCCTGGCGGACGGGCGGACCTTCACCAGCAGCGCGAGCACAACGCCCAGGGCCACGACGCCCGCGACCATCACCGCCAGGCACTTCATCGCCAGCGGACTGGTCGCCGCCGCCACGGCCCACCCCCACAGTTCTCCCGACGCCCGCACCGCCAGTGCCACCGTGCCGGCCGTGGCCAGCGCGCTGGCGGCGCCCAGGACGATCAACCGCCGCTTGGCCTTGCTATCCACGTGATGACCCTCGCTTGCTCGTCGCGCCGCGACCGCCAAGTCGCGGGTACGGGCGCGCCCCCGCCACCTTCAGCCGCCGCGGGTACGGGCGCGCCGACGCCACGTTTAGCCGCGGCCGGTACGGCCGCGGGCGCCGCCGCGCCGAACGGCCGCCGCCGTGCCGGTGACGGCTCAAAAACACTTACCCGCGGCGCAAGGAACCTCGCCGCGTGTGTGCCATGCTTTCGCGCCGTTGCGAAAGCATGGCACCCGGCGCTGCGTTACAGCAGCCCCGCCACGGCGTCCCATAAAGACCCGCCGAGGATTGTCTCCGCCAGGTACCACAGCGTGCCCACGCACACGGCAAAGCCGAACGGCACGCGATGCGCGGGCGTCCCGGTGGCCTCGTCCAGTGTGGTGGTCGGAAGGGGCAGGATGCGGATGGCCATCCACAGCCGCCGGAGGGCCGCCCACAACCGCCCCAGCCAGACCGCTCCGATTAAACCGACGGCCGCGCCCACCACGAACGAATAAAACACCGCGTGAAGCGCCGCCGGCCACCCGACGAGCGCCCCGACGGCGCCCATGAGTTTAACGTCGCCGCCGCCCATCCCTCCCAACAGGTACGCCACAAACAGAACGCCGAACGCAAAACCGAGCCCGAGGACGTGATTGAGGAGGCCGTCCAGCGTGTCGCCCGCGGCGGCGCCTTCAATGGCCCCCAGCGCCAGGCCCGCGGCAATGGCCGGATACGTCAGCCAATTGTAAACCGTGCCCCGGCGCAGGTCAAAGACCGCCGCCGCGACGAGCACGGCCGCCAGCACGGCCCACGACACGTATTGCCAGGTCATCGGTCTCCCGGCCCGCCGCCCGGGGCCCGCGCGTGGTGAGCCCTCGCGGCGGGCGCTGCGGCGCCGCCGGCAGGATGCGGAGGATAGACGGACAGCCCCCGCGTCTTCCGGCCGCGCCGCCCTCGCCTGACGGCTCGCCGGCGGCTAGTTCAACTGGCCGCCGAAGAATTCCTGCTTGTTCTGGTCCGCGTCCTGCCTGGCCGTCTTCCACAGGTCGACCACCCAGTCCTTGATCTCGTTGCGGAAGATGATCAGCAGGCCCAGCAGCGGCAGGACGATGGCGGCCACGATGAGCAGTTTCTCCAGGCCCTCGGCGCCGCGCTCGTCGCGGTGAAACCGCTTCAGTTGGTCCACAACATTTCGCATCATGTGCATCTCCTTGTCCCTTTCTTCTCCTACCCCTTGTCTCAGAGGAACCCGCCGCAAGGGCCGAGGTTCCCCGGTTTTACAGGAACGGCCACGTAACGTAGTACGCTATCAGCCCGAAGTAGTCCGACATCACCTCCAGCAGGTACTCCATCAGGAAGATCATCGGAACGGCCACGAAGGCGAACACCAGGGCGTACTCAAGCACCCCGCCCTCCTCGTCGCGGTGGAACCGGCGCAAGGCCCCCGCCGCGCGGCCGGTCCACCGCCGCAGACGCGACCCACGGGTTGACCCGTCCGGCAACATGGCTTGCGCTCTCGCCCTTCCCTTATTTATCGGCCACCAGCGGCTCAAGGCTTGGCAAGTTCCGCATCTCGGCCAGGACGGCCACTTCCTGGCGGAAGGCCAGTTTCGTCCCCGTCCACTCCAGGCGGGCCTTCGCCAGTTCCCGTTCGCCTGGCGGCAGGCGAAGGACGAACAGGTCCTCCACCTGGTACCGCCCGTGCACGTCCAGCGGCAGCACCTGGGCTATCTGCACCACGCGGCGCGAGCCGTCGGCGAACCGCATCATCTGCACGATGACGTGGATGGCCGACGCCACCTGCGCGCGCAGCGCCGACAGGGGTATCTCCACGTTGCTCATCAGCGCCATCGTCTCCAGCCGGTGCAGCGCATCGGCCGGCGAATCGGCGTGCAGCGTGGTCATCGACCCGGCGTGCCCGCTGGTCATCGCCTGGATCATGTCGAGGGCCTCCCCTCCGCGGCACTCGCCCACGATCACCCTGTCCGGCCTCATGCGAAGGCTGTGCTTGAAGAGTTCCCGTATGGTCATTTCGCCGCGCCCGTACCGGTCGGGCGGCCGCGATTCAAGGCCCAGGACGTGCGGCTGGCGCAACTGGAGTTCGCTCGATTCCTCGATGACCACTATCCGCCGGTCCGACTGGATGTACGACGACATGACGTTCAGCAGGCTGGTCTTGCCGCTCGACGTGCCCCCGCTCACCAGCAGGTTCTTCTCCGTGGCGATGCACAGGATGAGGAAGTCCCGCGAGAGTTCACTCAGGCACGCCGTCTGGACCAGGAAGTCCATGTCGAACGCCTGCCGCGAGAACTTCCTTATCGTCAGCAGCACCCCCCGCCGCGAGGATGGCGGCGTGGCCACGTGCACCCGCGACCCGTCCGGCAGCCGCGCGTCCATCATCGGGTGCTCCGCCGACACGCGCTTCCCCACGTACTGGAGGATGTTCCGGATGGCCGCCAGAAGGGCCGGCTCGCTCGGAAACCGCGCCTCCGTCAGCAGCAGCCGCCCCTTGCGCTCGATGAAAATCTCGTCCGGGCCGTTGACCATGATCTCCGTGACCGTCGGGTCGCGCAGGAACTCGCCCACAGGCTCCAGAAAATGCAGGATCGTCTGCTCGAAGATCTCTTCGAGCCGCACGACCGCCCTCGGCGGCCCGGATTTGGCCTGCGTGGCTACCATGGCGCGCACTACCTACCCTCGGACAACCATATTATACGACTCAAGGGTATCGAACGCGAGCAAAGAGTCCGACGCACTCGCCAGGGCGGGAATCCGGGAACGGGAAGGGGCCCGCGGCGCTTTGAACCTCGAACTTCGGCCTGCCGTCCGGGCCGTTACGCCTCCGGCTCCAGGAAATCGTCCTTGCGGCCGTCCAGGTTCGCTCGCAGCCGCTCGAGGATGGCCGAGTGCATCTGGCTGACGCGCGATTCCGAGAGGTCCAGCGTGGCCCCGATCTCCTTCATGGTCATCTCTTCGTAGTAGTACAGGATGAGGATGAGCCGTTCGTTCTTCGACAGGCCCTTCGTTACGATCCGCCGCAGGTCCTCTTCGTGGATGTGGGCGACGGGGTTTTCGGCCCGGACGTTGCCCACCAGGTCGATCTCGCGGACCTCGCGGGCCGAGTCGCCGTCGGAGAAGTGCCGGTTCAGGCTCGTCACGCTCACGGCGTGGGCCTCGCGCATGAGCCTGTCGTACTCGGCCTCCGAGAGGCCCATGTGCTCGGCCATCTCGCGGTCGTTGGGCAGGCGGCCGAGGCGGGCCTCAAGTTGGCGGCGGCCCTCGGCCAGTTGATTGGCCCGGGCACGCACCAGGCGGGGCACCCAGTCGCCGTTGCGCAGCGCGTCCAGGATGGCCCCGCGGATGCGCGTGGCGCAGTACGTCTCGAACTTAACGCCCCTGTCGTGGTCGAACATCTCAATCGCGTCGCGCAGCCCGTCGATGCCGGCAGAGATCAGGTCGTCCAGTTCCACCTCGTTCGGCAGGCGCGTGGCCAGGCGCTCGGAGTTCGCCCGCACCAGCGGCAGGTAATGCTCCAGAAGGACGCCCCGGCAGTCTTCGCTGCCCGTCTTGCGGTACTCCTTCCAGAGGGCCGCCAGTTGCCGGTCCGACAGTTGCACCGTGCGCTGCCACGTCCGAAGCCCTTCGGGCGCTACTGCCATCGCGCGGCTCCTTTGTTGGGTTCCCCGCGTGCGGCCGGCGGATGGGCAAGGCGACGGCACGGTACGGGCGCCGGCCCGCAAGGAACATTATCGTTCGGCTCCCCCGAAAAGATTAGCCAACCTTCGGAAAAACGCCTCGTGTCCCTGAAAGCCTGAAGGAAGAAGGGGCCTTTGCCGATAACTCCTGCAGCGCTCCAAGTGGGCGGGCCGCTTGGGGTTGCGCGAGAGGAGGTCGGCGGATGATGCCCCTGGAACGGCTGTGCTGTCAGAATTCCAAGTGTGCGATGTATGGCAGGCGCGGAGCAGAAAATCTCTCTGTCTGCGGCTGGATCGACCGGCGCCGGACCATCCGGCAGCTCTACTGCCGGCTCTGCAAGGCGCGCTTCTCGGAGCGCAAAGGCACGCCGCTGTACAACGCCAAGCTCCCCGCCGGGAAGGTGGTCGCCATCCTGGACCATGTGCGCGAGGGCTGCGGCGTGCGCCAGACCGGGCGGCTGGTGGGCGTCTCCAAGAACACGGCGAACCGCTACATCCTGCTGGCCGGTTCGCACGCCAAGGCGCTGCACGACGAGCTGGTGGCGTTTTCCCCCTGAGACGCAGGAGGTCCAGTTTGACGAGAAGTGGGCCTTCGTCGGCAAGAAGGAGAAACGCTGCGACCCGTTCGATCCGGCCGACCGCCGCCAGGGCGACAACTGGGACCACCTGGCCTTCGATCCGGAGCACAAGCTGGTCGTTGCGCTGGTACCGGGCAAGCGGACCCGCCAGAACGTTCAGCGGCTGGTGACGGACTTTCACCGGCGGACCGGGGGGCGGCCCATGTGCCTGATGACCAGCGACGAGTACAAGCCCTATGGCGAGGCGATCCTGGAAGTCTACGGAGAGCCCTATCCCCGTCGGCGCCGGGGACGGCGGGGGCGCCGGCCGAGTCCGGGCCGCCGGGTGCCGCCGGGGCTGCTTTACGTCGTGGTCCACAAGCACCGCCGGAAAGGGCGGGTCGTCCGGGTCAGCACCCGGCTGGTCTACGGCCGCCCAGAGGCTCTTCAGGTGGCTCTGCGAGCCTCCGGATCGAGCCGCGCGGTCAACATCGCCTTCGTGGAGCGGTTCAACGGGACGGACCGGCACCAGAACGCACGCAAGGTGCGCAAGAGTTACCGCTTCTCGAAGGACTGGGACCTCCACAACGCGGCGACCTGCTTCACGGCGTACAGCTACAACTTCTGCTGGCCGGTGCGGACGTTGCGCGAACGCACGGCCGACGGCTCCTGGGGGCCGCCACGCACGCCGGCGATGGCCGCACGACTTGCCGATCACGCCTGGAGCCTCGAAGAATGGCTCATGCATCCAGCTGTTTTCCATTCAAGCACATAGGGACACGAGG
>VGYT01000097.1 GCA_016872895.1 Planctomycetota bacterium
CGACCTGGTGGACGAGGCGTGCGCCATGATCCGCACCGAGATCGACTCGATGCCCGCCGAACTCGACGAGGCCACCCGCCGCGTCATGCAACTCCAGATCGAGGAGGCGGCCCTCCGGAAGGAGAAGGACAAGGCCTCCGAGGAGCGCCTGGCCGCCCTGCGGAAGGAACTGGCCGACCTTCGCGCCAGGGCCGACGCCATGCGCGCACAGTGGGACGCCGAAAAGCAGTCCATCCACAAGGTCCAGAACCTCCGCGGCCAGATCGAGCACGTCCGCCGACAGGTGGAGGAGGCACAGCGCCAGTACGACCTGAATCGCGCGGCCGAACTGGTGCACGGGCGGCTGCCGGAACTGGAACGCACGCTCAAGGCCGAGGAGGAACGCCTGGCCGCCAGGCACGGCGCGGGACGCCTCCTGCGCGAAGAGGTCGCCGACGAGGAGATCGCCGAGATCGTCTCGAAGTGGACCGGCATCCCCCTTGCGCGCCTCGTGGAAGGCGAACGCGAGAAACTGCTGCGCCTGGACGAGGTCCTACACCGCCGCGTCGTCGGCCAGGACGAGGCCGTGCGCCTTGTGGCCGACGCCGTCATCCGCGCCCGCAGCGGCATCAAGGACCCGCGGCGCCCCATCGGGTCGTTCATCTTCCTGGGACCCACGGGCGTCGGCAAGACGGAACTTGCACGCACGCTGGCCGAGGCCCTCTTCGACAGCGAGGATGCGATTGTCCGCATCGACATGAGCGAGTACCAGGAGCGCCATACCGTGTCGCGCCTGGTGGGCGCCCCGCCCGGGTACGTGGGCTACGAGGAAGGCGGGCAACTGACGGAGGCCGTCCGCCGCAAGCCCTACTCCGTCATCCTCTTCGACGAAATCGAGAAGGCCCACCGCGACGTCTTCAACGTCCTGCTCCAGGTCCTCGACGACGGTCGCCTGACCGACGCCCAGGGCCGCACGGTGAACTTCAAGAATACTGTTATCATCATGACCTCTAATATCGGGTCGCCGCACCTCGTGGAGGGCGTGACGGCGGAGGGCGAAATCGGGCCCGCCGCCAGAGAGGCCGTCATGCGCGAACTCAGGGCCGCCATGCGCCCGGAGTTCCTCAACCGCGTGGACGACATCGTGCTCTTCAGGCCCCTCACCCTGGCCGAGATCGAAAAAATCGTGGACCTCCAGGTCCAAGACCTGCGGCGCCGGCTGCGCGAGCACGACATCCGCCTGGAACTCGCCCCCCAGGCCCGCGAGTTCATCGCCCGCTCGGGCTTCGACCCGGTCTACGGCGCCCGCCCGATGAAACGGTTCATCCAGCGCGAACTTGAGACCCGCATCGGCCGCTCCATCATCGCCGGTGAAATACCCGACGGCGCAGCCGTAACGGTGTCCGTGAAGAAGGGTGAACTCGCGGTGGACGTGACCCCGGTGTCGGCAGCCAAGCCGGCCATGTAGTGCGGCAGGCGGCCGCTCACGGGCTGGGCCGCGGCCCCATCTTGCGGAGTTCCTCGGCGGCCTCTTTCGGCGACGGGAAGGCAGGCACGGCGTCGCCCCGCTCCAGTTTCCGCACGCGCTCCGCGATCTCGGCCAGGATTTCGCGTGCCATGCCGGCGTCGTACCCGACCTCAACCCACACGGGCCGCTGCGCAGCCGCGCCCGGCTCGGCCCCGGGCGACGCCGCACGCGGCACATCGGCCGGGCGCCGCTCGTAGCCGCCCGAGTCGGCAAGGGCCACGGCCGAGGCCGTCGCCTCCCGTTCCAGCCGCACGGCCGCGCGGGCCCCGACGGCCAGCCCCGACCGCTCCAGTTCGAGCGACACCGTGCGGCGCCAGCGGCCGCCCGCGCCGCGGATGTCGGCCAGCGTGCCCGTGCGGGGCCGGTCAACAAGTTCCGGCCGCGTCTCAATGGCGCCCCGGGGGAGGCTCGATTCGGCGATCTCGAAGTGCGACGCCAAGACGTCCTGTGCGGCCTGGAAGGCCCGCTGCCAGTCGTGCGTCGAGAGTTCCGCCCGCTGCCAGGCCCGCGAGGCCGCCCCGCCGCAGCCCGCGACGGCCAGCGCGAGCAACGCCACTAGTGCCGCCAGTTCCGTCCGTCTCATAAGGTTTACCATAAGGGCGGCTGGCGGACATGTCAACGCCATTTCATTTGCCCGCCGCGAGGCGGCGCCCTAGAATCCTGCCGTTGCTGGGGCCGTGGGCGAGCACGTGGCACGGCTGCACAGAAGTGCGGAGGTCGCCAGGATGAGCCAGATTCGCGTGGCAGTGTTCCCCGGCGTATTCGACCCCCTGACGCTGGGGCACCTGGATATCATCCGCCGCGGGGCCGCCCTGTTCGACCGCCTCATCGTGGCCGTGGCCAACAACCCCGCCAAGCAGTCGCTCTTTTCGACCGAGGAGCGGCTGGCCCTGGTCCGCAGGGCCGCGGCCGGCCTCCGCAACGTGGCCGTCGATTCCTACAAGGGCCTCACGGTCCAGTACGTTGCGCGGCACGGGGCATCGGTCATCCTGCGGGGCCTGCGGCAGCACTCGGACTTCCAGTACGAGTACCAGTTGGCGCTGACGAACCGGACCATCAGCGGCATCGAGACAGTCTTCGTGGCGGCCGACGAGCGGGTGGCCTACATCTCGTCGCACCTGGTGCGCGAGGTGGCCGCGCTGGGCGGCGACGTCTCGGGCCTCGTCCCGAAGCACGTGCGGGCGGCGCTGCGGAAGAAACTGGCCGGCCCCCCGTGCCGCCGCCCCATCGAGCCGCCGCTGTAAAGCGGCGGCCATGATCGACAGATAGCCGCGGGTTTACACCCGCGGCTCGACTATCCGGCGCGAGACAGCCGCGCAGAGAAAGGAAACGTGCCACCCGACACACTTGAGTCCGCCCGCGCCGCCCCCGTCGCGCCCCCTCCGGCCGCGACAACGCCGCGACCCTACGGTTTCTGGGCCACGATGGGCCTGGGCCTGGCATGCTTTGCTTTCTGGATTCTCATCGGCGGCATCGTGGCGATGGCGTTCACGCTCTCCGAGAAGATCGACCGTCCCGCGCTCGACGTGAACTCGTACGTCGAAACCCTGGAGAGCAACGGCCTGCTGCTGGCCGTGGCCACGATGATTACGGCCCCGGCGTGCGCGGGCCTGCTGGCCCTTTTTGCGTGGCTCCGCGGGTGGGGCGTGCGGGATTACCTGGGTCTGCGGATGCCCCCCTGGCGGCAGACGGCCGTGTCGCTGCTGGCGCTGGCGGCGCTGATGGTCGCGACGGACCTTGTGACGCACGCCCTGGGGCGGCCGATCGTGCCGGAGTTCATGACGAAGGCGTACCGGTCGGCGGGGTGGCTGCCGCTGCTGGTGGCGGCGCTGGTCGTGGGTGCGCCGGTCTTCGAGGAGACGTTCATGCGGGGGTTTGTGTTCCGGGGCATAGCCGCTTCGCGGCTGGGCGGGGTGATGGCGATCCTGCTCACGGCCGCTTTCTTCGCCCTCGTGCACACGCAGTACGACTGGTACGGCAAGGGCACGATCTTCGTCGTGGGGCTGGTCTTCGGCGGCGTGCGGCTGTGGACGGGGTCGGTGGCGCTGACGATGCTGATGCACGCCGTCATGAACATCGTGGCCACGGTCGAGGCGGCCGTGGTGGTGGAGATGCTGAATTAGCGCTCCTTTGCCCTCCATGGCGGCGGAAGCCGACGCAACCCGCAAGATGCCGACTGAATTGGCGCTTGCTGCATCGAGCCGCTCGATGCTCTAATGAAGTCCTGGACGAGTACACAGAGCGGAGACGCGTCAGATGAGCCGCGATATCTTCGACAAGGATCGGTTGCCGCCCGAACTGGATTCCTTCATCCGGGACACCAATCCGTGGTGGGAAGGCAAGCCGGACAAACCGCTACCGCCGTACCGCCGCTGGGCATTCCAAGTCACCTTGAAGAAACTAAGCAGCGGGCTGGCGCCGATCGCAGTTCTCAGGGGACCCCGACAGGTGGGAAAGTCGATTCTCCAGTCGCAGTTGATCCAGCACTTCCTCTCGCAGAAGATCGTCGAGCCAAATCGCATCCTGCGCGTGCAGTTTGACGAGATTCCTTCGCTGCGCGGCCTGACAGACCCGGTTCTTTCCCTGGCGCGGTGGTTCGAGAACCGCGTCCTCGGCGTTTCATTCAATGAGGCGGCCGCCGCCGATCGCCCGGCCTACCTTTTTCTGGACGAAGTGCAGAACTTACGCGACTGGGCGCCTCAGTTGAAGGCCCTGGTGGACCATCATGCCGTCAAGGTGCTCGTGACGGGAAGTTCGGCCTTGCGGATAGAGGCCGGCCGCGACAGCCTGGCCGGACGCATCGCGCAGGTGGAACTCGGCACGCTTCTGTTGCGCGAGATCGCGGGGATGCGGTTCGGACTCGAAATCCGACCTCACCTGCCTGAAGACGGTCTTGAGCCGCTTCTTCACTGCGAGTTCTGGCGGGAACTCCAGCGCCATGGCCTGGCGAGCGTGGAAGCGCGGGACAAGGCCTTCGCGGCCTTCTCGCAGCGCGGCGGGTATCCGACCGCCCAGGAACGATGGGACGTGCCCTGGCCGGAGATGGCCGACCAGTTGAACGAGACGGTCATCCATCGCGCCATCCAGCACGACCTCAGGCTTGGCCGGAGGGGACAGAAGCGCGACCCCCACCTCCTGGAGGAAGTCTTCCGGATGGCCTGCCGGTACGCCGGGCAGAGCCCGGGCCAAGCAATCTACACAAATGAGATCAAGCAGGCCCTGCGGGCCAACATCGGGTGGCCGCGCATTCTCACCTACCTGCGGTTCCTGGACTCCACGCTTCTGCTGAAACTCGTGGGGCCGCTCGAGTTGCGGTTGAAGCGGAAGCGGGGCAACCTCAAGCTCTGCCTGTGCGACAATTCATTGAGGGCCAGTTGGCTCCAGGAGGTCGTGCCGCTCGACCCCTCCGCGCTGTCGCCGGCGCCCCACCTGCGCGACCTGGCCGGCCACCTCGCGGAAAGCCTCGTCGGGTATTACCTGGGCGGGCTTCCCCACCTGGACTTGGCGCATTTCCCGGAGCGCGGGGCGGAACCGGAGGTTGACTTCGTTCTGACCGTGGGTGAACGCCGCATTCCGCTGGAAGTCAAGTACCGCGAGTTCGTCGACGTTCACCGCGATACGCTCGGACTGCGCGCGTTCATCGAGAAAACGGTGTACAACGCGCCGTTTGGCGTCCTCGTCACAATGCACGACAACGTTTCCGTTCCGGACCCGCGCATTGTGGCTCTCTCGCTGCCGTCCTTGCTTCTGCTGAGATGAATCGGTTCGGCCGGCCCCTGGCGATTGCGGCCGAATCCGCAGCCCGCAATCAACTTACGCCGGGCCGAAACCGCGCTCCGCTATCTGGACGGCCAGCAGAAGCGCCCGGGCCTTGCTCAGGGTCTCCTCGTACTCCCTTTCCGGCGCGCTGTCGGCCACGATGCCGGCGCCGGCCTGGACGTCGAGGCGGCCCCCGGCAAGGACCATCGTGCGCAGGGCGATGCACGTATCCATATTTCCTGAGTAGTCGATATACCCGACCGCCCCGGCATACGGGCCGCGCTTCGTCGGTTCAAACTCGTCGATGATCTCCATGGCCCGCACCTTCGGCGCGCCCGAGACCGTGCCCGCGGGCACGCTCACGCGCAGGGCGTCGAGCGCAGAGAGGCCCTCCCGCAGGTCGCCCGTCACGTTCGACACGATGTGCATGACGTGGCTGTACCGCTCCACGTGCATCACGTCGGCCAGGCGCACGGTGTCGTAGCGTGCCACGCGGCCGACGTCGTTTCGCGCCAGGTCCACGAGCATGACGTGCTCGGCCCGCTCCTTCGGGTCCGCAAGGAGTTCCCGTTCGAGGGCGGCGTCTTCCTCGGGCGTCTTGCCGCGGGGCCGCGTCCCCGCAAGCGGCCGGCTGGTGATCCGGCCGTTCTCCACGCGCACCATGATCTCGGGGCTTGAGCCGATGAGCGTCACGTCGCGCGCCCGCAGGAAGAACATGAACGGCGACGGGTTGATGACGCGCAGCGCCCGGTATATGTCCAGCGGCGGCGCCCCCGACTCCACCCGCAGCCGCTGCGACAGGACCACCTGGAAGATGTCGCCCGCGCGGATGTATTCCTTGCAGGCCTCGACCGCCCGGCAGAAATCGGCCCGCTCGAAGTTCGACGCAAACGGCATCCGCACGAGTTCCTGCCGGACCATGTCCTCCATGCGCAGCGGCGCAGGGCGGCGCAGGCGGTCGCACACGGCGTCGATGCGGCCGCAGGCCTCGTCGTAGGCCGACGACGGGTCCAGCCCGCCATCCAGGATGGCGTGCGAGACCACCTGCACGGTCTTCAGCACGTGGTCGAAGATGACCATCGTGTCGTAGAAGCCGAAGACCATGTCGGGCAGGCCCCGGTCGTCCTTCGGGCAACGGGGGAGGCGCTCGTAGTGGCGGATAATGTCGTAGCCCACGTAGCCCACGGCGCCGCCGGCGAATCGCGGCAAACTCCCGTGGTGCACCGCCTTGTGCCGCGCAAGAAGTTCACCCAGTTTCGCCAGCGGGTCGGGGCAGGAGAGCGTTTCCGTGCCGTCGGGGCGCACAATCTCGAAGCGTTCGCCGAAGGTGCGGACCGTCATTCGCGGCCGCACGCCCAGGAACGTGTATCGCGCAACCCGTTCGAGCCCGACGACGCTCTCCAGCAAAAACCCCTGCTCGCCCTCGGCCAGGAGTTTCGAGAACGCCAGCACGGGCGTCAGGTGGTCCGCCAGGAGCGTCCGGTAAACGGGAATCGTGTTCCCCTGGCGGGCCAGGGCCACGAACTGCTCTTTCGACGGCTCGTACATGCGCGGTTCCTCGCGTAGCCGGTTGTGGGGAGTATAACACGCCCGGGGCGGAGAATCACGCGTGCAGGTGCGTGGGGGAACGCAAGAAGTGCCGATGACCGCCATTTCGCTGGCGGCCCGACCGCCGTGCCACTATCATCCCGCCGGGGGTGGGTCCGATAACCTGAAAATTGCCTTAAGGAGCCAGGCTCGCCATGCCGATAAGCCTTCTGGTTCGACGAAAAGCGGGCTGTGACGACCTTCCCCTGCCCCGGTACATGAGCGAGGCGGCGGCGGGGATGGACGTGTGCGCCGCGGTCGAGGAGCCGCTCGTCCTTGCCCCGGGCGACATCCGCCTCATCCCGACCGGCCTGTACGTGGCCGTGCCGCAGGGGTACGAGGTCCAGGTGCGGCCCAGGAGCGGGTTGGCCCTGAAGCACGGCCTTCTTATCGTCAACTCGCCCGGTACGATCGACGCCGATTACCGCGGCGAGGTCGGCATCATCGTGGGGAATGTCGGCCGCGAGCCTTACACCATCACGCGGGGCCTGCGCATCGCCCAACTGGTGGTTGCGGCCGTCGCCAGGGCCGACGTGCGGCAGGTGGAGCAGTTGCCGCAGACCGGCCGCGGCGACGGCGGATTCGGGCACAGCGGCACGCACTAGGGCGGGGCCAGGCCGCGCGGCCCCGCCGCCGAAAGCGAGGCCAGCGTGGACCAGGTGAGCCGCACAGCCAAGATCGCCGCCGTCGTCACGCTCTTCGCCGGCGCATTCGTCATGGTGGCCGTCCTGTCGTTCGATCCGGCCGATCCGCCCGGCCACGCCGTCTGGCCGCCAAACGAGAACGCTCGGAACCTGTGCGGCACAGTGGGGGCGTACGCGGCGTGGAGCGTGCTGGCGGCCGTCGGCGACGGGGCCTACCCGCTCATACTGTTTCTCACCTCCGGGGCGTTCCTGTGGATTGCCAGGATCACGACCGAGGACAAGTTCTTCCGCGTCGTCGGGGCGGCCCTGCTGGTGCTCGACGTGTCGGTGGCCTCGGCCATGATCGCGACCGACGCACGGATGCCGGAGTCGAACGGCGGCATCCTGGGCCTCGGCATATGGCAATATCTTGAGCCGCGCATGGGCGCCTTCGGCACGGCCCTCCTGATGATACCCGTGGCGCTGGTGGGCCTCATCCTCCTGACGGACACCCTGCTGGTTACCGTGCCGCTGATGGTCCTGAAGTGGCTCGGGCGGCGCGCGGCCGGGCCGGCCCGCGGCCTTGCGGCGGCTTCGCTGGCGACGGCGGGGGCGGCCGTCGGGCGGCTCGCCGGGGCGGTGGCCGCCGGCGCGGGCGTCGCCGAGGCGGAAGAAGGCGAGGATGCGCCCCGCCCCGTCGTCCGCAAGCAGCGCCGGGACGCCGACGCGGAAGGAACCGCCAAGCCGCAGGCCGGTAAAGCCTCGCAGGACCAGGCCGGCGCAAAGAGCGGCGCGGCCGCCGACCCCGACGCCGCGGCCCCGACGCCGGCGCGACAGGTCATCATCCGCCACTCGCGGCCCGCGGCCAAGCCGAAGGACGAGGAAGACGACGACTTCGCTTTCACGCCGCTGCCGTCCACGCCGCGCAACCAGGAGTACCAGTTGCCCACGCTCGACCTGTTTCACGACCCGCAGTACGGCGAGGGCGGCGACCAGGAATCGCACATCCGCGCGCAGGCCGACGTGCTCACCAAGACGCTGTCCGAGTTCGGCGTCCAGGCCGGCGTCGTGGCCATCGAGACGGGGCCGGTGGTCACGCAGTACGAGGTCGCCCTGGCGCCGGGCATCAAGGTGGGCCGCGTCATCAGCCTGTCGGAAGACATCGCCATCGCCCTGAAGGCGCCCAGCGTGCGCATCGTCGCCCCGCTGCCGAACAAGGACACCATCGGCGTCGAAGTGCCCAACACGGCCCGTCAGGTGGTGTGCCTGAAGGAGATCGTCCTTGCGGCCAAGGATGCGCCGGAGCGGATGGGCCTGCCCCTGTTCCTCGGCAAAGACGCCACCGGCGAGCCGCTGGTGAGGGACCTGGCGTCCATGCCGCACCTGCTCATCGCGGGCACCACGGGCAGCGGCAAGAGCGTGTGCCTGAATACGATCATCATGTCGCTCCTGCTGACGCGGACGCCGGACGACCTGAAACTGGTGCTGATTGACCCGAAGATGGTGGAACTCTCGGTCTTCAACCGCCTGCCGCACCTCTTGTGCCCGGTCGTCAACGACATGCGCAAGGCCGAGGCCATCGTGGGGTGGCTGGTGGACCGCATGGAAGAGCGGTTCCGCGTGCTGTCTCAGGGCGGCGTGCGGAACATCGCCGCCTACAACCGCCTGTCTCGCGAGGAGATCGTCGCCAGGTTCAAGCCCGAGGGCCCCCAGGAGGAGGCCAAACTGCTCTTCCACATGCCGCATATCTGTGTAATCGTTGATGAGTTGGCCGACCTCATGATGGTGGCCGCCAAGGAAGTCGAAATGCACGTTACGCGCCTCTCGCAGAAGTCGCGGGCCGTGGGCATACACCTGGTCATGGCCACGCAGCGGCCCAGCGTGGACGTGCTGACGGGCCTCATAAAGTCGAACCTGCCGGTGCGCATCTCGTTCCAGGTGGCCACCCGCATCGACTCGCGCACGATCCTCGATTCGATGGGCGCCGAGAAACTCCTCGGCCAGGGCGACATGCTCTTCATGACCCCGGGGGCCAACAAGTTCGTCCGCGCCCAGGGCGCGTTCGTGAGCGACCAGGACATCCAGAACGTCCTGGCCTTCGTCACCTCGAAGGCCGAACCGAACTACCAGCGCGAACTCGTGCAACTGCGCGCGGAAGGCGACGACGAAGAAGGCGATGAGGATGACGGACTGCTGGCCCTCGGCGCAGACGACCCCATGTACAACCAGTCCATAGAGATCGTCCTGGAGCACCAGCGCGGCAGCGTCTCCCTGCTTCAGCGGCGCCTGGGCATAGGCTACGGCCGCGCCGCACGCCTCATCGACCAGATGGCCGAGGACGGCATCGTGGGCGACTACAAGGGCAGCCAGGCACGCGAGGTCCTCCTGACCCTCGAACAGTGGCAGGCCCTCAAGAAGCAACGCCAGGCCGACGAGAACGCCTCAGAGCCGCGACCGTCAGGGAGCGGCGCCGTAAGGGACAAGCACCTGACGGACAACGAGGCCGACCTGGAAACGTAACCGGCGCTCGCGCCCAGGCGGCAGAACATTTTGCGCGGCGGGCCACCCCCCGCCGCGCGACACGGAGCCGCGATGCCCCCTACCGCGGCTCCCCTTTTTTTCACACGGCGGTCCGGCGCGTCGGCCGGGGCGAAGGAAAAAGCCGGGATTTCATCCCGGCCCGCGTTCTATAATGCGCCGGGCAGCGGCGGAGGCGCAAATGGAAATCCATACGTTCACCCTGGGCTCGTTCGGCGTGTCGGCGTACGTGGTCGTAGAGGGCGGCGAGGCGCTGCTCGTCGATGCGCCGCAGGGCTCGGAGCAGATCGTCGCGTTCTGCGAGGCGCGCAGCCTCGTGCCGCGCACCCTCGTCAACACGCACGGCCACGCCGACCACATCCACGGCAACGCCATGCTCAAGAAGCGGTGGCCCGGGATGGCCATCGCCGTGGGGGCCGCCGACGCCGCCATGCTCGAAAGCCCCTTGCGGAACCTCTCGGCGGTGCTCATGTCGTGGGTCAAGAGCCCGAAGGCCGACCGCCTCCTGGCCGACGGCGACGTGGTCCAGGTGGGGGCCGCGCGGTTCCAGGTCCTGGCGACGCCCGGCCACACGCCCGGCGGCATAAGCCTCTACACGCCCGACGGGCCGGGCGGGCGCGGCGCCGTCTTCACGGGCGACGCCCTGTTCGCCGGCGGCATCGGCCGGACCGACTTCCCCGGCTCAAGCCACAAGACGCTCCTTGAATCCATCCGCGCGCGGCTGCTCGCGCTGCCGCCTGAGACGGCGGCGTACCCCGGGCACGGCCCGGCGACGACGGTGGGGGAAGAGGCGGCAAGCAACCCGTGGCTCTAAGCAATTGTAGGCATGGTTCAAAGCCCCCGGCACCGCCGGGGGATGGTCGGCCCGCACCATCCATCCCCACGCGGTGCGTGGGGCTTGTTTGAACCATGCCCAATTGTAGATTGCAGATTGCATATTGACGTGCCACGGCCGCAGCGCAGGCCGCGGGTCTCTCAGCCGTTCAATCTGCAATCTGAAATCTCAGATCTGAGATCCACAATAAAAACAGCCGCCGGTCCGTTCCCCCCAGGGCCGGACCGGCGGCGTTCTGCCGACGAGGCAACACTACAGGGCTGCCGCCACGAGCCACTTTGCGCGGTGGGTCATAAGACCCACCGCGCACTGCCCGAAGTGGCCGTCACTGCTATCTCAGCCGCGAGAACGGGTCCCTCGGCGCCTCGTTGCGCGTAATGTCCACGTTGTCGATCTGCACCTTGGCGCCGCTTATCTGGACGCCGGCCAGGCCGCCTACGAGCGGCCCGCCGCCCACCTGCCCCGTGTCGGTCCAGACAACCTGCGGCGCCAGAGGCTCCGGCGCATCGGTCCGCCACATCTTGCCGGCCACGCTCACGCCGCCCGCCACGTGCTGAACGCGCACCTGGACGGTGTACCACCACCCCTGGACGAGCGGCTCGTCCAGGCCCATCTGTGCCTGCTCCGGCGCCAGGAGCATCCGCTGCGGCGGCCCGGCGGCGGACCGGCGGTCACCCTCGCGGGCCACCAGTTGCTTGACGAGTCCCAGCCGCCCGGGCCCCAGGGCCAGCACGTAGCCCGTGCCGTCGGCCCGGCGGTAGGCCGCCGCGCCGAGGCGCCAGTCGCCGCGCGACGCCAGCACGCGCACGTCAAGGCGGAGGGTGTAATCGGACCAGTCGGCATCGCCGACGAGGAACTCCGCCCCCTGTGCGTCCACTTCGTCCTGCTCCAGGGCCTTGCCGCGCGAGGAATCGACGACGCGGAACTCGCCGCCCCGCGTCCGCACCAGGGCCATCTCGGTGGGCGCGCCGAGGTCCCATGAATCGAAGTCCATGGCGAAGAGGCTGTCGGGCGCGGGCCAGGCCGCGGCGACCAGTTCTCCCTGGAAGTTCCGCGAGACGAAGTCGCGCAGGTCCGCATCGCGCACCTGCTGGAACCGCACCCCCGCCGCTCGCGCGTCGGCCAGTTCGTAGCGGCAGAGGTATCCGGCGGCGAACCAGTAGCGGTCGCTGCCGGCCGCCAGCATCTCGTAGTGGCGCAGTGCCCCGGCCACGTCCTGCCCCGCCAGCGCCAGGTCGGCCCGCAGCACCAGCGACAGGGCGCCCTCGGCGCCCGCCAGCACCTGCGCAGCCTCACCCGACCGGCCGAGCGATTCCAGGCACCACGCCTTCAGCACGGGGGCGTACTCGGCGGGCGGAAGTGCGGCCAGCGCCCCGGCGTAGTCGCCGTCCAGGACGTGGCGCTTGGCGATCGTCATCGGGTCCGCCCCGGCCGCATCGGCGCCCGCCAGCGCCGCCTGGGGCAGCAGGACCGACGCCAGCATCGGCCGGACGGCCATACTTTCGCAAAGGCGCGAAAGCACGGCGCCCGCTCGCGGCCCGCCCCCGGCCGCCACCCGCTGATGGTGCCGCGCCCAGGCCGAGGCCACGAGGAACCTGAAGTCCGCCACCTGGCGGTCCTCGCGCGGGCGCCGGCCGATGTATGATGCCAGCAGCAGGTCCGCCACCTGGTCGGGCGACGGCTGCGCCCTGGCGATCTCCTCGCTGACGGCGGCGCGAACGAGCGGCTCAAGACGCCTGATATCCTTCACCCCTGCCGCCTCGCCGCTCTGAGAGACGAGGCGGTCAAGCGCGCCGCGCGGCGTGGTGTCGAGGCCGCCGCTTATCTGAAGGCCGATGAGGATAAGTGCCGCCCCGGCCACGGCGGCCGCCAGCGGCAGGCCGCGACGCACCCACCGCGACCGCTGAAGCCGCACGACGAGCGGCCGGCGGTAGCGGCGGCCGATAAGGCTGTGCACCCGGCCGCGGCGGAGCACCGCTTCGCCCGCCTCGGCCGGCAGTTCCACGCGCGTGCAGCCGACGAGGTTCTCCAGCGCGGCCGCCACGTCGCGGGTGTTCTCGGCCCGCGCGCGGCAGGCGGGGCACTCGGCCAGGTGGCGGCGGAGGCGCTCGGCCTCTTCCCGCGGGAGGCTCCCGCGTTCCATCTCATACCACTCGTGTGTTCCAGGGCAAATCATAGTAGCGTGTCTCCCCCCGGCAATTCCTGAGCGCCAGTTGTCGCGTGATAGCCGCGCCTAAGAAGCGCTCGGGCGCAGCGGCCCAGCGAAGTGCCCCCGGGTGCCGTGCTTTCGCCTGCCTCGGCGGGCAGGCATTGCGAAAGCATGCGCCCCGCGGCCCAACATCATGCTCTCGCAACGGCGCGAAAGCATGCCACCCATCGGCCCATCCTGCGGACTCCGTACTTTATACGACTAACTTCGCGTTTCGTCGGCGCCCGGGGCGGATTTTTCGCGCTGGCGGCGCCGGTAGCGCTTGCGGAGGAAGTCCAGGCCGTAGTCCATGCGGCTGCGGGCCGTGGACTCCGGGCATCCGACAATCGCCGCTATCTCGCGGTACGAGAGTTCCTGAAGGGCCCGCAGCACCACCACTTCGCGGTACGGCAGCGGCAGTTCGTAGAGCGCCTCGGCCAGGCGCCGCAGGTCTTCCTGCCAGGCCGACCGCTCCTCCGGCTCAGGATCGCCGGGCGCAAGGAGCGACTCGGTGAGGCCGTGGAAATCGTCGGGCACGACCGCGCGCTTCTTCTTCAGGAAGTCCGTCGCCAGGTTCCGCGCGATCGTGTAGAACCACGTGCTGAAGCGCTTCGGGTGCTCGTAATGGTCGGCCTTCTCCAGGACGCGAAGGAACGCCTCCTGCGCAAGCGACTCGGCCTCCGTCCGGTTCCCCACCAGGCGGAACAGGTAACTGGTGATCGGCACGCGGTAGCGGGCAAACAGTGCGCCGAAGGCATCCTCGTCGCGGCGGCGCTGAAGGCGGAGCATCAGGTCTTCGTCGCTCGCGCTGCGCTCATCCATCGCTGCCGCCGCCCTCCGGCGAGGCCAGCACGTGGAGTCTCACCAGCAGCCGGTGCCAGCCCTCCTCGAACCGATAGCCGAAGGTAAACAGGACCGGCGTCAGAATCAACGTGAAAACGGTCGAGACCATCAAGCCCCCCACGATGACCGCGCCCAGGCCCTGGTACAGTTCCGACCCCGGCCCGGGCCGGAACACCAGCGGCAGCATACCCAGGATGCTCGTCAGCGTGCTCATGAAGACGGGGCGTATGCGGCTGTCAACGCTGGCCAGGACCGCCTCGCGCATCGCCAGCCCTTCCTTGTGCATGTAGGCGAGCGCCTGCGCCACCACCAGGATGGCGTTGTTCACAATAATGCCGACGAGAATGATAAACCCCAGCATCGTCACCACGTCGAGCATGGGCGGCGGCTGGCCCATGACCACGCCGTTCCAGAACATCATGAACAGGAGCATGCCGTACCCGCCGGCCACCGCCAGCGGCACGCTCAGGATGACCACCAGCGGGTGAGTGAAACTCTCGAACAGGGCCGCCATCAGCAGGTACGTTATGACCATCGCCAGGGCGAAACTCCACTTCATGGCGTCCCACATCCGCGCCAGGTCCCTCGCCGTGCCGCGAAGGTCGGCGATGACGTCGGGCGGTATCGTCCCGTCCTTCTGTAGCGGCTCAATCACGCCCTGGCGGATGCCATCGACGACGGCGCCCACGGGGGCGTCCGGGCTCACGACGCACGTCAGGCTCACGCTCCGCTGCTGCTCTGTGCGGTTGATGCTCGTAAGACCCGACGCCGGTTGAAGCGGCGCAACCTGGCCCAGGGTGACCGTGCGGCCGGTGGGCGTCCAGATGGGCAGGTCCGCCAGTTGCTCGATGTGCCGGCGGTGCTCCGGGCCGGCCCGGAGCGTCAGGTCGATCTCGCGGCCGCTCTGCTGGCGGAAGTCGGCCACCTTGACGCCGTTGACCAGCGCCGCCACCACGTACCCGACTTCGGCGGCGGTCATGCCGGCGTCGGCGGCACGCTTGCGGTCCAGCGCGGGCCTGAGTTCCCACTTGCCCAGTTTGTAACTCGGGATGATGAACTGGACGCCCGGCGTGCGGGCGACCATGGGCTTCATCGTCTCGGCGATGTTGTACAGTTCGTCCAGCCGGTCGCCGCGCACCGTGAGCGTGATGCTCTGCCCGCCCGCCATGCCGCGACGCCCGAAGATACTGACCTGCTGGGCGTCAACGACGATGCCCGGAATGGGATCGCGGTAATATGCCTTGAACCTCTCCCACCACGCCTCGCGCATGTTCTGGGGCAGGTATGCCAGGGGAGGCGACCCGACGGTCGTCTGAATGGCCGAGGCCATCTCGCGCGCCTGGTTCCCGCCCGCTGCGCGGGCGCCGAAGAACATCACGTCCGGCAGCGTCACGATGAAGAACCGCCGGCACTGCGGCAGGGCACGCACGCGCCCCTCGATCTCCCGGGCCACCCCCAGGTTGTGCTCGACGCTCGCACCCGCCTCGGTAATCACGTAGCCCAGGACGAAGTTCTGGTTCCCCAGGGGCAGGTACGTGGCGGGCATCGAGCGGGCCATGAAATACGTCC
>VGYT01000098.1 GCA_016872895.1 Planctomycetota bacterium
TGAAAATGCGCCCGCTGTGCGAACATGTTTCTCCATTTGCCGTTGACAGTCTTCGCCGCGCAAGGTACGGTTACGGTGACAGGAGTTTTTGCGCCGAACCGGGGAAAGTGTGATGCGCAAGAGTCGGGCGCCGAGGAGCGGACCGGCCGCGCGGACGTTGTTGGCCGCGCTCGCCCTCTTTTTCGGCGCCGCCATGCTTCTGTGCGGTTCCGGGGGCGCGGTTCTTGCCCCCGCCGGCAGGGCGTTTGCGGGCGCGCGGCCCGCCCCGGAGCCGCCGAAGGCCGACGCGGAACTGTCGCGCCTGCGTGATTTTCTCGTCGGGGCCGACCGCACGTTCTCCACCCGCCTCGACGCCGCCGACGTCCTCCTCGACAAAGACACCCCCGCCGCGCGCGCCGTGCTGACCGAAGTGCTCGCCGGGCCGGCCCCGTCGGAGCCGGTGCTGGCTGTCCTCGGGGCGCTGGCCGACCGCGACCGCGTCCACGCGGCGTTCGTTGAGCCGCTCTTTGCGCTCTTGAGGGGCGAAGACGAGCCGGCGCGCCGCGCCGCTGCCGCGGCCTTCGCGGCCCTCCAGGGCAGCGAGAAGGTCCGCGTGCGCCTGGGTGACCTGGCGACTGAGGCCGAGACGCCGCCGGCGGTCCGCGTGGCGGCCGTGCAGGCGCTCGGGCGGCTGATGGACAAGCCGTCCATCGAGGCGCTGGTGCGCCTGACGGCCGACGCGCGCCCCGCGGTCGCCGCTGCGGCCGCCCAGGCACTCGCCGACGCCACGGGCCTTAAGGATGTAGGCGCCGCCCCCCGCGCCTGGGCCGAGTGGTGGAAGAAGCACGAACAGGACCCGGAGACGCTCCTGCTGGCCGGCCTCCTCAGACGCAGCCGCGAGGAAGTCCGCCAGCGCGACGCGGCCCTGGAGCGCCTCCAGGCACGCCTCATCCGCCACCTGACCGTCCTGTACGAGGCCGCCGACGCCAAGGAGAAGGGACGCCTGGCCCTGGCGCACCTGGAAGACCCCGTGCCGCAGGTCCGGGCGCTCGGGGCCGAGCAGGCCGCGGCGCTGGCGCGCGACGTCCTGGGCGCAGGCAACGCCGCCGCACGCCAGGGATACGCCGAACTCATCGCATCGGCGGTCAAACATATCAACGACGAAGAAGCCGCAGTGCGCGCCGCGGCGGCCCTGGCCGTCGCCGCCTGGAAGGAGATGCCCGCCGTGCCGGGCCTCCTGGCGCGCCTCGACGCCGAGAAATCGCCCGAGGTGCGGGCGGCCCTTGCGGCGGCGCTCGGCGGACTCCGGGCCGCCGAGGCCGCCCCCAAGTTGGTCCCCATGCTCGATTCGCCAAGCGAGATCGAGGTGCTGCGCGCGGCCGCAGCCCTCGGGGCCATCGGCGAGAAGGGGTCGCCGGGCTCGCCCGCTGCCCAGCCGGCCGTCAAGGCCCTCGGGCGCCTGGCGCGGTCTTCGGCGTCGCCCGCCGTCCGCGAGGCGGCGTGCCTCGCCGTGGCGAGGATCGCCCCGCCCGGCGCAGAAGACGTCCTGGCCGGGGCCCTGGAGGATGCGACGGCCAGCGTCAGGTTTGCGGCCGCGCAGGGCCTCGGGAACCTTCCCAAGGTGGGCGAGAAGACGCTGGCGGCGCTTGCGGCCCGGCTCCAGGACGAGAACAAGGGCGTCCGCCAGGCGGTGGCGGCCGTGCTGGCGAAACTGGGCGGCCCGGACGCGGCCCGCAAAATGGCCGACCGCCTCAAGGCCGGCGCCGAGGCCGAGCCGGCCGTCCGCAACGCGCTGTGGACCGCCGTCAAGGCCCTCGTCGACCGCACGCCCGCGGCCGACCTGGCCCAGGAACTCGGCGACCGCTTCTTCGCCCGCGAGGGCGCCGAAGAGATGCAGCACGCCGCCGCCATGTACGAGGCGGCCCTGGCCAAGTTCCCCCCGCCCGCCCGCTCCGGGCCGACCGTGCAGACGCTTTACGAGAAACTTGTCGATGCGCACGTCGCTGCCGGAATGCCGGAAAGCGCCGTGCCCGCCCTGCGGCAACTGCTGGCCGTTACGCCTGCCCCCAGCGCCGCCCGCCTGCGCGAACTCAACCACCAACTGGCCCGCATACTCCTGGCCAAGGAGCCGTACGTGGAGGCTGTCCCGCACCTGGCGGCGGCGATGAAGGACACTTCGGCCGAGGAGCGCCTGGCGCTGGCCAAGGCGCTCCAGGCGCGGGCCGAGGCGCTGCTCGCGTCGGGCCGCCCCGAGCAGGCGCTTGAACTCCTGGCGGCCTTCGCGGCCGCGCAGCCCGACTGGGGCGGCACAGAGTTGACCGATTCACTCAAGCAGTCGCGAGACCAGGCCCAGGATGCGGCCGTGGCGCAGGCCGTGGCCAAGTTGGCCGGGCCGGACGACCAGGCAGCCGCCGCCGAGGCCACCTTGAAGAAGATCGGCCGGCCCGCGCTGGCGCGCCTTTTCGATGCGCTCCAGGCCGCTGCCGAGAACAAGCAGGCCCCGCTGGAGGCCCGCGCCCTGGCCGCGCTGGAAATCCTTACCGGCCGCAAGGACCACGGCTACGGACTCCAGGCGCCGCTGGACGAGCGCCTTAAGAAACTCGCCGCGTGGCGCGAGACGCCTTGAAGGGCAAGGCACAGGGCAAAGGGCACCATCATGGCGAAACGATACGTCGGCATCGACCTGGGCGGCACGAACCTTAAACTGGGCCTCGTGTCGGCCGCGGGCGAGGTCCTGGCCTCGCATTCCGTGCCCACCGAGGCGGACCGCGGCCCGGCCCACGTCCTTTCGCGCATGGCCGCGGCCGTCGGGGACCTCTGCGCCAAGGCCGGGCTGCGCGCGGCCGACGCCGCCGCCGTGGGGGTCGGGTCGCCCGGCCCGGTCGATACCGCGCGCGGCGTGGTGCTCCAGACGCCGAACATGGCGGGGTGGAAGAACGTCCCCGTCACCGCCGTGCTGCGAAAGAAACTGCGGCGGCCGGTGCGCCTGGAGAACGACGCCAACGCGGCCGCCTACGGCGAGTTCCGCTGCGGCGCAGCGCGCGGCACGAGCGACATGTTCCTGCTGACGCTCGGCACGGGCATCGGCGGCGGCATCGTCCTGGGCGGGCGCCTCTTCCGCGGCACGAGCGACACGGGGGCGGAACTCGGGCACATCATCATCCAGGGCGGCGGCCGGGTGTGCGGCTGCGGCAACCGCGGATGCCTGGAAGCCTACGCCTCGGCCACCGCCGTCGTCGAGCGGTTCCGCCAGGAGGCGGGCGTCATCGCGAACCGCAACGAGTTCTCATGCAAAGATATCTTCGACGCCGCCGCCCAGGGACAGGGCATCGCCCGCCGCATCGTTGCAGAGACCGCCGACTACCTGGCCGTGGGCATTACCAGCCTCCTGCACGTGCTGAACCCCGAGATGGTGGTGCTGACGGGCGGCATGATGGGGGCCGGCAAGCCGTTCCTCGACCGCATCCGCCGCGGCGTCCGCGAGATGGCCTTCCCCAGCGCCAGCCGCGCGTGCCGGATTTGCTGGAGCACGCTCGGCGGCGACGCGGGCATCATCGGGGCAGCCCTGGCGGCCGAGGCGCTCGACCGCACAGGCCGCCCGGCGTGAGCGCGGTTTGCGCGGCGGGTGCGGAGATCCGCCGCGCAAAGATGCGCCGTAGTGACAGGCGCGATTTCTCCGGAGCACGCCGCGGAAGCGGCGGGTTGCGTCGTAAAGTATGATGACGCCGGCGCCTCGGGAAAGGCCCGTATGAAACGCCGATGCCTCAAGTGCGGGGCCGAGTGGGAAATCAAGGGGCCCATCGCGGTCCGCGAAGAGTGCCCCGAGTGCGCCGCCTACGTCCACACGTGCACGAACTGCGCCCACTTCGACTCGCGCACCCGCGCCTGCCGCCTGCCGAACACCGATCCCGCCCGCGACTGGAACGATATGAACTTCTGCGAGGAGTTCGAGTACGGACCGGGCGGCACGGGGTCGGCCGAGAAAGCCCGCCCGGCCGCTCGCCCGTCGGCCGGGGCGGCCCCGCGTGCGCCGGAGAGGCCCCCCACCGAGGAAGAGGCCCGCCGCAAGTTCGAGGGCCTCTTCCGGGACCCCAAGCAGTGATCCGCCCGCTCCCCGGCCCTGACGAATGATGTTTTGCCGCTCCCCGTCGGGATTTGACACGCCGCACGCCTCTGTCTATACTGCTGCCCCGCGCACACGCGGACAAACAGGAAACGGTGGGAGCACCATGGACGAGCAATGCGCAGCGGCCCTGAAGGGCAAACTCGACGCCGAGCACCTGTCGCGCCTGGAGTGCGCGGCGGACGCGCGGCTGTGTGCGTTCGTGGCCGACGCGGCCGCGCTCTGCCGGCCGGACTCCATCTACGTGCTGACCGACGCCGACGCCGACCGCCGGTACATCCGCGGCCGCGCCCTGGAGGCCGGCGAAGAGACGGCCCTGGCCGTCGCCGGCCACACCGTGCACTTCGACGGCTACCACGACCAGGGCCGCGACAAGGAGGTCACGCGGTACCTTGTGCCGAAGGGCGACAGCCTGGGCCCGAACCTGAACTGCATCGAGCGCGACCGCGGCCTGGCCGAGGTGCGGGGGCTGCTTGAAGGCTCGATGCGCGGCCGGACGATGTACGTGGCCTGCTTCTGCCTGGGGCCCGCGGCGTCGCCCTTCAGCCTGCCGTGCGTGCAGATAACCGACTCGGCCTACGTGGTCCACTCGGAGCACCTCTTGTACCGCCCGGGATACGGGCAGATGAAGCGCCTGGGCGGCGCTGCGCTGCTGCGGTTCCTTCACTCGTCGGGCCGGCTGGAGGGGGCCGTGAGCGCCGAGCCGGACAAGAAGCGCATTTATATCGACATCCTTGAGGACCTTATTTACAGCGTCAACACGCAGTACGGCGGCAACTCGATGGGCCTCAAGAAACTGGCCCTGCGCCTGGCCATACGCAGGGCCGACCGCGAGGGCTGGCTGGCCGAGCACATGTTCGTCATGGGCGTCCACGGGCCGCGCAAGCGCGTCACGTACTTCGCGGGCGCATTTCCGAGCGCGTGCGGCAAGACGTCCACGGCCATGGTCCCCGGAGAGACCATCGTCGGCGACGACATCGCCTACTTCCGCCGCATCGGCGGCGAGGCCCGCTGCGCCAACGTCGAGGCCGGCATCTTCGGCATCATCCAGGACGTCCGCGAGAAAGACGACCCCGTGATCTGGAAGGTACTGACGAGCCCCGGCGAGGTGATCTTCACCAACGTCCTGGTGTCGGGCGGCCGGCCGTACTGGCTCGGCATGGGCCGCGAACTGCCGAAGGAGGGGGTGAACTTCTCCGGCCCCTGGCACGTGGGCAAGATCGACAAGCAGGGCGTAGAAATCCCCCCCGCCCACAAGAACGCCCGGTACACGATCGCCCTGGCGAGCCTTCGGAACCTCGACCCGCGCTTCGACGACCCGCAGGGCGTGCCCGTGGACGGCGTAATCTACGGCGGGCGCGACAGCGACACCAGCGTGCCCGTCCAACAGGCGCTCGACTGGACGCACGGCATCGTCACGATGGGCGCAGCCCTGGAAAGCGAGACCACGTTTGCCACCCTCGGAACCGAGGGCGTGCGAGTCTTCTGCCCCATGTCCAACCTCGACTTCCTGTCCATCCCCCTGGGCCGATACATCAACAACAACCTCGCGTTTGCCGAAGGGCTGAAGCGAGTGCCCCCCGTCTTCGCCGTCAACTACTTCCAGCGCCGCAGGGACGGCACGTGGCTGACGGGCATGCGAGACAAGGCCGTGTGGCTGAAGTGGATGGAACTCAGGGTCCACGGCGACGCCGGGGCCGTCGCCGGGCCGACGGGCCTGCTGCCCCTGTACGCCGACCTGAAGAAACTCTTCAAGAAGGTCCTGGCGAAGAAATACACCCAGGCCGAGTACGTCGAGCAGTTCCGCATCCGCGTGCCGGAGAACCTGGCGAAACTGGACCGCATCGAGAAGATCTACCGGCGGGACGTGCCCGACACGCCGCCCGTCGTCCTGGAGACGCTGGCCGCACAGCGCGAGCGCCTCCAGATGCTCCGCGCCACGAAGGGCGACTACGTCTCCCCGACGGACCTCTGAAGACTGTCACTTGTCACTGGTCATTTGTCATTAGTTGTTTGTCATTAGTTATTTGTCATTTGTCATTTGTCGTTTGTCGTTTATTGTTTTTTGTTTACAGCCAGGCGCGAGAGCGGACGACCCAAGCGCGGTCTCCGCCCACGGCGCCGATCCTCCTTACAAGTGACAAGTGGCAAGTGGCAAGTGGCAAGTGACAAATGACAAATGACAAATGACAAATGACTAATCTTTCACTGTCTCATCCAACTCCCGCCCCAGTTGCTCGTAGAGTTTGCGGCGGCCGGCCTTGTCGCGCTTGTGCTCGGCGGCGGCGTGCCTGGCCACCTCAAGGGCCGCGCTGCGCGGCACGACGATGACGCCGTCGCCGTCGGCCACGACCACGTCGCCGGGGTGCACAAGAACGCCGCCCACCGAGACGGGTACGTCCTTGGCGTCGAACCTCAGGCGCCCCTGGACCATCGACTGGCTGCACATGGCAGACCAGAAGGGGATTTTCTGGAGGATGAGTTCGTCGGTGTCGCGCACGCCGCCGCTCGTAACGTAGCCGCGAGCCCCCTTGCGGAACCCGTTCAGCGAGTTGTTCGACCCCATCAGGCCCGCGTTTACGCCGCTCTGGTCAATTACGCAGAAGTCGCCCGGCTGTACGTCGTCCATCCACGGGTACGGGCATACCTCCTTGTAGTAGCGGCCGACCCACTTCCAGTATTCCTCCGGCGTCATGGGCGGGATGGCCCCGTCGAAGGGCAGGTAGCGGCAGGTGCGGGCGATGCCGCAGGCGTGCGTCCGCCACAGCGGGCGGATTTCGGGGCGCATCGACCCGATGGGGTGCAGCATCATCGTGTCCATTCCGTCGCGGACGTCGGCCACGCGCAGGTCGGCGTACGCCTTCAGAATCTCTTCGCGCTCGGCCTTCGGCACGGCCACAAGCGGGCATCCTTCTTCGGGCGCCATGGGAGCCTCCCACAGAATGATAAATGTTCAATATTAAATATAAAATCTCAAATCTGAGATCTCAGACCTCAAACGGCAACGCGTGCCGGCGGGCGGCCGGGGGCCTGCCGTTCGGCCCCGTCGCCGCCGCAACACCGGCAAACTACCTTCCGGCAAGGGCGTGTCAAGCGAAACGCGGCGGTTCCGCAGCAGGTCGGCTGCGTGCGCCTCTGCGGGGGCGCGCCGCGTGAAACCTGGCGCCCCCGCCGGACTTGATAATACCGGCGGCGCCGGGTATCATCCAGGGCGTCCGAAGCGCGGAGCCGCACGATGAGATTCGACCGTACTGTCGCGGCGGTGTTATTCCTGGGAGCCGCGGCGGCGGCCCTTCAGGTTGCGGTGGCGCTGGGCGCGGCCCCGCCGCCGGGACCGCGCGAGGCGCCGCCTCCCTCCGCCGATGCTCAGACGCTGCGCGTGATGACCTTCAACATCCTGACCGCCGGTTCCGATGGGCACGTCGGCCCGTGGGAGAAACGCAAGGCCGCCGTCGTCGCACGCATCCGGCAATTCCGGCCCGACCTGCTGGGCACGCAGGAGGTCCTTGCCTCCCAGGCCGAGTACCTGCGCCAGGAGTTGCCGGAGTACGGGTGGGCGGGCGCAGGCCGCGACGACGGCGCCGCCACGGGCCCGCAGACGGCCGTCTTCTGGCGCCTGGACCGCTTCGAGAAAATCCGCGAGGGGCACTTCTGGTTGAGCAAGACGCCCGACGTCCCGGGGAGCAAGGACTGGCTCAGTTGGGTGCCGCGGACGGCGTCGTGGGTGGAACTGCGGCGGCGCGACGACCCGCGGCAGACGCTGCTCTTCTTCAACACGCATTTCGATGCGCTTTCAGGCTCGGCGCGCCGCAAGTCGGCCGCGCTGCTGCGCGAGCGCATCAGCCAGGAGGCCGGCGGCCGGCCCGTCGTCGTCACGGGCGATTTCAACGCCCAGGGGGGCGCCGACGTTTACCGCCGCGTGCTCGGCGACGGCGAAGACGCGGGCCTGCGCCTCCTCGACAGTTACCGCGAAGTGCACCCGGCGCGCGGGACGAACGAGGGAACCTATCGCTTTCCGGGCGGCCTGCGCGTGGACCGGCGCCTGGACTGGATTCTGCACACGCCGCACTTCCGGGCCGCCTGGTGCGGCATAGACACGGCCTCCGACGGCGGGCGCTATCCGTCGGACCACTTCCCCGTCATGGCGGTGCTGACCCTTGAGCCGCCCGCGCAGCAGTAGAGCAGGCCGGGCGGACGTATCAACTCTTGTACGAACGCTGCGCGGCAGGTCGGGAGACCGGCCGCCTATGCGCAGACCGGCGCGCCATCCTCCCTACGTCCCTCTGGCCCTTCGTCCCTTTGCCGCGCCCCGTCAGCCGTGTATCAGCGGCGGCAGGCAGCGGACGCACACCCACTGGCTCTTGCCCTGGTGGCGGCAGGGGAACAGGACCGCTTCCTCCTCGCCTGTGCCGCAGCGGAAGCACGCCTCGGCCAGCAGCCGTTTGCCGCGCCTGGCCTGCTCGGCGTGGGCGGCCTGCGGGTCGAAGGCGGGGGCCTCGCGCTCTTCAATCGTAAGGGCCCCCGTGGGGCAGACGCCCAGGCAGAAGCCTGCGCCGTCGCAGAGTTCGTCGCGGACGACCTTCGCCTTGCCGCCGACGAGTTGAATCGCCCCCTCGGCGCACGGCGTAACGCACGCGCCGCAGCCGTTGCAGAGGTCTTCGTTGATTTTCACGATCTTGCGTTTCATCGTCCTGGCCTTCATGCGGCGTCTCCCTGCCGAGCATTATCCTCGCTGCAATCATAGCGGGCAAGAGGGCAGGGGGCCTTGACGCAGGTCAATTCGGCACGGAATTGTTCGATTGCCCGGCGGGCGGCACAGTGTGCGACCGTTGTTCCTGGCAGCCCCGTAAGGGGCGTATGACAACAGCCCACGGCGCGAGCCGTGGGAACGCGGGCGAGCGGCCCCGTTTCCTTGCCGGAAAAAACGGCCGCGGCCGGCGGCATATCCTTCCGCGGAAAGATTGCACTTGCCCGCGCCTTGCGTTAACATGGCGGCACGCGATGAGCGCGGCGGGCCGCCTGACCCGCCGCGCTCCGCCCGGGGCGGCGCCGCGAGCGCCGCTTCAGGGAGGGCGGTTCCCGTGTTCGGCGCATCGGAGGTGACTTATGCACAACCGTTGCATGTGGCGTCTCGGCGCAGCGGCGCTGGCGGCGATCGTCGGCCTGGCCGGGGGCCGGGCCGCGGCCGCTGACCCGCCTGCGGGCCGCAGCCCTGCGGCGGGCGAAGGCCCGGTCCTCGTCTACGAGGGCAAGGGGGGACCCTGCAAGGGCAGGCACGCCGTCTTCATCGTCGGCGACGACGAGTACCGTTCCGAAGAACTCATGCCGCAACTGGCCCGCATCCTGGCCGCCCATCACGGCCTTCGGTGCACGGTCCTCTTTGCGCTCGCTAAGCAGACGGGCGAGATCGACCCGGCTACGCAGGACAACATCCCCGGCCTGGAGGCCCTCGCGGGGGCCGACCTGATGGTCATGTTCCTGCGGTTCCGCGAACTGCCCGACGAGCAGATGAAGCACATCATCGACTATACCGACTCCGGCCGCCCCATCATGGCCCTGCGCACCAGCACGCACGCGTTCAACTACAAGCGCAAAGACAGCCCGTACGCCAGGTACACCTTCCGCGGCGGGACGCTGGAGGGCGGCTACGGCCGCCAGGTGCTCGGCGAGACGTGGATTAACCACTACGGCCAGCATCAGAAGGAGAGCACTCGCGGCATACCCGCACCGGGCGCCGAGAACCACCCCATCCTGCGCGGCGCGGACGACGTGTGGGGACCATCCGACGTGTACGCCGTCACCACCCTGGCGGGCGATTGCAAGCCCATTCTGCTGGGCCAGGTCCTGAAGGGCATGGACCCCAAGGACCCGCCCAACCCGGACAAGAAGCCCGTGCCCGTCGCGTGGACCAAGACGTACACCGGGGCGCAGGGCAAGGCCGCCAGGGTCTTCACCACCACGATGGGGCACGTGGGCGACCTTCAGAGCGAGGGCTTCCGCCGCATCCTCGTCAACGCCGCGTACTGGTGCCTGGGCATGGAAGCGCAGATTCCCGCGAAGGCCAAGGTCGATTTCGTCGGCCAGTACAGCCCCTCGCCCATCGGCATGGGTAAGTTCAAGAAGGGCGTGAAGCCCGCGGACCTCAGATTGCCGTAGGAACTGATGGCCCGGATTCTTACTTCACCCGGCCGCGCCGGTCGTCCGGGCCGGCGTACTCGTACTGCGTGATGCCGGGGGCGAGCGTCCACTTCATCGTCGCCCCGGACAGGCCGGGTCCCTTGCCGGTGCCCGCCAGTTCGTACCGCACTTCCTGGGCCTTCAGGCAGCGGCCGAGCGAGTCTTTCTCGAGCACCACGAGGCCCCAGGCGTTGAACTCGGTGCGGGCCGAGCCGTCGTAGCGCGTCCAGCCGATGCATTCGCCCGTGGGGCCGTAGCGGAACACGTCGCGCCATGACTTGGCGACGGAGATGCGCGGGTCAACGTAGTTCCGCTTGTACGACACGGTGGCGGCGGCCGGCGTGAAGATGCGCGACAGCACCTCGGCGGCGAACTGCGCAAGGAGCACCCGCTCGCTGGCTGTGAGGCGCTCGGCGGCCGTGCCGGCGCCCGCACGCACGGGCGTAAGGTCCCACGATTCCAGCGGCCCATCCTTCAGCAGGCCGAAGGCGACCAGCCGCTGCCGCGAGGTCTCCAGCGCCGACCGTTTGCCCGCGTCCGCCGCCGCCGGCGCGATGACGTCCTTGAAGTGGTCGGGCCAGAACGTGGGGCTGGCGGCCAGGCGCTTGAGCGTCCCCTCGACGAGGTCCCGGACGGAGCCCTTCAGGGGTTCGCGGCGGCGGGAGAGGACCTCGTCGGCGGCCTTCTTGGCGGCGTCGGCGGCCTTGCGGGCCTCGGCGAGGCGGGCGTCGGCCGCCTTGGAGGCGTCCGGCGGCGCGTTCTTCTCTTGTTTAGCCCGCTTCGCCTCTTCGTCGGCGCGCTTCAGGGCGTCCTGCGCGGCGTCGGCGTCGGCCTTTGCGGGGCGGTACTCGCCCGCCGCCTGGGCCACGGCCGCGAGCGCTTCCGGCGCGAGGCCCGCCCCGAGCAGCCTCGCGGCAGGGGCGGCGGCGCCGCTCTTATAGAAGTCCAGCACGGTCGCCCAGCCCGCGACGGCCGCCTCCACCGTGCCTGCGCCGTAGCCGATGTCCACGCAGCGGCCGTCGGCCTCGTAGGTGCGGGCCTCGTGGTCCGGGCAGAGGACCGTGACGAATCCCGGCGCGGACCAGTACGCGCCGTTGTGGACGAATATGCCGATATCTATGCGACTTGACTCGATGGCCGAGCCCGGGGCCGCCGGCCGCCGCTCGTGCCACGGGACCGCGATTTCGCACCGCGAGCCGGCCTCGTTCAGGGTCCTGATTCGCACCCGCGCCGCGTCGCCGCGCAGCAGCACCCAGCGGTAGCGGAGCGGCCGCCCGCCGAGGTCCCTGCTCCCCTCGGCGCTTACGACCATGCGGTGGGCCTCGTGGCGGCCGCGGAAAACGCGGGCGACGACCGCCGGCGTCGTCCCCAGCCGCTCGCTCTCGTGCGGGTCGAAGTAGTCCCGGCCGCGCACCGCCGAGCCCTCCTCAGTGACGGCCAGTTGCACCATGGGCGGGATGTCGGCCAGGGTGATGGCGTGGGCCATCTTGACCATCTCAAGGTCGTTCAGGAACGACCCCTCGAAGACAGTCGGGTGCGCCTTGCCGGAGAGGTAATCGTCGTCCGACGCCACGGGCCTGCCCGTCCGCCGCAGGATCATCTGTATCGTGGGCGCCAGCATCCCTGCTTCGATGAGTTTGCGCTTGACCTCCGGCCGGAATGCCGCCAGCACCAGCGGCATCGCCTGCATGAACGGCCGGTCCGAGCCGCTCGACCCCTGCGAGATGATGAGGCACGGCGTGTTCGTCGGGAAAAGGTCGCCGTGGCCCGGCGAGCCGTTCCGCCCGGGGTCGTGGTCCTGGTGCTCCGGATAGATATAGAGATTGCTATTTGTATATTGTGCATACAGCATAGCCAGGCCCATCGGATGGCTGTACGCCAGGCGCGCGTTGCTGCCGCCCGCGGTCGGCCCGGCGCTCGTGGACGAGTTCCCGAAGACGACGTGCCTGAGCACCCGCCCCTGGAGGCCCCAGTCGAGGTTCCGCTTGCGGTCCTCGTCGTTGTACTGGACCTTCTGGAGTTGCGGGTAGGGGTCGAGGGCCAGGTTTGAGTGCCCGCGGTCGCGGTTGTCGTAGAAGTCGCCATCGTTGCCTGCGGCCGTGCCCTCGGCCCACCACTTGCGCACAAGGTCGCCGGCGGGGCTGCGGACGGTGGTGACGGGCCTGGCGGCAGGCGCGGCCGGCGGCGCCGGCCCGGCGGGCGATTCCGCCGCATCTGGCTTCGCGGGCGCCGCCGGGCGCGCGGGTGTCTCGGCGGTCCAGGCGGGCAGGCCGAGCACCAGCGCGGCAATGGCGGCAACGGCGGGGCACGCGCATCGGCGACCAGGCCGCATCATGTGCGTCGGCTCCTCTTGCAAGCATCCCATGCGCGGCCGCATTATAATGCCCGCTCCGCGCGGCAAGCAACGGCCAGAGCGAGCGGATTTCATTGCGCCAGCGGTTGGGGCCGGCGTAAACTGTTATAGAACCTGCGGGTGGCACGCTCGTCCGGCACGTTTCGCGGCGGAGCATCGCTCGGCCATGGCGACCATGCGACACTGTTCAAGCGGAGCGGCGCGGGCGGCCGTCCTGCTGCTCGCAATTGCCGCAGCGGCCGTTGTGGCCGCCGCGGGCGCAGCGGCCGCAGCCGCGCCGGCCGGCGCCGCAGCAAGGACCTCGCCGGGGTCGGGCGCAGGCCCCGCCGGGGGCGCGGCGGCGGCGTCGGGCGACCTCGCGGATCGCATCGTCGCGGCCTACATGGACGGCCAGTGGTCCGACCTGGAGCAGGCGCTGGCCTTGCCGCCGTCGGCGCTGACGGGCCTTGCGCCCGCCCGGCAGGCCGACGTGGCGTACGTGCGCCAGGCGTGGGCCGAGTGCCGCCCGCCCTGGTGGAAACTCTGCAAGGCCGGCCGGAAAACCCCGTTTCAGCCCGCCGTCTGGGGCCGCACGCTCAGCGCCGTTTACGACCCCGCCGCCAAGAGCAGCGTGGAACTCAAGGGGGGCGACCCGAAGCCGACCCTCGTTTTCGCGTGGCCCGCCGCCGACATGGAGAGCGCCGAGCCGGCCGAGTACGGGTTCCTCAAGGGCGACCTGGCGGGCCTCGGACTCTGGTACAACCTGGGCACGGGCGCCGCCTGGGCCGCGATGCCGGCGCAGTCCCTCCTCGGCCTCGATGAGAAGGGCCGGCTGCGCCTGAGCCTGTACTCCGACTTTCGCGGCAACCTTGCGGCGCTCTACTACGGCGACCCGCCCGCGCGGCGGTGGGGCCTGCATATCTACCTGGCCGCATATATGGAGAAGTACGGGAAGGGGCCGCTTGCCGCGTCGCGGCGGGCGGCGGCGGCCATGTTCCTGGCCGAGGTGCTGAAGGACCCCGCCGCGTACCCGTCCGTGCGGCTGCCCGCGTCGCTCGACGCCGAGGGCGCCGAGGAGAAACTGGCCGCCGACCTGAAGTTCAAGGTGGTCCGCAAGAGCCGCTGGACGATTTCCGAGGACCGCGCCTTCCGCGCCGCCGTCAGGGCCTTCGCCTCGGCCAACGAGCAGCGCGTCTTCGAGACGGGCAAGGTCGCGCTGCCCAACGGCCTTACGTTCGCCCTCATGCCCGACGAAGACAACCTTTACCGCGCCGTGCGCGACGCCTGGGTCAAGGCCCGGTTCGACAAGGTCCAGCCGAAGTAGGCCGCGCATCGCCCTTCTCCAGCGCCGCCTTGATGATGGGGATCCACAGTTCGTACCCCGCGCGGCTGAGGTGGAGCATGTCCTTCAGGAAGAGTTCTGCCCGCGGCTTGCCTTCGGCGTCGAGCATCGGCGCGGCCGCGTCGATGTAGGCCAGGCCGGGCGCGGCCTGGCAGGACTCGCGGACGGCCTGGTTGGCCTTCTGCGCCTCGGGCCAGATCTTCGCCCGCGACGGGCTCGGCTTGATGGAAATGAAATATATCTTTACGTCCGGCAGGGCCTTGCGGACTTTCTCGACGAACGCCTTCCAGTCGGCGGCCACGCGCTCGGCCGTCTTTCCGGCGGCGATGTCGTTGTCCCCCGCGTAGAAGACCACGCGCTTCGGCTTGTACGGGGCGACGATGCGGTCGGCGTAATAGACCATGTCCGATATCTGGCACCCGCCCACGCCGCGAGCAATGACCGGGGCGGGCTTGAAATCCTCCGCCGCCGTGGTCCACATGCGGATGGTGGAACTGCCCACGAAGAGCGTTGCCCCGGCGGGCGGCGGCGATTCCTTGTCCTTCTTCTCGTACGCCTGGACCTGCGCCTCCCACCTCGCCGCCGGGTCGGCCGGCGGATTGGCCTCGGCGGCGGGCGCGGCCGATTTCGCCTGCGCCTCCGCGGATGCCGGCGCGGCAGGTTTCGGTTCCGCCTCGGCGGCGGCCGGGCGAGCGCCGGGCGCAAACGCCGCGGCGAGCAGCGCGGCCAGGAGGCAGAGCGGCAGAAGTCGTGCGTTCATCGAGCGCATCCTTTCCCTGGGTTGCTCCGGGAGGGTATATTAGCAGGCCGGCGGCCGCCGCGAAATCCCCCGCCGCAAGGAGGCTCGACATGTCAAGCCCGCATCCGGCGTTTGTGATGGTCCCGCTGGCGGCGCTTGTGCTCGCGGCGGCGGCGCAGGCGGGGCAGCCGGCCGGCGCACCCGCGGCCGGCGCGTCCGCGGCTGTTGCGCCTGCGTCTGCCGCCCCGGCGCCCGACATCTTCGCAGCCGGCGACGCCGACGCCGCGGCCGCGTGGAGGCCGATGTCGGGCACCGCGCCCGCCGCCGCGGCCGAGGTCGAGGGCCGCCGCGCACTGCGCCTGCCGTGCAACTTTCGCGGCACGAGAATCGAGCGGGCCTCGTGGGACCGCGCCGTGCCGCTCGACCTCGCGGCCTGCCGCGGCGTGCGGTTCCAACTTTTGGTGCGCGACGCATCGCCCGTGTCGCATTTCACCCTGTTCTTTCAGAGCGGCGACGGCTGGTATTCCGCGCGTTTCAGCCCCGCCGAGAAAGGCCGCTGGCACACCGTAACGGTTGATAAAGATG
>VGYT01000099.1 GCA_016872895.1 Planctomycetota bacterium
ACCCACCGCCCCAGCGTCGGGTGGTACATGGCGGCGGCGGGGGATGCGGCGGCAAGGACCGCCCCGGCGGCCAGGATTGCGGCAAACGTTGCTGACCTCCTCATGACGCCCGTCCTCTCGTTGGAAACCCGCCCTTCAGGGCCGGCCGGCCCGAAGGCGGCGCCCGTTGAACCGCGCGTCGTGGAAGTCAGTACAATCGTCGGGCTGAAGCGTTTCCGGCTCGTCGTTCTCGTTCGCCGCCTTGCGGGTCTCCACGACCTGCCAGGAACGATTGTAATAGTAGTGGCGATAAGAATCCACCCCGTCGGGCGCGGCCGGCGCCTGGCTGTCGTAGTGCTTCTTGACGCGGCGGCCCAGGCCGTCGTACTCGTACCGCGCGACCAGAACGTCCGTGCCGGCATCGTAAGCGCCGTTGGAGTTTACATCAACGAAAACCCGGGGCAGGCGGTCCCAGGCGTCGTAGGTGCAGGCCGACGCGGCGGTGGCAGGGGCAGGATAGATGCCCTTCGCATCCGCAGGCCACTCGGCGAACGGATCCGTGGGCAATCTGGCGCAGTCCTGCATGCGCCTCGATGGGCGACACGGATTCACCGGGCTTAGCGTTACCCCATCCCTGAGTTACCCTGGCATTGCTCCCCAGCACCCCTATCTGCTGCGATTATGTCCAACAGAAGATTTTCAAACTCCCCGTGCGGAATTGCAGAAACGTGACCGTCAAGGTAATAGACGCACACGTACGCTTCATGATTTCCCGGCCTGTCCCAAATGATGGGCAGACGCGAAGGGGGCATTCTACCCAAGACACGATGCAACAGGGGGTTGAGCATGTAAGGGGTCTTGTCTGCGCTCTTACGTGATGGGCAGCCCCAGACGTGCGCGGCAAAATCGCTAGCGTTTGGGATGGCAGCACTTGACTTGGCGCGGGCTATAGCCTCGTTCCACGGGTCGTCCGACTGCGCAAGCAGCGCAACCTCCTCGGGAGAGTACATTGCAAGAGTGGCGTGCCCAAGGCTTCGCAAGTTGTCGCAGCACCTGGTTTTCTCGAAATGGGATTCCGATGTATAACACCCTCCGACTAAGATCAGAATCAAAACCATAGCATGGTGTAGCCCGCGAAGCCCAGGGCACAGGCGCGCCTTTCTACCTCGTTTTACATTGCAACGGGCCAATTCTTTATCCTCTCAATTTGCGACTTGATCGGACCCACTGCTTCTATTTGGGCGCTTATTCTCTTCACTGCTTCCTGGGCGATGTTAAGTATGTAGTGGCAGCAAGTGCAGAACTTGCGGCGCTCTTCTTCCGTCAGGGCGTGATCCAAGACTTCCTGGCCCGTCAAGCCTAGCACCATTTCCACGTCGCGCGTGAAGTGCGACGCGTAGTTGCTAACATCAGAGGTTGCCCCGTAATCGGGATTCCACGTTCGCGGCGTTTTCAGCCTTTCGGGGTTGGACGAGTTGTAGTTATTCTGGTGGATAGCCTCCTCTACGTTCGTGTGAAGGATTGAGTTCAACGACCGGCAGCGGCCGTCGGGAAGATCGGTATAAAGCTTCGTGAGCACGGAGGGCGGTGCAAGTGGCCACCAAATCGGATTGGGGGTGATTGCCGTGCTGCCGCGCAAATATGCTATGAGTTCATATGCGGCGTAGATTAGCCCGGGCCGGTGCTCAATCTCCATTGTCCATTTGTCCACATCCTTTCCGATCTCTGCCAAGCGGCCCGCATCCGGCGCCTCTCTGCCCATATACTTCAGGATGGAGGATTTACTGACGGCGAGCCTTATGAGTTGGTTGACAAGCGCCGCAATCTCGTGCCGGCATTGGAACTCGGTCGGCTTTCCTCCAACGGACAGGCTCGGCCCATCCCCAACCCAAGGTATTATCGTGGTCCTGCCCGAGGGATCTGCTCGACCTACAGGCGTAGTCCGACAGTACTGCACCAGGCTTGCCCCGTCTCGGTACCCGGTTGGGTCCCGCTGGACCCACCGCCCCAGCGTCGGGTGGTACATGGCGGCGGCGGGGGATGCGGCGGCAAGGACCGCCCCGGCGGCCAGGATTGCGGCAAACGTTGCTGACCTCCTCATGACGCCCGTCCTCTCGTTGGAAACCCGCCCTTCAGGGCCGGCCGGCCCCGAAACGTTCGCCCCCCTGCGCCGCGCGTCGTCCAAAACCGTAAAGCCTCACCGCAAATCCCCCGGCCGCCGGAATCCCCCCGCCCTCAAACGCCGACCGCAATAGGAGGACTGCTCAAGCCGCCCGAGCACGCCATGCGCGAGGCGCTTCTCTGGAAATCAGTCATGGCTTATCTTCATGCCGTTCGGCAGTGTCCCCCGGGTTCTCGTCGTGTTCCAGGGCCCGGCCCTTCACACTCACTCGATGCCAAGGATGTCTCTCTCCCGCTTTGCGAGAATGGCGTGCCAGAGATGGTCCATTAGTCTAGCGTATGTACCAGCAGCCCGCCAAAGGCACTCTGCTTCTGGGCTGCCGTCAGGCACGGCCGCTGGCTCCCGGTCGCGCAGTGATGCGGCCACTCGCGTGTAATCGCAGAAAGAGCCGTCGTCCCCGAAGAGCTGACCGCGGGCACGATCATATCCGCACACTGCAAACGAGAAGGCAGTGCCATCCGCCTTGATGTCGTGTAAGACGTACAGCGGCCAGTCGACATTGGGGAACCAGAACAAGCACTCTGGAAGAGCCTGCCGCGCCTGGTCGAGTTCGTACAACGCCTGAGCAATTCTTCGGGGCTCGAACGGCGGCAATCTTGGGCGGTTAATTTCACTCCAAGTCCACGTCCCATATTGGCATTTCCATACCAAGTTTGTAACTGCTCGGACCCTCGTCTTTTTGACGGCCACAGCCAGGAACCCGTAACCGTGACCAGCAGGAGTCACGCGCTCTATGATCAACAGGCGCTCCCACGTGCCAAAATAACGGTTAAGGAGTGTGCACAGAGATCCGAAGGAGGGATTTGCCCAGCGCGCCTTAATGATGTGGGCTATAAGCTCGCGCAGGACCTGGAACTCCTCCGAAGCGCTGAGCGGCTGGCCGGCGGAGGCGTCAGTTTCGAGATGATAGACAAAGTACCATGCAGATTCCTCGGGCAAACCTTCGAGAAGCCGGGGATGAGCGATATGCCCGTGGCCGAGCGTCGCGTAAGCGCACACGTTCTCCTGGGCGCAGCCTGGTCCCAGGCACAGACCGCCAAGGAGCAGAGATACGAACCTTCCACGTGTCATTGTAACCACCCCCTTCTCTTTAGCCTCATCTGTGTCATTGAAGGTGTGTTTCTCAAGGCATCGCGTATCCTCTTATCGCTATTCGGCCCAAAGCGGAGCAACTCTGCAGCGAGCCTCGCCTCTCTGGCTGGATCCGGGACGGTAGTGCTCTCGAGAATTCGCATCAGTAAGGCTGTCTCCTGAAAACTTCTGAAACTGCCAAGTGCGGAGGCTACATCAGTCGGTACATGTTGTGAGCGCCCACTGAAGTCCGCCCTTCTGTCGCAGCCCATTCTGTCTTGCACCAGTTCGGCGAGCCTGGCGTCAAAATCGGCAACTTGCCTGTTCGGGTGAGAGCCTCCCCGCCAACCCCTTCCTCTTCGGCTGCCCAGGGCCTCCACTGCGTCCACGGCCCACTCCATTTCCATGTCGAAACCAAGAACCCCATGAGTGAGCTCATGCCCTGTGGTATGGCGATTAGGTTCGGCCCCCATTACCGTAAACTCAAAGTTGCCCCGCAAATCGGTGTACCGCTTCGTCCACTTCGCACCGTACCTCACATTGAAGTCTGTGCGTGGATATTGCCCTTTACCTGCCTCGTATGCGTACATCAGTATGATATTGCACTTCACTAATTTCTCATAGTAGCAGCAACAGAATTCGCGAGACGGGGGGCTCCCTAGCTCCTTGCCCTTTCTTTCCACGACAACAATGCGGTCGCCGTCTTCTTGATAGTCAAAGCAGTCGCAGAACTGTGAAAGCTCTGGGAGAAGGGCCGCCCTTAAATTGGGGTCTGCTACCACGAGTCCGTGCGTGCCAACCCGCGCTGCCGCAAGGGCTAGGCCCGTCCAGTCGGCGTAAGTCAAAGGCGAACCCGTAACGTACTCGTACAGGCTCGGCCCATCCCAATACTCGCCGTCACGCGAGGCCCATCGCCCCAGTGTCGGATGGTAGTGTCTGTGGCGGACGTGGTACAGGCCCGTTTCGGGGTCGAAGCGGTAGCCGCAGTAGAGGATTTCGTTGTCCAGCCACGACTGGGAGGACGACTCGGACCAGTCGGGCGTGAAGAACGTGGGCTTGCCGTAGGGGTCGTACGTGACCCGCTCCACCACCTCGCCTTCGGTCTGGCTGCCCGCCGTGCCGTCGACCAGGGCCGTAACGTTCATGTTGGCATCATTGCAGAAGTAGAGGGTCTCGTCAAGGTCCGGGTCGCCGCCGGTGTCGCGCCACCTGAGGACCGGGGCGTCGACGTAGCGGACGTCCCAGAGGTACTGGACCTTGACGGCCGTGGCCACCGTGTCCTTGCTCTGCTGGTTCGCGCCGCAGCGTTCCTCAAGGCATTGCCACGCTTCGTTGTAATAGTAGTCCGTGCGGTCCCAGTTGTTGCCGTTGGGTATGAGTTTGGCGATGCGGCGGTTCAGGCCGTCGTAGCGGTATTCGGCGACCAGGGCATCGTTACCGTCAAGCGAGCCGTTTTCGTTGGAATCTCTGTAAACCTTCACGGGACGGTTCCAGGCGTCATAGACCATAAGGAGGGCCTGTGCGTGCTGGGATTCCTGCCCCGGCCGCGGGGCGCGGGTCATGTTGCCTGCGGCGTCGTGGACGGGCAGGACCCAGGAGCCGCCCGAGATCGACCCGCTCGGTGCGTTGGCGTGGTTATCGTCGTTGTCGATCTCGTTGACCTTGTTGTGGAGCCGCGTCTGGTCCAGGTCCCACTCGCCCCAGCGGACGGCGAAGCCATTCTCGCTGGACGACCACATCGAGTATGCCAAAGAGGGCAAGGATTGGGAATCCGAACTCCGGCAGCGGGCGAAGGAAGTGGCGCTCACGAAGGAACTCGGCCTCTCGATGGCCGAGGCCCAGCCGAAGCCCGCACAGCCGCAGGCAGAAGAGGAAACCGACCGTGAAGACGAGCGACGGGCCGCGCGAACTGAGGTTCATCGCGGCCATCAACAAGGAGGCGGCGGCCCCCGTTGCGGCGGGCGGCGCCCGGGCCGCGCGGCCGCGACGGTTTCACATGAACGCCTACACCGGCGGCGCCTTTCGGCCCGGCCGTTCGCGGCGAAACTGGCGGCGGCGCGAGAGGAAGCCGTGAAGCGGACCGTTTTCGCTCAGGCCCCCGGCGAAGGGTTCACGCCGAATTGCCGGAACCCTCGCGGCGCTCTTCTCTTCCGCCACCCGCGCCGCATGAAGACCCGCCAAAGGCCAGCGGATTTGACTATGGCCGGTTATTGAGGTAAGGTATGGGAGAGGCGCACCGGAACCCGGGCCGCGCGGTGGGTATCTGCCCATGCGACCCTATGCGGCCGACGCTCCTACGGGAGGGGCTATCCGGCAAGTCCTCGAAGAAAGCGAGGTTGGGCATGCTCCCGTCCCGGAGGAAGCCGGCAAGACTCGCCGTTCTGCGGGTTCTGTCGTCCTTTGGCCTGTTTGCGCTGTGCCCCGCCTCTTTGCAGGGCCAGTACTCCGCGGTCTATGTCAGCGGGCCGTCGGCCAACCGGGTGGACATGGTCTTCATGGGCGATGGGTATCGACAAGAGGATCTTGGGACCTACCAGGCCGATGTCCAGACGCTTTTCAGTTATCTGTTCGGGCCGCCGCCACCGCCCGTCGCCCCGCTGCCGCCGCCCGCGCCCCCACCGCCCATTAACTTTGACCAGAACGAGAGGGACCCGTACGTGCAGTACAGGAACTTCTTCAACCTCTGGCGCATAGACGTCGTGTCGAACCAGAACGGCGCGGATAACGGTTCATACGGGGCGGTGCGCGACACGGCCCTGAACGCCGGCTACGGTTACGGCGGCGGCCCGTCACGGTTTCTCTATATTGACCTGGACCTGGGCCAGAGCGTCTTGGCGCAGAACCTGGCGGGGGCGCCTTTCACGGCCGAGGCGCCCGTGGTCGCGGTCAACGATACGGTGTATGGCGGGGGAGGCGGGCTGCCCGGCTACGGCCCCTTTGCCGTCTATGCCGCAGGCGACGCGTTCGCCAGGCAGGTCGCCCTTCATGAAATCGGGCACTCGTTCAACCGGCTGGGGGATGAGTATGACAGCCCGGGGACCTATACGGGTGCTGAGCCTGCCGAGGTCAACTTGAGCACGGACCAGACGGGGGCGAAATGGGCCCTGTGGCTCGGGTACCAGGACGTGCCGGCCGTCGGCGTCATCGGCCCCAACCAAGGAGGCCTTGGTAGTTACACGACGGGCATCTGGCGTCCGTCGGCGGATTCCAAGATGAGGAACGTGGGATACTGGTCCTCCAGCCCCGGCTACCCCGACTACGTTTACGGGGTTCCCTTCAACGCCATCTGCCGCGAGAAGATCATCCTGGATATTTACAGCCTTGTGCGTCCGCTGGACGCGTGGTCGCCCAACGCCGCGCCGGTGATCGACCCGCCGGACCCCCTGTCGGTTACCGTGGTTGATCCCGCGGTGATCCAGGTGGCATGGTCGATAGAAGGCACGCCGGTCGCCGCGGGCGGGGCATTCCAGATTCAGAACATCGTCGGCCCGTACGGCGCCGGCCGTTACACGGTCACGGCCAGGGCCTACGATGCGGACCCGAACAACTGGGTGACGAGGAACCGGGAACTCTTGGAGCAATCCGTCAGTTGGAGCGTGCAACTTTCGGGGGCATTGACGAGCCGATGGGCGGTTCCTACCGGGGGCCAGTGGTCCCTGGGCGGCAACTGGGCGGGCGGCGTGCCGAACGGCGTCGATGCGGCCGCATCGTTCCTGGATACCCCTGCGGCGCCCGCGCGCACCATCACGGTGGATGTCCCGGTGACCGTGGGGACGATCAACTTCGACAATGCCAATGCCTATACGCTGGTCGGCGCCCCGACGATCACGATGCAGGCTGCCGTGGGCCCCGCCATTATCAACGTTGCCGGCGGGAGCCACACTATCGCCGCCCCCGTCTGGCTTGCCGCCAATACGAACTTCAACGTCTGGTCCGGATCGCTGGTTCTGGCTGATACGGTGTCCGGACCGGGCGACCTGACCAAAGCCGGCACGGGGACGCTTGTCCTGGGCAACAGCAGCGCGAACCTGTACAGCGGCGCCACGACGATCTCGGGCGGCGCCGTGCGGGCCAACTCCGGGGCGGGACTCTCTGCGACCAGCAACCTGACCTTGGCCGGCGGCGTCCTGGAAGGTTCCGGAAACGTCACCTTTACTCGCGGCCTGGGTGTCGGACCCGGCCAGGTCCAGTGGACGGGGAGCGGCGGGTTCTCTGCCTATGGCGGCCTGATGACTGTCAACATCGGGGGCGGCCCGACGCCGCAGACCCTGCCGTGGGGCGTGGTGGGCGGCTTCGTTCCGTCCGGTTCTGCCCTGGTCTTTGGGTCTCCGACCGCCAACAACCAGACGCTGTTGCTGAACCCCATAGATCTCGCCGGGGGCACCGAGACCGTGACGGTCCTCGATAATCCCACCACCACCGCCGACTTTGCCACCCTGGCCGGCGTGGTGTCCAACGGCGGCCTGACGAAGGACGGCCAGGGGACGCTCGTCCTGGCTGCCGCCAACAATTACACCGGCCCGACCACGGTGAACGCCGGTACATTGGCGTACGGCGCCAGCGATGTCATCAACCCCGGCAGCGCCGTCACCGTCAACGGCGGCACGCTGGACCTCCAGTCTTACACGGGCACCGTCGGCGTCGTCACGCTGAACGGCGGCTCAATCGTCGGCGGCCCCGGCAGTATCCTGGTCAGCGCGGCATCCTATGAGGTGCGGAGCGGCACGATCGCGGCCGTTCTGGGCGGCTTGGCCCCCCTGAACAAGGCGGACCCCGCCGGCACGGTCACCCTCAGCAGCGCCAACACCTATACCGGCCCGACCACCATCTATGGCGGGGCGCTCCGGGCGTGGGGGGTGGGGGGAACGGGCCTCCCTGCGACCAGCAATCTGACCTTGGCCGGCGGCGTCCTGGAAGGTATCGGAAACGTCACCTTTAGCGGCAGCCTCGGTGCGGGGGCGGGCCAGGTGCAGTGGCTCTACAGCGGCGGCTTCTCGGCCTCCGGCGGCCGGATGACCGTCAACATCGGCGGCAACCCGACGCCGGACATCCTGACGTGGGGCGTCGGCAACTTCGTTCCGACCACCGGCGGACTCGTCTTCGGGTCCTTGACCGCCGACAACGAGACGGTGTTCCTGAATCCCATCGACCTCGCCGGCGCAGTCCGCACCGTGGTCGTCAACGACAACCCCGATACCAACACCGACTTTGCCACCCTTACCGGCGTGCTTTCCAACGGCGGCCTGACCAAGGAGGGCGGCGGCAGGCTGGTCCTCACTGCCGCTAACATCTACGGCGGCACGACCACTATTGGAGCAATGATGCGTGAGGGCGGGACGCTTCAGGCCAATTCGGGGGTGGGCCTGCCCACGGCCAGCAACCTGGTGTTCAGCAACGGCGTTCTGCAAAGCAACAGGGCGGCCACCTTCATCCGCGGCCTGGGCATCGGGGCCGACCAGGTGCAGTGGATGGTCAGCGGCGGGTTCTCCGCCAACGGCGGCCTGATGACCGTCAATATCGGCGGCAGCCCAACGCCCGATACCCTGACGTGGAACGCAGGGTCTTTCGTTCCGGACTTCTGCGAACTCATCTTCGGGTCCGATACCGCCGACAACGAGACGCGGTTCCTGAACCCCATTGACCTCGCCGGACGGACCCGCACCGTGAGGGTCAACGACAACCCCTCCACAAGCGCCGACTTCGCCACCCTTGTCGGCGAGATCTCCAACGGCGGCCTGACCAAGGAGGGCGCCGGCACGCTGAGCCTCTCCGGCGCAAACACCTACGCGGGCGGCACGACGGTTTCCGAAGGCACGCTCCTCGTCAATAACATCGCCGGCTCTGGCACCGGCCCGGGCGCCGTCACGGTCGGGGCCGCCACGCTCGGCGGCACGGGCATCATCGGCGGACCCGTCCTCCTGACCGGAGACTCCACGATTACCTCCACCGGCACCCTGACCCTCAACAACACACTGACCATCCGCGGCGATGCCAACCAACTCCCCAGCGGCACGGTCCTGACCGCAGGCGACGTCGTCATCGACCCCGGCGCTGTCTTCATCATCAACGGCGCCCTCGGCGGCGGCACCGGCACGCTCATCGTCCGCGGCACGCTCCTGGGCAGGGGGGCCATCGACAAGGCCGTGAGCATCGGGGGGGGCGGCACGCTCAGCCCCGGGTCGCCCTCCACCATTCTGACCCTGGGGCAGGTGCTCGCGGCCGAGGCGCCGCAGAACTTCTCCTTCGAGATCGCCGCCCCGAGGCCCGACTACACGAACCCCGCTGACAGCGCTAACGACGTCCTGCGCCTGACAAGCGAGACGCTGCCCTTTGCGAGCGCCGCCGGCGACGCCCCGGCCGCCCTGGCGGCCGACACGGTTATTGATGTGTACTTCCTTTTCAGCGATCCGCCCCTGGGCCAGTACAAGGCCGCGTTCTTCGCCCCGACCGATTACACCGAGGCCGTCGCCGATGCGGCGCTGCGGTACTGGCGCCTGGACCCGCGCGGCGAGCGGCTGCACAACGGCAACTTCTTCTCCCCGCTGGACGGGGCGCTGGTGGACTGGTCGGTCGTGCCCGAGACGGCTGTCTTCGGCGGCCTGGAGGCGAGCGGCTACATCGGGGCCTTCACGGTCGTGCCCGAACCTGCCAGTGCGGCCATGATGATGGCGGGCGTGGTCGGCATCCTCTTGCGCTTCCACCGGCTTCGCCGGGCTGGGCGGCCACGGCCCCCGGTTGAGCACATAGGCCGGGGCGCGCCCCGGCCCATGTCGCGTTCCGATTCCCGAGTTCCGGGAGTTCCGGTCACATACGCCTAATCTCCGTAGTCGTCCTCCTTGAAGAACGTCGGTTGACAGCGGTTGCCTCTCTGCGTGACGTGATGGGGCACCCCGCCAACCACGGCCCGCGCCGAACGAGTCATGCCCCGCAGATACACCCCCGGCCGACACACGTCAAGGTAATTAAATGTGTGTCACCGGAACTCTGGTAGTGCCTGTGGCGGACGTGGTAGAGGCCCGTTTCGGGGTCGAAGCGGTATCCGCAGTAGAGGATTTCGTTGGCGTAGGCGCTTGAGTCAGCGGTGTTGGCCCAGGAGGCGTCGCAGAACTTCGGCTTGCCGTAGGGGTCGTACACGACCCGCTCCACCACCTCGCCTTCGGTCTGTCTGCCCGCCGTGCCGTCAACCAGGGCCGTGACGTTCATGTTGGCATCATTGCAGAAGTAGAGGGTCTCGTCAAGGTCCGGGTCGCCGCCCGTGTCGCGCCACCTGAGGACCGGGGCGTCGATGTAGCGGACGTCCCACAGCCACTGGACCTTGACGGCCGCGGCCACCGTGTCCTTGCTCTGCTGGTTCGCGCCGCAGCGTTCCTCAAGGCATTGCCACGCTTCGCTGCAATAGTAGTCCGTGCGGTCCCAGTTGTTGCCGTTGGGGACGAGTTTGGCGATGCGGCGGTTCAGGCCGTCGTAGCGGGTCTCCTGGACAAGCGGGTCGCCCGCGCCTTTTGCGCCGTCGCCGTCGGCGTCGCGGTACGCGGCCGCCTGGCGGTTCCAGGCATCATAGACCATCAGGAGGCCCTCGGTGGCCGTCGATTCCTGGCCGGGCCGCGGCGCGCGGGTCATGTTGCCCGCCGCATCGTAAGCCGAGAGACCCACAAATAGGAAGCGTCCCCCTCGCCATCCGTCGCCCTATCTTCATGCCATTCGGAAGCGTCCCCAATTCAGACCAGACCACCAGCGCCAAGGCCCGGCTCGCAAAGGTCTAGTAGCCCTCGGGAACGGCAAACCAGAACTCGGCGTGCGCTTCGCCATTCGTGCCATCTGAAGCCGTCCAGTCGACCGAAACACGCAATCTGAGGATATCTGGCGTCCTCCCTTCAGCCTTCCAAATGTTGAGGGCAAACAGCGCAAACTGACCTGGCGCCAGTTCCTTTGTGCCGAAAGAGATTACGGCTTCGTTCTCTGCCCCGTAGGAACCTTCGGTAGGCAGCCGACGCCTTCGCTGAAGATAAGGCCGCTGCACGTCAGCATCGGGTGCGCTGGCAATCATAGGCCTGATAGCAGCGTAGTTATAATAGATTCTCTCGCTGGAGCAGCCGATGCCCGAGGTCAGGCTCACGGCCTGCTTTCCGGAATTTGCCACCACAATCTGGACTGACGGCTTGTAATCTCCCTTGGGTCCGAGGCAAAAGGACGAGTAAATCGCAATCGGCTCCGAAAGCCGGTTCTCCATCCGCGCGGGCGTCAGGGTTACAGGCGGCGCCCGCCCAAGTTGCGCTCCACATCCCGCTAACCAGAACGTGCAGGCGAGAAGACTCCCGAGAGCCGCCCTTCCGACCATCTCCATATGGTCCTCCTTTGCTCGGCGTTCAGTAATCCTACCGGCGCGGACCTGGCACCGGGACGGTCGGCTTCCACATCGGCGGCAAGACTATCTCCACCTGTGGCATCAAAGGCCAGGCGGGGTCGTCCAGGAGCTTGTCCCATCTTTGCTGTTCCTGCCGACTCAGTCCGTGATTCGTTCGGACATCGTAGTAACCGTCTTGCCCGGGCCTGCCCTGCAAGGCATCCCATTGGCTATTGACGTTAGTCCACACTGCATCCCGCGCATCGGATACCGGCTTCGTGGCCCGTTCCTCACCTCTTTCCATATCACAATCGTACACACATGTTGGGCTTATCTTCTTAATCGCGTCATTCGCGGTCCTGGCGATTGCTTCCGCTATCCTGAAATGACCCTGCTCATGCCTCAGGAGGTCCCCGCTGCCGCCTGGTTTGGCCCATGATTTGTTCGGATCGGCATACGCAACCACACGTGCCTTGGGGTCCATTTTGGCCCCGCACTTGTAACACTGTGCGCTCTTCGAAAATGGACGCCCTTTAGGCGCAGTGGGGTCTGGTCTCGTGCGACTTCCCACTTTGTCTTTTTCACACAGCGTCCTGTCGGGTTCCGGAACACAGTATTCGTCCTCCTTGTTCGAAAACGCAGGTACGACATTCCACTTCTCCCTATCGAGCAGTGTAAACACGCTGGCAGAATGCGTTGCGCCCGATGGCACAGGTCCCTTGAAATCATCCCATGTAAGGTTTCTGTATGTGAATCTAGGCGCGGGAGGCGGCGTCGTGGTCGGCACCGGGGAATTGCCGTCGGCATCCACATGGCCAACTGGCTCACTCCATGCGTAAGCCAGCAGGTTCATGCCGGCCTGATGCCCAATCGGGTCTCGCTGCACCCACCGCCCCAGCGTCGGATGGTACATGGCGGCGGCGGGGGATGCGGCGGCAAGGACCGCCCCGGCGGCCAGGATTGCGGCAAACGTGGTTGACCTTCTCATGACGCCCGTCCTTTCGTGCAAGACCGGCCCTTCAAGGCCGCTTTGCCCCGAAACGGCCACCCGCTGCGCCGCGCATCGTGGGAAACTGTGAAGCCTCACCGCAAATCCCGGACCCCGTGGAACCGCGCGGCGTCAGACGCCGCCCCAAACAGTAGGACCGCCTCAGGCGCCCCCGCGACCAACGTCGGAAAGCCACTTGTCGGGGAATTGCTTACGCCTTACCATCATGCCATTCGGAGGCGTGACAAGGTTCTCCTGGCACTCATCAATTGAGTCAGTCGTCATCTCGTTCTCCAATCTCTCTCTTGGGCATACATAATAAGGACGACTTGATGGCCCCGCAAGGGGTCCCCAAAGACCCAGATGCGCTGCCACGCACCATCTTCAGTTCTGCCACAATAGTATGCCAGCGTATCGCAGCCCCCAAGGTCCGCGCCACCGCCTCCCCAACCGTAGTTGCCCTTGACGCTGAGGTTGGGGACCCCCAGCAAATCCACAAGTTCCGAGAAACTGTACCCGCGTTTCGGGTTTATTGTGAGACGCTGCCGCATATAGTCCAGGGTTTGGGGCGCTTTCTCCCTTTCAAGAGACTGCTCCTCCTCCAACGACGCCAGAGCGAGAACTATAGCATCGGCCTCCGTCAGCCTCTTTTGACCAACCTTGTGCTTAAACCGATCGCAGTGTTCCAGCACCTCCAATGGCAGCAGGCCCCTTAGGGGGTTATGCTCAATCGTTTTCCACAGTAGCACGTGCTCCGAAGGCCATTGCGAATACACTACGTAAACAACAAGCGCAGCAAGAATCCCGAGGACGCCAATTGCCATGTAGCGCCTTCGCATGTTTGCTCCGCCTCAACCCCAAGGCAGTTGCTTGTCGCGCGGGGCTGGCACAGCCGCGAGCGCCAAACTCTGCTCTGCTCCTCCCGATGCAACGAGTCTTGAAACAGAACTCGACAGCCTGCCCCCAGCGCGCCGCCAGTATTAGTGCGTCAATACTGAACCCATGTGTGGCATGGCTTGCCAGCCCGTACTGCCTCGAGAAGACGTGAAGCACACGGTACCCACAAACCATGTCGGGCACGCGCCTAAAGATGAGGGCGTACTACGAGCCGTCCTGTCCGAACATCTTCTCCGCAATGCGCGCTACACCTTCGCCAGCGGTCAGCCAGCGGAAGCCGAAAGCGCACGTAGCCTTGTGCGGGCATTTTCCACAGTCAGGCCTATCAGATGCAGGCTGTCCTCCCGCATTGGGCCAGCCTTGATAGCCAGCCCTTGCCCAATCAACCGAAGCCTGGAAATTGTCTGCCGCCTTCGTAGTGCCAGCAGCCAGGCGGGCGATGCCATAGGGGCCCTTATACGAGGCAATGAGCCGTACCATTCGCGCCTCGGAATACATGGTCGAGTCGGGGCTTCTCGGCATCGCCTCGTCGATGAGTCCGAGCCGCAGCAGCAAAATGGTTGACCATCGAGTTGCATACCATTCTCTGTACGTCTGATCGCACAATCGCCACATATGGCCGAACATGACGTAGTTGACCGACCCTGCGTAGTAGCACTTTCCGTTCACCTGCACCGAGTCCTCACAGCCCTCGCCAACAGCGCACGGGGGCCGCATCATCTGGTACGACTTTATCCAGCCATGGTCATAAAGGGCCGGAATGTCCCACGCCACCGGTGCGCTGAGAGGGTGCGTAAGACCTTCGCATTTCTCCAGTTTTGCCTTTATCGAGCCAAGAGAAACGAAGTGTTTTGTTGCCCTTTCCAGCACATCTGCAAGTTCCTCAGTAATGTCAGGACCGCAGCACTTGCTGAGACCGTACGGATCCACAAACGATGGTGTCTGGCTTCCAACGTAGTGGTAAAGGTTAAGGTCAGTATGTGTGGCTGATATCCGCAGGCGCTCGCGCCCGGCAAGGCCCGCCCGCCTCGGACTGGCTGAGTCGTACCCAATTGGGTCTCGTGATACCCACCGCCCCAGCGTCGGATGGTACATGGCGGCGGCGGGGGATGCGGCGGCAAGGACGGCCCCTCCGGCCAGGATTGCGGCAAACGTTGCCGACCTTCTCATGACGCCCGTCCTTTCGTTTGAAACTCGCCCTTCAGGGCCGGCCCGCCCCGCTAGCCATCCATGGTGCCTTTGTACGTTCCGCTCCACGCCCTGCACTCCGCGTTCCGCCCTCCGCAACTCGCCCATGTGGCCTCTCCCGCGGGGCTCCCCGTCCGTAGTCCGAAGGACGAAGCCGGGACGGGCACAGTTATGGGTGTCCCCGGAACTCCGCGATGGCTTCGTTTCTTCGAAAGAAACAGCGGAACCTCCCGTGGCGCGCTAGAACTACATCAGCGGCCCACACGGTGCGCTTGCCCCAAGATGGTGGCATCCGGTGTGCCCAGAAGTGCCGTCCAAATCTGCGCCATAAGCCCCGCATACACGCTCCCTGCGCGCTTTAGAGCGCCTAACAAAATGACTTCAGCCGACGGGCCAAGGT
>VGYT01000100.1 GCA_016872895.1 Planctomycetota bacterium
GCGGCGCATCCACGCCGTCCATGCCGCCCCGGAAATGATGGCTGCCGCCGCCAGCGCGGCGATGAAGTAAACGGCGGCCCGCGCGTCGGAGCCGAAGTCGATTGCGGCATCCGCCGCCAGGAGCACAGCCAGGGCCGCCAGCGCTGCCGCTGCGGCCCACATCCCCGCGCGGGCGGCCGCGCGGCGGCGGACCTCCGCCTGTACCAGCGCCAGAAGGCGGTCGAGAAAGTGTATCTCTGCCCAGCGCTCGCGCGCAGGAACCATCGAGGATTCCGTGGTAGGGGAAAACTTTGCGCGGCCCGGCGCAGCCGGCGGGCCTGTCCTTATATCGGCAATCCGGGCGGCGGGCCTGCGGTCAAACGGCGGGAAGTGCGCCCCGGCAGGCGATCAGAGAGTGTTCAGCAGCGTGCCATCGACCAGGGCTCGCGTGTCGGTCAGGTCGGGGGCGAACTCCCCCGTCTGAATGTTGTACGTCCAGCCGCGGTCGAGCAGGCGTGCCCCCAGCGCCTGCCCCTCGAACAGGAGGAACCGCACCGCGTTGCTGCCCGAAAACGGGTTGTCCGGAATGCGGCTCAGGTAAGGGCCCAGGGGGAACCGCGGGTCGGGCGTCGGGCTGACGTTCCCGCGGTCGTCGGAGTACTGCGTCATCTGCTCGACGAACTTCAGGTCGGGGTAGGCGCCGGCGTGCTCGGCCTTGTAGGCCTCCAGGCGGTCGCGGACCAGTTGGAGGCTCCGCTGCAAGGCGTTCGTCTTGGCGTTCTCGGAGGTCGCCGAGAAGCGCGGTATCGCGATGGCCGCCAGGACGGCCAGGATGAGCATCACAATGACCAACTCCAGCAGGGAGAAGGCCCGCCGCCCTGTATTGCCGTGACGGATCACCTGCCGCTCCGCTTGTGCGCACTTCTACCGCCCCGTACTTATCGGCAGAAGCGGATGCCGCCTTTACGGCTTCCGGCCCGCCCCGCGCACAGGAATACGGCCTGGGGTTCTACCGCTCCATCGGCCAGTACTGGGAGATGGCAGGCGCTTTGTGGCGCGTCGCAAAGGCGGCCGCCCAGGCCCGAAAAGACGCTTGCTGCACCGCGGAGATCGCGGCATCATTGCACCCCTGCGAGCGTCCAAGAAACCGAGGGCGGTACAGATTGAACACCATGCACCCCGCCATCTCGGTACGGAAAATCCTTTTTCAGGCCAATCTCGCGGACGTCTATTTCCTGGAATCCCAGAGCCGGGGCCGGCGAGCCGGGCTTGAGGCGATAGTCGTGAAGCGCTCGGTCCACAAACAATGGATCCGCGAGATTCGCGTGGACATCGAGGCCCATACGACGCCACTCCTCCAAAGCCATTTTTCCGAAAGAGTAGTTTCCTTTGGGATTGTAATACACGTTGTTGTCCACCCGCTTGAACGTATCCTTATCGGGCTGGCCGCCGATTTGATAGATTTGTTTCAAAGACGACCACACGATGTTGTTCTCAAACGTGTATTGGTGGTTGCCGATTGGCGGTCTCTTTACCGCCACGTAGGCGGGGCGCGACCCCGTGACCAGGGTGAAGGGCGACAGCAAATCCGGCCCGTCAAAATGGATGACGTTGTTGCGGATGATATGATTCGGTCCGCGCACGTGCACGCCGTACTTGCCAGCGATATTGTAGATGACATTATGGGTCACGGTGCAGTTGTACGTGCCGTCAAGGTCGAGGTAGACCGCCGCGGCAGGATAGCCTGGATATCTGTTGCAGGTCATGTCGTGAAGCAGGTTGTGGTCGATCACCAGATGTCCGCCCTCCGGTCCTCCGGCGGTGCAGTTGGCATAGATTCCCGCCGCATCGCTGTCGGTGCCGTCCTGGCCGACCCGCGAGATGTCGTTGTAACTGATGGTTTGCTGCTCTGAATAAAGGGACTTGAACCCATTGGAATCGACATCATGGATGAGATTGTGCCGAACCATGTCGGCGGCGCTGTTGCGGATGTAGATCCCTTCGCCGACATGATGAATATGGTTGTTCTCGATGACGCTCTCCCGGTTCTTGTGGTCCTTGCCGCCGACGAATCGCACGCCGCCGCTTGCCGTTCGGCTGATAAGGTTTCCGTAGATCGTGCACTTTTCGACGTTGCCTTCTACAACCACGCCGTTTTGCCCGGAATTGAGCAGCCGGCAGTATTTGACGGCGATGTTGCGCGCCTCCCCCAGACGAATCAGGCCCCCCTTGACATTCGAATGCAGGGCAATACTCGGGGTGACCTCCAACAAGCCGTTGGAGACCTTGAAGGTCAGGCCCTCGAATTGAACGTCACTTGCACCGTCGATGTCAATCAGGCGATCCACCGTTGGCGCGATAATCGCCTGCCGCTCAATCGGCGCGCGGCGCGGCTTGTAATAGAGGCGGTGCGACGCGGAATCCATGTAGAATTCGCCGGGCTTGTCCAGGAAGGTCCTGGAATTATAGATATAGAAGCGGGTAGGGGTGCGCGCAGCCCACTTGGGATCCTCCCACAGAGTGCCCTGCATATCCCCGGCGTACGACTGGCCGAGCGTGATGGTGCGGCTGTCGAAATCGACACTCTGGATCGCAATTTTTGCAGGGATCCAATGCGCCCACAAACGCACGGCCGCGCCTCGATAATCGAAACGGGCGCAGTCGGCTGCGCGGAATTTCAAATGGCTGTAGTCCGCGACGGATTCAAAAAAGTGATAACCCTCGTTGGGCTCGCGGGCCATGACGGCGGGCTCGTCGTTCTCGAACAGCGCGTAGGCGTCCCGATCGAGTTGGGTGCTGTAGATGCCGTCGCCCTCGTCCTTCCATGCGGTCAGCACGCGGCCGCCGATGAGATGGGCGCTGCCCAATTCACCCCAATTCTTGTACATCACCGGCATGCCGGCGACGCCGGAGTCTTCCTTTCCGAAGCGGAGGGTCTCTTCGAGGAAGTAATTGCCGGCCTTGAAGAGAACCACAACCTCCTCGCTCCCGTTCTTCTTTATGGTGCGAACCCGGTCCCGTGCGCCTTGCAGCGTTCGCAAGGGCCGGGCCGGTGTGCCGGGATTGCCGTCATCGCCGTCCGGGGCCACATGCAACGCGGCCAGAACGCTGGAAGCAGAACATGTCAGCAACACTCCGGCGAAGAACATCCAGATCAGGAATTTCATCTTAAACCTCCGTGTGCCCCTTAGGAAATTCTGTCACGCAGCGGCGAGTTAAAGGGCGGGGTAATTCGCATGCTCCGGACCTTAAGGCAGCCGAGCGCCAGAAGCGTCCGGCGGGCCGCGGCGCGGGCCACGCCGGCCCGCTCTGCGCGGCCAACTGTGCTCCGTGGCCGCAGCCCGCCTGGACGGCCCCATTGTAACGGGGGCGCGGGGCGGGCCGTGCCGCGGCGGCTGATCGGCGGCCGGCTACCACTCGGCCAGTTCGCCGACGATTTCCTCGACGAGGTCCTTCAGTGTGATGATGCCGACGGCGCGGCCCTTGTCGTCGCGGACGACGGCCATGGCGGCGCGGGCCTTGCGCAGGCGGCTCATCGCCTGGCCCACGGTCAGGTCGGGCGAGACGGCCGCGGATTCGGCGCCCATGACGGTCCGCAGGTCCAGCGGCCCTTCCGGAGCGCTCAGCACGTCCAGGATGTGCACGATGCCGACGATGTTGTCCTTGCGGCCTTCCCAGACGGGGAAACGCGAGTACGCATGCCGGTGCAGTTCCTCCAGGAGGCGGGGGCGGTCGATGTCCACCGGCACGGAGGCGACGCGGCCGATGGGGATCATCGCGGCGCGGACGAGTTGCTCGCGCAGGCCCAGCACCTTTGCCGCCAGTTCGTGCTGGTATCCGCTGATGACGCCCTCTGCGGTGCCCTCGCGGAGGATGGCCCTCAGCCGCTCGCGCGGGTGGAACGGGTCGGCCGCCGACTGCCGGCTACGGGCCAGGCGCAGGACGAGGCGGCTGAGGCCGGCCAGGGCGGGAATCACCCCGCTGCGGTTCATCGCCGCGTACGACCACCGGAGCGGGCGGGCCAGGGCGTACATCCAGTGGTCAGCCTCGGCCACGAAGACGGTCTTGGGCACAACATTGCCGAAGACGAAAAGGATCGGCATCACGATGGCCGTGGTCAGAAGTTCAACGCCCGTGCTGGTCTGGACCCACCCGGCGGAGGCCACCAGCGAGGTCGCCACGGCCGTGGTCAGGAAGTCACCAACGTTGGCGCCGATGAGGCAGACAATGATCTGCCCGCGCAGGTCGGCCAGGAGTTCCTGTAGCGTGCGTGCCCGGCGGTCGCCGGCCTCGGCCCGCAGGCGCAGCCGGATGCGGTTCAGACGGTACAATCCGGTCTCCACGCCGCTGGCCAAGCCGGAGAGAAACACGCCCAGAAGGCCCGCCGCCCACAGCCCGCCGTAAGCCAGGATGTCGAGAAACACGTTCATCGTCCACCTTCAACCATCGCCTCAACAATGCGCTACGGTTGCTGCCCGGCCGCGCCCCCGGCCGGATGCCCGCGCAGCCGCAGGCGCACGCGCGTCAGGCGGTGCCGCTTGACTTCTTCCACGATGAACTGGATGTTCCGCCACTGGACCGCATCGCCCTGCCTGGGCATGCGGCCGAGGAGGGCGGTCACGAGGCCCGCCAGGGTCGAGTACCGGCTGCCTTCTTCGGGCATCTCCAGGTCGAACGAGTCGGCCCAACTGCGGATGGAGAGGTCGCCGGCGAGGATGTACTCGGCCTGGCCGATGCGTCTGACCGGGTCGGCGGCCGCCTCGTCGGTCTCGTCGCGGATGTCGCCGACGATGGCCTCCAGGCAGTCTTCGAGCGTGACGATGCCGGCCACGCCGCCGTACTCGTCGACCGCAACGGCGAACTGGCTCTTGCGCGTGCGGAACTCCCGAAGCAGGCTCTCCACGGTCTTCGCCTGAGGCACGTAGAACACCGGGCGCACCAGGTCCGGCAGCGGCCCGTCGGGGGCCAGCAGCGCCGCCTTGGCGTACACCAGGCCCGCCACGTTGTCCATCTCGTCTTCGTAAACGAGTATCTTTGAGTGTCGCGTGCGGCGGAAGACCGCCAGCACGATGGGCATGGGCGTCACGAGGTCGCAGCCGGCGATCTCGACGCGCGGCGTCATAACGTCGCGGACCCGCAACTGGCCCAGGTCGAGCACCTCGGCCAGCATGTCGCTCTCCTGGCCGGAGACGGCGCCCTCCCTGGCGGCCGACTCGATGATGGCCTGAAGTTCATCGGTCGTCACGTACGAGTGCTCCTGGTGGCGCCGGCCCGTCAGCAGCCGCGCCATCGGTACCACCAGCAGGTGCCCCAGGATCACGCGAACCGGGCGGGCAACGTAGCCGAGGGCCGTCAGCGGCACACCTGCCAGGAGCGAAATGAAGCCGGGCGCGGCCGCCGCAAGGCTCTTCGGCGTGATCTCGCCGAAAATGATCACCGCCAGCGGCGTCCCCAGCCCCAGGAACACCGCCCAGAACCCAGCGTCCTGCGGGTGCGCCGCCCGAATCTGCTCAATCAGTTGCACCCCCATCACGAAGAACGCCGTGTTGACGATCATGTTCCCGAACAGGACCGTGACCAGCAGGTGCCGCGGCTTATCCATCAGCCGCGCGGCCAGAGCGCAGAAGGGGTTGCCCGAGGCGCGCCAGCCGCGCAACTGCGCGCGCGACAGGTTAAAGAGTGCCGTCTCGGAGGCGGAGAAGAATGCCGACGCCCCCAACAGCAGGAGCATCGCCGCCAGGTGGCCCGGAAAATCGGCTAAGACGCTCAAGGTCTCCATCTTGCCCTATTCTACCGGAAGGAGCGGCAGCGGGGCAACGTGAAGGGCCTACAGCAGCAGCCCCTCAGTTCCAGGCGCCTTTCCCCAGGGGTGTGGCACGGCCGGCTTGTCCGGCCGTGTTCCCCGCGCGACGCCACGGCCGGACAGTCCGGCCGTGCCGCATGGGCGGGGCAGAAGCGCAAGAAACTGAAGGGATACCTACAGCATCGCCGCCCCGCGGCGGCCGAACGCGGCGCGCCGACGGCCCGGGCAAAAGCCTTGACGCCTCGGCGGCCCCAACCTAGTTTACCTTCGGGCTTGCCGTTTCGTCATTCATTCGTCATTCGGATTTCGCCACGCGTCATTTTGGAGGCGCTCATGCGCATCCTGTACTTCGACATCGACACGCTGCGGGCCGACCACCTGGGCTGCTACGGCTACGGCCGAGACACGTCGCCGAACATCGACCGGCTGGCCCGCGGCGCCGTGCGGCTGGAGAACTGCTACGCCAGCGACGCCCCATGCCTGCCGAGCCGCGCGAGCGTGTTCACCGGCCGGTTCGGCATACACACGGGCGTGGTTGGCCACGGCGGGACGGCGGCCGACCTGCGCCCCGTCGGCAGCGAGCGCGGCTTCTCCACCATGCGCCAGCGGCCAGGCTTCATCTGGCGCCTGCGCGAGCGCGGGCTGTACCCGGTGTCGGTGAGCCCGTTCGCCGAGCGTCACTCGGCGTGGTGGTTCTGCGAGGGCTGGCGCGAGATGCATAACTCCGGCCGCGGGGGCGCGGAATCGGCCGAGGAGATCGTGCCGGCGGCCCTCGACTGGATAGGCCGCAACGCCCGGCGCGATGACTGGTTCCTGCATATCAACATGTGGGACCCGCACACGCCGTACCGCGCGCCGGAGGGCTTCGGCAACCCGTTCGCCGGCGCCCCGCTGGCCGGTTGGTACACCGACGCCCTGCGGCGGCGGCAGTGGGAGAGTTTCGGCCCCGGCTCGCCGCAGGAACCCGCCGGCGCGATGGGCCGCCCCGCGGACCACCCGCGCCAGCCGTCACAGATCGCCTCGATGGAAGACTACCGCCGCTGGGTGGACGGCTACGACTGCGGCATCCGATACGCCGACTCCTGGTGCGGGCGGGTGCTCGACGCCCTGGCCGACGCGGGCGTGCTGGACGAGACCGCCGTCATCGTCACGAGCGACCACGGCGAGAACATGGGCGAACTGGCCGTCATCGGCGACCACCAGGTGGCCGACCACGTCACGTCGCGCGTGCCGATGATCGTCCGCTGGCCGGGCCTGGCGGGCGGGCGCGCCGACACGGCCCTCCACTATCAGACCGACGTGGCGGCCACGATAGTGGAACTCGCGGGAGGCCTGGCGCCGCCGCACTGGGACGGCCGCTCGTTCGCCCCGGCGCTCCGCGCGGGGCGCTCCGAAGGACGCGACTTTCTCGTCGTCAGCCAGTGCGCCTGGTCGTGCATGCGGGCGGTGAGGTGGGATGAATATCTCTTCATTCGCTCATATCACACCGGCCTGAAGAACTACCCCGCGCGGATGCTTTTCAACGTGGCCGAAGACCCGCATGAACTTGCGGACCTGGCCCGCGAGCGGCCGGGCGTTGCGGACCGCGGCCAGGCCCTCCTGGAACGGTGGACGGCCGAAATGCTGGCGTCGGGCGATGCGGCCGAGGACCCGCTGTGGACGGTCATGCGCGAGGGCGGGCCGTATCACACGCGCGGCCGCCTGGAGGCCTACTGCGGCCGCCTCCGCGCGACCGGCCGCGCGCGGCAGGCCGAGTTTCTCGCCGCGCATCCCACGGGCCTGGCCGACGCATAGCGCTGCGCAGGGCGCTTTCAGTACTCCACCATCCGCAGGCAGGCCTTGTCCTGGGCCGCGCGCGTGGTTCCGGGCTCGCTCAAGTGGACATTATTCATGATGATTGAGAATATGAGGGTGCAGCCGCTCCTGGCGCGGACGTAGCCGGAAAGGGCGCTTGCGCCGAAGACGTGGCCGGTCTTGGCCCAGATGCGGCCCTCGGCGGCCGTGCCGCGAAGTCGGTTGGCCATGCTCCGGTCCTCGCCTGCGGCGGCGAGGGCGCCGACGAAGGCGTCGCCGTGGCGCTCGAGCATCACGCGCAGGAGTTCCGTCACCGCCAGGGCCGTCAGGCGGTTCTCCTTCGACAGGCCCGACCCGTCGTCGATGACGCACCCCTGGAGCGGCAGGCCGCGCTCGGCCATCCAGCGGCGGGCCTCCTCGGCGCCGGCCGCCCAGGCGCCCTGGCGCGGCGGCAGGAGGACGTCCTCGGGCAGGGCCGGCGCGCCCGCGGCGGCGCCCGGCGGAAACAGCGGCCCGTACGCGCCCAGGAGTTTCATGAGGCACTCGGCGAACAGGTTCTGGCTGCGCTTGTTGGCCACGGCCGCCGTGGCGCCCAGGCGCGACGAGTGTATGACGTCGCACGCGAAGTCCGGGCGCGCCCGGCCGTCGGCGCCGACGAGGCGCTCGCGGGCCACGGGCCCGGCCACGGCCAGCCCCTCCTCCCGCAGCGTCTCGGCCAGGACCGAGCCGAAGAACATCGTTGGGGCGACCGCGGCGCGGTACTCGACGGCCTCGCCCGCGCCGCTCCAGAACCGCCCGGCCACGCGCAGGCGGACGGCGGCGCCGGGGCCCGCCGCGGGGAGGCGGTCGATGCTGTACCTGTGCAGCGCGCGCTCCGCCACGGTCTGTATGACGCCGTCGACGGCCGCGCCGCTGCCGGGCGGCTCGACGCGCACGATTGCCGGCTCGCCCGCCTTACCGGGCTTAACATGGACATCAATGCAACTATCGTTGACGACCAGGGCGCTCACGGGGGCCTCGTACCACTCGCCGCGCTGGTCGGCGGGCCAGCGGGGGTGCTGGCCGGCGTCGTCGAAGAGCGAATCGTCGAGCACCACGCGGCCGAGGGCCGCCACGCCGCGAGCCTTCAGCACGTCGGCCCAGCGGCGGAACGCGCCGGCGGTGTCGCCGCCCCAGGAGTGGGCGGAGAAGTTCGGGTCGCCCCCGCCTATGACCGCCAGGTCCCACTTGGCGCCGGCGACGGAAGATGGGATGCGGCCGACGTACGTGCGCAGGCGCCAGTGGGGGCCGAGCCGGTCGAAGCACGCGGCCGTGGTGACGAGTTTCATCGTGCTGGCGGGTACCAGGGGCGCGTCGGCACGCAGGCTGTAGAGGACCTCGGGCGCCGCTGCGGCGGCGATGCCGGACGCGGCGGCAGGCGCGGCGCCGGCAGGCGCGGCGGCGGCAGGCGCGGCGCGCGGCAGGTCGGCAGGCCCGTCGCGCAAATCGCCTGGCCGCGCGGGGGCCACGGCGATGACGCGAGCCGCCACGATGACCTTCGGCCCGCCGACCTTGGCGAAGATGCGGTCGAGGTCGGCCCGGAGGGCCTCGGCGGGCGACGGCGGCGGGGGCGGCACGGGCGGAGCAGGGGCCGGCTTTTTCTCGGGCGGGGCGGGCTTCTTTTCGGGCGGCGACGGCTTCGGCGCCGCGGGCTTCGCGGGCGGCACGGCCTTCGTGCCGGCGGGCGTCCTGGCCTCGCTTGCGGGCTTCCTGGCGGCGGACGCATCGGCGGGCGGCGGCTGGGCGGCGTCCGCGGCACAGGCGGCCGAAAACACCATCAGCATCAACCCGGCACCCAGCCTTGTGTGCATCGGCCACGCCCCTCCCGAGGCGACCTGCAAAACTGGACGCGCGCGACGGCGGCGATTATAATCCTCGCGCCGGTCCTGTAAAGCCCGGTGCGAGGTACGCGGACCCCGAGTGCAAAGGCACGCCATGCCCGACTCGCCGCCCGTCGGCCGAATCGTTCGCGGAGACGTCCTGGAGGTCCTGCCCGCGTGGCCCGAGGGGTGCGTGGACCTGGTGTTCGCCGACCCGCCGTTCAACATCCGCTACCAGTACGACAAGTACCGCGACGACCTGCCGCCGCACGAGTACCTGGCGTGGACCGAGAAGTGGGTGGACGCCTGCCTGCGGGTTCTCGCGCCTGCGGGCACGTTCTGGATAGCCATCGGCGACGAGTACGCCGCCGAAATACGCGTCCTGATGCGCCGGCGGGCCGCCTTGCGCAACTGGGTCATCTGGCGGTACACCTTCGGCCAGTGCTGCAAGGGCAAGTTCAACCGGGCCCATGCGCACCTGTTTTACTTCGTCAAGGACCGCAGGCACTTCACGTTCAACGCCGACGCCGCGCGCGTCCCGTCGGACAGGCAACTGAAGTACGCCGACCTGCGGGCGAACCCGAAGGGCAAACTGCCGGACGACGTCTGGACGTACTCTCGCGTGTGCGGCACGTTCAAGGAGCGCGTTGGCTGGCATCCGTGCCAGATGCCGGTGGCGATCCTGCGGCGGATCATCACGGCGTGCTCGAAGCCGAAGGACCTCGTGCTCGACCCGTTCGCGGGGAGCGGCACGACGCTTGTGGCGGCGGCGCAACTGGGCCGGCGATGGGTGGGCGTGGAACTGTCGGAGCAGTACGCGGCCCAGGCCGAGCAGCGCGCAGACCGGGCCGACCAGGAGCCCGTCTCCGTGGTCAACGAGCCGCCCGCGGGCGCCGAGCCGTGCGTGGGCGACGAGCCGCCCGTGCCCGCGGCGGGCCGCCGGCGCCGTACCCGACGCGCCGCCGGCAGAGAGGGGCCGGGCCTGTTTCAGAGCCGCGACCGTCAGGGAGCGGAGCCGTTGCCGTTCACAGATACCGGTCCAGGTGGCGCTCTTTGAGTTTTGCGACCAGGTCGCGGACGCGCTCGGCGTTATCGGGGGTCGTCACGAGCGTGGCGTCGGGCGTCGCGACGATTATGAGGTCGCGCACGCCGAGGGCCGTGACGAGATGGTTGCCCGCCGAGTAGAGCGTGCAGCCGCCCGTGTCGACCGCCACGACGTTGCCGGCCTTGATGTTGGCGTGCTCGTCGGCGGGCAGGTGCCCGCGAAGCACCCGCCAGGTGCCCACGTCGTCCCAGGCGAAGTGTCCTTCGACCACGCGTACGCGGTCGGCCTGTTCCAGGACGCCGTAGTCGATGCTGATGCGCGGCAGACGGGGGAACACGCGAGCAAGGGCCGTCTCCATGCGGTCGGTGTCGAGGTCGGGGGCCAACTGGTCGAGGCCCTCGGCCAGTTCTGGGAGGCGGCGGCGGACGTTCTCCAGGATGGCGTCGGTCCGCCAGAAGAAGATGCCGCTGTTCCAGAAGTAGTCGCCCGAATCGAAGTACGCCTCGGCCACCGCCATCGATGGCTTCTCGTGGAAACTGGCCACCTCGTACACCGTGATGCCGTCCACCTGCTGCACGGCGCTGCCGCGAAGGATGTACCCGTAGCCGGTGGCCGGATATGCCGGGCGGATGCCGATGGTATAAAGCGCGGCGGGGTCGCCGTTGACGGCGGCCTCGGTGTGGCTGAGGCACTCGCGCAGGCCGTCGGGCGGGTGTATGACGTGGTCCGAGGGCAGGCAGATGATCGTCTGGTCGCCGGCGCGCTGGCGGACGATGCTGGCCGCAAGGCCGATGCACGGGGCGGTGTCGCGGATGCGCGGCTCAACGATGAGGTTCTTCGGCGGCAGGTTGCCCAGCAGTCGCTGCGCCACTTCGCGGTGCTTGCGGTTGATGGTCACCAGGATGCGGTCGGGCGGGATGAGGCCCTCCAGGCGCGCGAGCGTCTGCGCCAGGAGCGGTTCGCCGCCCAGGATGCTGAGGAACTGCTTGGGGCAGGTAGCGCGGCTGAGGGGCCAGAACCGCGTCCCCTCGCCCCCGGCCATGATGACGGCATACATCGGCACTCGCCTCCTCCCACCCTGGCGGGGGGTGTTACAGGCGCAGACTCACTTCGGACAGGCTGGCGGCACCAATATCGTCCGCCGCTGCGCCGGGGTCAATGATTTTCCGCCAAGCGGAGATGCCCGCCGGGCAAAGCCCTGAAGCAGAGCCGTCGCATCAGGCTGCCTCCGGCCGCCGCTTGCGGGGGCGGCGGCATCCGCCTAGAATGACGCCTCCGCCGCGGAGGGCTCGACATGGCCGCCAAGACGCCGCACGGGCTGGTCATCATCAACACGGGCGACGGCAAGGGCAAGACCACCGCCGCCCTCGGCATGGCAATGCGGGCCGTCGGCCACGGCATGCGCGTGGCGTTCGTCCAGTTCGTCAAGGCCTGGAGCGTGGGGGAGCACGATGCGGCCGCGCGCCTGGGGCCGAACCTCGAAATCTTCCGCATGGGCAAGGGCTTCGTGGTGGGGGAGCCCGCCCCGGAGCACCGGCAGGCGGCCCGCGACGCCCTGGAGTTCGTCCGGCAGTGCCTTCGCAGCGGGCGGTACGAAATGGTGGCGGCCGATGAAATCCTCACGGCCGTCGGCCTGAAACTGCTCGCCCCGCAGGACGTTGAGGCGCTTCTGCCGGACCGTCCGCCCGACGTGCACCTGGTCCTCACGGGCCGCGGCGCCTGGGACTCGCTCATCGAGAAGGCCGACCTCGTGACCGAGATGCGACTCATCAAGCACCCGTACGACAAGGGCGTCCTGGCCCAGGAAGGCGTGGAGTTCTGATACCCGCGGTGGCGTGTGACTGGCCCCCGGTGTGAGGCGGGGGTTGCGGCGGGCGGCGGCGACCCCCCGCTTGCGCGGCGGGCTTGTCCGACCGCCGCCGGTATAATGAGGAATTGAGGACCGCAGGAGCCGCGCCGTGGGCACGTTCACCGTATTCGACCACACGGCCGACGTGGGCCTGGACGTGCGGGCCGAGAGCCTGGAGGACCTCATGGCCACGGCCGGCCGGGCGATGTTCGACCAGGTGCTCGAAGACTGGCCGGCCGAGGTGGACTCGCGCCGCCAGGTGCGTGCCCGGCCGCCCACGGGGCTGGAGGGCGACCTGGCGGAACTCCTCGTCGACTGGCTCCAGGAATTGCTCTACCGCTTTGAGACGGAGCGCCTCGTGCCGCTGGAGTACGACTTCCAGTGCGTCGGGCCGCGCGACGTCCGGGCCGAGGTCGGCTTCGGCCGCTTCGACCCCGCCGTGCACCGCACGCGGTTGGAGGTGAAGGCCGTCACGTATCACGGCCTCCAGGTGCGCCAGGACGCCGGCGGGTGGTCGGCGCGGTTCATCCTCGACGTGTAGGGGGTCGAGGGGCGCGTTCAGCCGCGAGCCGAAGGCGAGCGCGGCCGCCGCACGCGGCGCATGCTTTCGCAAGCGAAGGCATGGCGGCCCGGCCGAAGGAGGGCGACATCATGGCCGACCAGGCGTATCGCGGGCCGCTGGAGCCGATGGGCGGCTGCCGGTGGCGCATCCCGAAATCCTACAAGCCGTGCATGAACGTCGATGGCATCATCTACGCCGACGAGAAACTCATCGAGGCCATCCGCCACGACAACGCGCCTGAACAGGTGGCAAACGTCGGCTGCCTGCCCGGCATCCAGCGCGCCAGCCTGGCCATGCCCGACATACACTGGGGGTACGGGTTCCCCATCGGCGGCGTGGCGGCGACGGACCCGGCGGAGGGGGGCGTGGTCTCGCCCGGCGGCGTCGGCTACGACATCAACTGCGGCGTGCGCATCCTGCGGTCCGACCTGGCGCTGGCCGACGTGCAGCCGCGCCTGGAGGAACTCGTCACCCGCATCTTCGCGCACGTGCCGGCGGGCGTGGGCGTGGGCGGACCCACGAAGTTCGCCGACAAGGAACTCCGGCGCATCCTGGCCGACGGCGCACGATACATGGTCGCCCACGGCCACGGGTGGCCGGAGGACCTCGACCGCACCGAGGCCGGCGGCGCGCTTCAAGGCGCCGACCCCGACGCCGTCTCGCCCCGCGCCTACGACCGCGGCCGCGACCAGGTCGGCACGCTCGGCGCCGGCAACCACTTCGTGGAGGTCCAGGCGGTGGACGAGGTGTTCGACCCCGCGGTGGCCGAGGCCTTCGGCGTGCGCCCCGGCGCCGTCACGTTCATGATCCACTGCGGCAGCCGCGGCCTGGGGCACCAGGTGTGTGACGATTCTCTGAAGACCATGCGCGGGGCCGCCCGCCGGTACGGCTTCGACCTGCCCGACCCGCAACTGTGCTGCGCGCCGGTGCAATCGGGCGAGGGGCAGCGGTACCTGGGGGCGATGCGTGCGGCTGCCAACTACGCGTGGGCCAACCGGCAACTGCTGATGGTGCTGGTGCGGCAGGCGGTGGCGAAGGTTTTCGGCCGCTCGGCGGAGGACCTGGGCCTGCGCCTCATCTACGACGTGGCCCACAACATCGCCAAGATGGAGGCGCACGACGTGGACGGGCGCATCAAGAACGTCTGCGTCCACCGCAAGGGGGCGACGCGGGCCTTTCCGGCGGGGCATCCGGAAGTGCCGGAGGTTTACCGCGGCGCGGGCCAGCCTGTGCTCATTCCGGGCGACATGGGCCGCTACTCGTTCCTGCTGGTGGGCAGCGCTGCGGCGATGGCCGAGACGTTCGGCTCCGTCTGCCACGGGGCGGGGCGGGCGATGTCGCGCCACGAGGCGATGCGCCGGGTCCGCGGCGAAGAGGTGCGCAAGGACCTGGCGTCGCGCGGCATACTTGCGCTGGCGCGCAGTTGGCGCGGCCTGGCCGAGGAATACTCCGGAGCATATAAAGATGTGGCAGAAGTGGTGGACGTGGTCGAGAAGGCGGGCCTGGCCAGGAAGGTCTGCCGCCTGCGCCCCCTCGGCGTCGTCAAAGGCTAGGCCGCGCCCCGGAGAAAGGCGGAATGCAGAACGCGGGGTGCGTGCTCCGCACGCACGCGGATCATTCATGCGCACGGCGCGGCCGAGGCCAGGTGCGTGCAAGGGCGCACCCTGCACAACTGTCAGAACTCCACGCCGAAGTAGAGCGCCTGCCCGGCATGCGGCTCGTAGATGGGCGGCATGGGAAGGTCTTCCGGGCGCAGGTCGAACGCCGTCCGGCACTCAGGGCACCGGATGCTGGTCTCGCGCTGAAGGTCATCGAGGGTCATCAGGAGTTCGGCCAGACAGTGCGGGCACGCCAGCGGAATCGTGAGGTTCAAGCGCCGCTGCATGGGCATCCCTCCGCAGGGCGAGTTGATAAAGTGCATTGTACCGCGCCGCGGAGAGGGTGGAAGAAATTCTTGAAAAATCCCGAGCCGCCTCTACGATAAACGGTCTTCCGGGCCGCTGGCGCACGGGCGTGCCAGGGGCTGCTTGCAACCCGTGT
>VGYT01000101.1 GCA_016872895.1 Planctomycetota bacterium
GGGCGGAGGCGGGCGGGGTGCTGCCGCAGGCGCAGGGGCCGGCCGCCGTAGGTGCGCAGGGTCTCAAAGAGGCCCGCGCCCAGCAGGAGGCCCGCATTGAGTGCGGCCACGGCGGCCTCGCGTTCGGGCACGATGCGGCCGGAGGCGTACATGAGCGGGTCGTTTTCGGCCATGCGTCAGGCCTCTGCGAGGGAATCAGAGCCGCGACCGTAAGGGAGCGGCGCCGTTGACGTGCGCCCCCGCGGCCTCGGGTGCGCCCACGGCGCCGCTCCCTTACGGTCGCGGCCCGGATAAGGACCGCCTGAACGCGAAAACGGCGCCGGGGCACTGCCCCGGCTTACATGGATTCACGGTCATCAATATGCACCACGCCGCCTTCGGCACGGAGGCGGCCCTCGGCGAACAGGCGGATGGCCTCGGGGTACGCGCGGCACTCCTGGCGGAAGACGCGTGCGGCCAGCGTGTCGGGCGTGTCGTCGTCGCGGACCGGCACGGCCCGCTGCAAGATGATCGGCCCGGCATCATATTCATTGTTGACGAAATGAACCGTGCAGCCCGACACCTTGCACCCCCGCGCCAGCACCGCCTCGTGCACGTGGTGGCCGTACATCCCCTTGCCGCCGAACGAGGGCAGGAGCGCGGGGTGGATGTTCATCACGCGGCCGATGTAACGGTCGGGGATGATCCAGTACGAGAGGAATCCCGCGAGGCACACAAGGTCCGCCTGCGCCTCATCCAGCAGGCGCACCATGGCGTCGGAGTACGCCTCGACCGTGGGGAACTCCTTCGGCCGCGCGAGGTGCGTGTGGATGCCGGCCTCGCGTCCGATTTCTATGCCGCGGACGCCCGGGCGCGAGGCAATAACCACGGCGACCTCGGCCGCAAGTTTTCCGGCGCGAATGTGCTGGAGGATGTTCTCAAGCGTCCGGCCGCCGCCGGAAAGAAGTATGCCGAGGCGAATCGTCCTGGCCATCGCGATCCTCCGCAGTCCCACCACGTCCTGTAGCACGGCCAGCGCGATGTGGCGCACCCCGCGCGAAGCGGCACAGCCGGCTTGCCCGGCCGTGGGCGCTGCGCCGAGGATGCTTTTCACGGCCGGACAAGCCGGCCGTGCCACATCCGTTCAATCCGCAATTCGCAATCCGCAATTGTGTTACGGCACGATTTCGGTTCCCACGCCGCGGTCGGTGTAGATTTCAAGGAGCAGGGAGTGCGGCACGCGGCCGGAGATGATGTGGCACTTGCGGACGCCGCCCTTGAGGGCCTCAAGGCACGTCTGCACCTTCGGTATCATGCCGCCGGAGATTACGCCGGACTCAAGGAGCCGCTCGGCGTCGGATTCCGAGATGTGCGAAAGGAGGCTCGCCGCGTCGTCCGGGCGCTCGCGTATGCCGTGCGTGTCTGAGACGTTGACGAGTTTCTCGGCCCCCAGGGCGCGGGCGACCGCCGAGGCCGCCTCGTCGGCGTTGCAGTTGTACTTCGGGGGCGCGGCGGCGCCCGCCACGCCGGGCGGCGGCCGGTCCGAGGCCACGGCGATGGGGGCGATGACCGGAATCGTCCCCAGATCGCACAAGCCGCGAAGCAGAAGGTCGTCCACGCCCGTGGCCCTGCCCACCAGGCCCAGGTCCGCCCCGCCGGGGCCGGCCAGCCGCTCGGCCCGAAGCGGGCAGCGGGTCTTTGAGGTCAGGCCCTCGGCCTTTGCACCAGCCTGTTCCAGGAGGCGCACGATCTGGGGGTTAACGACGCTGGCGAGGACGTCTTCGACTATCCTGAGTTCCTCCGGGCCGGTGTACCGCAGGCCGCCCACGAAGCGGGGCGCCAGGCCCGCCTCCTGCATGGCGCGCGTAATGGCCTTGCCGCCGCCGTGCACGACCACGGGGTCGATGTCCACGGCCCGCATGAAGGCGATGTCGGTGCAGACGGCTTCGAGGTCCTCCGGCACGTCCATGAACGAGCCGCCAAGTTTGACGACCACGGTCTTGCCCCTGAAGCGGCGGATGTAGGGGATCGCTTCGATGAGGACGGCGGCCTTGGCGATGGCTTCCTGCATAAACGCGGTTCCAGATTCCAAGTTCCAGGTTCCAGGTTCAGCGGCTGCGGCGCGAACAAGAGCCTACACGATTCCGCACGCGGTGTAAATCGGGCGTCCGGGGAGCGCCGGGGCCGCGCGCAATTTTCGCCGGCACTTTCGGGCGATTCTACACGGCCAGCGGGCGGGGGGCCTCAAAAAAACCGCGTTCCTGATAGCGCCAGCGGGATTTGAGCGCTGCGCGCCCACATCCGGAAAAAATCCAGGCAGAAACGCAAAATCGTAAGTCCTTGCCACGGCAGAAGTTATCGCTTCGCGTTCTCGCCCGAAAGCCTTCCGCGCGGCGCGCCACTGTACCGCCGGCCCTGTTGTGGAGGGGCCGCTCAAACGCGGCTGGATGAAACAGGCCGGCGCGACGCGGCCTATCACAGGCCGAGAGGAGACGCCCGTGAAACTGGACCTCGCAAACTTCCGCGACCCGCAGTTGTCCGAAGCCTACCTGGAGCACCTCGTGGGGAGCGTTGCCCCGGACCGTGCCCTGCACTGCCATCGCCTGTGGTCCTACTACAAGAACGACCTGACGCCGCTCGGTGCGGGCGTGCCGGATGCCGCGCGCGACCCCGACTGGGCGGCCTCGGCCCGGCCTTACTACCAGGCGCAGGAGTTCGGGCTACCAGCCCGCGTCACCGGCCGGTCGCACCTGGGCTACGGCGGGGCGGGCGTACCGGAGCACGCGCTGCGGCGCAAGGAAGTCGTCATCGAGAACGACATCGGGTGGCGCATCGACACGGGCGTTCATTTCCTCACCGGCAGACCCGTGACGACGGAGAGCCTTGCCCGCCGCCCCCAAGACGCGCGCCGGATTGAGGCCGTCCTGCGGGCCGTGTGGGACGCAAGCGGCGGCCTGACGCTGCTCCAGGAGATGGCCCTGCTGGGGGCCGTGTACGGTTTCGTCGACCTGGTAATCCGCATGCGCCCGGATAGCGGCGATGCGGCCAGAACCGGCAACCGCGAGGGCGGCCGGGACGGCAACGACCGCCCCGCCGCCTTCCCCGCCGGAGAGGCGCTGTCGCTGGAGGCCATCGAGGCGGGGCGAATCGTCCCCGTCCTCGAAGAGGACGACTACCGGCGCATGCGCTACTGGGTGCAGGTGTACCGGAGGCAGACAAACCGCGTGGCCGCGCCGGGGCTGCTGGCCCGGCTCCTGAGGCGCGGCTCGCGGGGCGCACCCGAGGAGACCGACGTGGTGGAGATCCTCGGCGCCGGCTGGTGGCAGCGGTACGAGGACGGAGCGCTTGCGGCCGAAGGCGAGAACCCCCTCGGCCGCGTGCCCGTGGTCCACATCCAGAACCTGCCGAACCCGGTCAGGTACGAGGGCGCCGGCGAGGTCGAGCCGCTCATCCCCCTCCAGGACGAACTGAACACGCGGCTGTCGGACCGCGCGAACCGCGTGACCTTCCAGAGTTTCAAGATGTACCTGGGCAAGGGCATCGAGGGGTTCGAGGACCGCACCATCGCCCCCGGCCGCATGTGGGCCACCGACAATCCCGACGCATCCATCGAGGCCTTCGGCGGCGACGCCGATGCCCCGAGCGAAACGGCTCACATCGCCGAACTGCGGGAGGCCATGGACAAGGTCAGCGGCGTAGCGCCCCTGGCGGCCGGTCTGCTGCGCGACCAACTGGGGAACCTTACCAGCGCCACCGCCTTGAAGGTGGTCCTCATGGGGACGCTGGCGCGACTGGAACGCAAGCGCGTGGCCTACGGTGCGGGCATCGTCGAGGCCAACCGGCTCATCCTGGAAGCCCTCGACCGCCTGCGCATCCTGCCGACGGACCCCCAGGACCGCGCCACGCGCCTGCACTGGCCGGATGCGCTGCCCGAGAACCTGGCGGAGAAACTGGCCGAGGCCAAGGCCAAGCGCGAACTCGGCGTTCCCGCCGACACGGTCTTGCGCGAGTTGGGGTACGAGCCTCAAGCGTAGGCATAAACGCAAGAGCAAACACAAGGAGGACGCGATGTCCACAGATGCACGGATCCCGACGGATCAAGGCCGCGCGTGCGGCCACGATGCCGCCCCGCCGCCGGCAGGCGATCGCACCAGCCATGAGTCGCTCGTCCAGGAGAGCATCAAGTACCGCCGCCGCGCACAGGAAGCCGAACGCCGGGCCGAGGCCCTGGAGACCGAGGTCCAGGCCCTGCGCGACGCGCAGGACCAGCGCGCTTCCGACACGGAGGCGGAACTCGCGCAGGCCCGCGGCGAGGCCGAGTCGCTTCGCAGCCGCCTGGAGGCCGTCGAACGCGACCGGCGACTGGAACGCGAACTTGCGCGCGCCGGCTGCGCCGACCCGGAGACCGCCCTTGCGCTGGCGCGCGAGCGCCTGGCCGGGGGCGACCCGCCGGAAGACCTCGCGGCCTTCGCGCGCGGCATCCTAGACGAAAAGCCGCACCTGCGTGCCACACCCGGCAGCGGAGCCCCCGTCCCCGTGGCGCGCACCCTTCCGCCGCGCACGGCCGCGGCCAAGTCCTCCGGCCACGTGCCGGCCGAGCGCCTGGCGGACCGGCTGGCCCAGCAGGCCCGCCAGTCGGGCAACACGACCGACCTGATGACGTACATGCGCGCCCGGCGCGCAGCCGGGGCGTAAGAGCAACCGAACCGAAAGGAGCAACCCATGCCGTTTACCGGAAAAGCGACGTACACAGCCGGCACGACCCTTCCCGAAATCGCGGAGGACGTGTCGGACCTTGTGAGCATCATCAGCCCGTTCGAGACGCCCCTGCTGGACGCCCTGGGCGACCCGCAGGTCGAGGCGCGCTCCACCCACCACGAGTGGCTGGAAGACACCCTGCTGCCGAACACCGACGTCGTCCAGACCACGCCGGAGAACCCGGAGACCGACACGGAGATCGAGGTGGCCAACCCCGGCCGCTTCCGCGTGGGCGACCAAGTGCGCTGCGAGGACTCCGAGGAACTGCTGCTGGTGACGGAGATCGGCGAGGGCGCCATCACGGTGGTCCGCGAGTACGGCGGGACCGAGGCCGAGCCCATCGCCGCCGGCGACGCCCTGCTCATCCTGGGCAACGCCGCCCTCGAAGGCCAGGACGCCGACGCCGCACGCTTCACCGTGCGCAGCCGCCGCGGCAACTGGACGCAGATCTTCTCGAAGACCGTCATGGTCGCCGGCAGCGAACTGGCGGTGCGCCACCTCTCGGTGGCCGACGAACTGGACTTCCAGAAGGCCAAGGCCCTCCGCGAACTCCTGCGGGACGTCGAGAACACCGTCCTGAACGGCGCCGCGGCGGACTCCGACCCCCAGGGCTCCGACGCCGTCCGGCGCACGATGGCCGGCATCATCCCGCAACTGGCGACCAACCGCTTCGTGCCGGGCGCGGGCGGGTTCCCCTCGGGCGGCGACCTGGATGAGCCCAAACTGAACGCCGCGCTGCGCCTCATCTGGGAGCGCTCCAGCGGCCAGGTGGACCTCATCGTGGTCAACGGATACCAGAAGCGCCGGATCAGCCAGTTCGGGGCAGGGTCGCGGGCCTACTCGCCGGCGGACCCGCGGTTCACCAGCCAGGTCTCCATCTACGAGAGCGACTTCGGCGTGCAGCGAGTGGTGCTGTCGCGCTGGGCGCCGAGGGACGCCGTCGTGCTCCTCGACTCCAGCCGCATCCAGGTGCCGCCGCTGGCGGGCCGCAGTTTCCACTACCGCCCCCTGGCCTCGACCGGCGACTTCGAGCGGGGCCAGGTCCTCGGCGAGTACACGCTGGAACTGCGGAACGAAGCCGCGCACGGAATCATCCGCGGCCTCTCGACGACGTCGTAAATGCCTTCTTCCGTTCCGGGGCCGGCCCTTCCCCCGCAGGGCCGGCCCTCCCGCCTCCCCCTCGCCGCCGCGGGAGGGAAGCGGGAGGGGCGCTAAAGTCGCGCCGCGGCCGTTCGCAAAACACAGGAGGTGCTGACATGCCGAACTTCTCAACCGACGCCGACCTGGTGAAATGGGAGCCCGCCCTGCTGCGGGAGATCGTGCTCGACCACCAGTGCCTGACGCGCGGCACCGGGGCGGCCAGCCAGACGTACTCGGTCGTGGCCGAGGACGGCCGCTTCAAGACAAGCCTCGTGCTGCCGGACCACATCATCTACCTGCGGAACACCGAGCAGGGCGTGGACGGCCACTACCAGGTCCTGAGCGTTCAAGACGAGACGGAACTCCTCGCGGGCGTCATCGGCGGCTCCGCCGGCGCCTGGGCGCCGCTGCCCACGGCAACCGACCTGGAGTTCGCCATCCACACGTTCGACCCGCAGCACGAGGAGGCACGGTACGCACTCCTGGCGCGCTTCGGCCTGGCGACCGACGCCGCCGACCCGGCGACGGACCTGGAGCGATGGGTCCACCACCGGCGTGCCCTCAGGCGGCCGGCCGCCGCACTGGTTCTCTCAATGCTGTACCGCGGCCAGGCAAGCGGCGGGCCGGAGGCCTCAGGCCTGGCGCGAAAGGCCGAGCACTACGCCCGGCTCTACGAGGACGAGGTCGTCAAGGCGCGACTCGTCCTTGACCGCGACGGCGACGGCCGGCCCGACGATGTGCGCACCCTCTCCAGCCACCGGCTGCGCCGCGACTGACGGCCTGCGGTCCCCGCTGCGGCTACGGTCCGAGCCCGCCGCGGAAGCGGCGGGCTGCTCCGAACCAGGGCATCATTCACACACTGCGAGCAACGCCATGAACCTCGACGATCTGGAAATCCTGGAAGCGGTGCGGCAGTTGCTGGCCGCCGTGCCGGGCGTGCGCTGGGGACGCCTTATCCGGCCGAACGAGCCGGTCGAGATTCCCTTGAGCCGCCTGCCAGCCGTCACGCTGGAGGCCGGGGCCGCGGAGGACCTGACGTGGCCCGACGTGCCCGCCGGCCGCTACCGCCTCGTCGGCTGGCGCGCTGCGGTGCTGGACCGCGCCGTGCCGGGAACGCGGGCGTTCGACGCGCTGGTCTCCCTGGCGGAGGGCTGCCAGGCGGCCGTCGCGGGCGCCTCCACGCTGGGCGGCCTTGCGGCCGACGGCCCGGCCTCGCGGAACACAAGCGACCTCGTGCCGGCGGTCGGTGCCACTCGCACCGGGCCCCTTCACCTGGCCCGTGCGGAGGCCGGCCGCCCGACGGCCATCATGTTCGCCGGCGCCTCGGGCTACTGGGCTGAGCAGCCGACCGGCGCGGCGGCGCTGGACGGCGAGGCCCTCTTCTCGTCCGGCCCGCATGTGGTGACCGTCGGAAGCCCGGTGCGGCGCATCAAGGACGAGGCGTTCAACGGCCTTTCGGGCGGGCTGGCGCTCGACCTGGGCGACGGGCCGCGAGAGATCCTTCAGACCGGCGTCCTGTCGGCCGCCTCGGCCGAGGCCCTGGCCGCCGCTGAGGCCGCCATCGAGTCCTTCATCGACGGCCGCGCGTACACCCTGACCACGCCCGACGGCGCCGATTGCCCGAACTGCCGCCTGGAACGCTTCGAGCGCCTGGGGCCCAGGCACATGGGCGCATCCTGGCACCAGGCGTACCGCATCGCATATCGACAATTGGCGAGATGACCATGCCTTACTGGACCGACGACATCACGCGCGTCCGCATCGGGCCGCCGGCGATCGACCTGGAAGGCGGCAGGCCCGCCGCCGCGCCGGACGCCTGCGAGGTCACGTGGGAGTCCTTGCAGGCCGAACGCTGGCATCAGGTGTACGTCAACGGGCGGCTGGCGGGGGTGACCGCGCGGCCGGAAGACCGGCGGCTCATCGTTCCGGCGCCGGCGGGCGCCTGCGGCGCAGCGGACGTCCTCTACGTGGAAGTCGTCGCCGTCGATGCCGCCGACCGCTGGACAGACTTCTCCGCCGAACTGACCGGCTTCGCGCCCGAGTGCGGCCCGGCCGCGCGCCTGACGTGGCAGGCGGGCCTTTACCTGGACGAGAACCTGGCGTCGTTCGACGTCTTCGCCGACGGCCGCACGGGCAGCGTGGACTACGCCGCGCCGATAAACGACGCCCCTATCCCCGCCCTCGCCGGGGGCCAGGCGCCGTGGGGATACGGCTGCGGCGGGTACGGCGCGGGCGGCTACGGCCGCAGCGCCGCCCTGTACGAGTACTCAACGGGCGTCCTTGAGCCCGGCGCATGGCGGTTTGCCGTGGTCGCCCTCGATGCGGCCGGCAACCGCCTGACGCCGGCCGCCGAGATCGCCCTGAACCTTGCGCCCGTGCCGCGACCGCCCGGCGACTTCCGCGTGGCCTCTTACGACCCCGTCGCGCGGCAGGCGATGCTCGCGTGGCAGCCGAGCCCCGATGTGTAGAGCGCGCTTCAACGGAGACAACCATGCCCTCGACCTTCACGCCGAACCTGAACCTGGAAAAGCCCGCCCACGGCGAGCACGCGGGCGACTGGGACGCCGTCCTGAACGCCAACTTCGACGCCATCGACGCCGCCATCTGGCGCCTGCCGGTCCGCACCGACGACCCGCCCTCGCCGGCCGACGGCGAGCAGTGGGTCAGGTCGGACCTGGCTCAACTGCGCGTCCGCATCGGCTCGGCCACGTACAAGGCGGACCTCGCGGCGGTGTAACCCGCAGCGCGGGGTCGCGGCTCGAACGCCCGCGGGTCGAGCCGCCGCTGTAAAGCGGCGGGCATCTTCGCGCGGGGCCACGGCTCGAACGCCCGCGGCTCGAAGCGGCGCTGTAGGGAAGATCAAGGAAGCGGCCATGCTTACGTTCCGGATGGACCTGACGAACTTCCTCCAGGGCACGCGCGCTGGGGTGCGCATCGTCCCCGCGGCGGGCTTGAAGACGGACTTCACCGAGTTTGCCACGGACCCGGCTACGATCGGGCTCTGGCACCTGCATCACGGAGGATGCCAGGGGGAAGGGACCGGCCTTGAGGACGCTTCGGGCGGCGGGCATGACCTGACTAACTACGGCGCGGCCCCCCAGGAGGACGGTTACAGGTTCGTCCGGGCCGAGGCGGACTACATGGCGGCCGCCTTGGCCGGCCAGCCCGAGCGCTCCCAGGTAACGCTGGAGGCCTGGGTCCGCGGCTGGGCCGTCCCGGTCGGGTCGGGCGGGTTCATCGCCCACTTGCGCCGCGACGGCAACACCCTGCTGGCCATCTGGGCCCAGCGCGCCAGTTCTCCGTCGGCCTCGATGATCCGGGCCTGGCTGTACATAGGCGGCGGATATGCCGCCACCTGGACCGGCGCGGCCGCAGACGCCGTCTTGGCCTCGGCCGACCCGTGGCACGTGGCGGCGGTCCTGAACGCCCCGTCGCCGCTTGAGTTGTACGTAGGCGGCGTACGGCGCGCGGTTTCAGGCAGTTCGGTTCCCCTGCCCGCCGGAAACTACGCCCTGTACCTCGGCAAGTACGAGGGTTACACGGGCTACGAACTGGACGCACTGATGGACGAGGCGCGACTGTCGGCGGCGGCGCGGTACACGTCGGCCGGGTTCGCGGCCCAGCGCCTCCTTGCCGCCGGAACGTACACAGGCATCACGTTCGACACGGGCCGCCCCGGCACCGTCTGGCTCGGCCTGGAGTCGGTCCACACGCTTCCCGCCGGGACCTCGCTGGCGTGGGAGGTGCGTGCGGCCGACGCGACGGACGGCGGGGGCGAGCCGCTCGCCGCCTGGCAGCCCTACGTCGGCCCGCAGAGCCTTCCGCGCGGGCGTTACTTCCAGTGGCGGGCAATGCTCACGGCGTCCGCCGACCGGCTGGCTTGCCCGACGGTCCAGCAAGTCGATGCCATCGCCGGCGAAGCGGGCTACAACATCTTCCACGCCGTCGGCGACTGGCCGGAGGCCCTCGACTACGGCGACCCCTGGGCGCAGACGGGCCCGGACGTCATGGAACTTCTGACGCCGCCGCTTCAGGCGGGCGCCGTCCACTGGTTCGCCATCCGCCCGGTAGACGGCCGCGAGGTCTGCGCGCCGATTGTGCAGAGCGAGTTGCGCCTGGAACTCGACGCGCAGGGCGCCGCCGTGCCCGAGCGGCCGGCGGGCGTGCTCGCCCTTGCCGCGCGGCCGGCCGCCGGCGGATGCGCCCTGCTCTACTGGAGTTACCGCGTGGGCCAAAGCGGCACCGCGCCGCAGGTCTTCCGCATCTTCGGCGACGGCGGAAGCGGCCAGATAAACTACGCGCAGCCGCTCGGCGAAGTGCCTTACAGCCCATCGCAGGCCGCATACGCCTGGACCAGCGGCCCGCTGGCCCCCGGAGTTCAGCATCAACTGGCCGTCCGCGCCGTGACGGCCGGCGGCACGTGGGACGAGCAGCCCGCAATTGCCCTTGTCACGCCCGACGCCGTTCCTCCCGCTGCGGTGGACAACCTGCAAGCCGAGGTGATCCTGTGACCGCCCCCGCCAACGTGGCCGCATACTTCACGCAAGGCTCGGCCGTGCCCGTCGTGGCGCCGCCGCGGACCGAGGTACTCATCGCGGGCGCCGCTCAGCCGCGCGTCCGCCTGGACAGCATCAAGGCCCTCCTGGGCGCGGCGCCCGCCGCGCGTTTCTCGGCCGGCCTGGGATGGGACCCCAGGACGGGCGAAGACGTCCGCCTTGAAGACCTTGCGCCGCTCATCCGGCCGGGAGACATCGTGACGGCGCGGCTCCTTCGCGGCGGCGTTCTTCCTGGCGCGCCCAGGCGGGACCTCGTGCTCTTCGAGGGCCGCATCGGACGAATCGAGTTTGACCTGGGCGGCGAGGGGGAGACGCTGCGCTTCGAGGCCGAGGACATGGCCGGCGAAGCGCTCCGCCGCCGCGTCGGCGGCCGCCGCGTCCGCACCGCCGGCGGCGGGACAGAACTCGTCGCCGGCCTCCCGCTCGTGTTCAACGCCGACGGCCAACCGAACGCCTCCGCCGACCCGTACGACCCGGGCGGCGGCGGGCAGCCGTACACCATCTTCGCGGCCGACCCGCCCGCCGAGGCCGTCGCGTGGACGCTGGACGAAGCCGTGGCGTACCTGCTCGCGGAGTTCGGCGGCTCGGACGCCGCGGCCGCGGCGTCGCCCGGCGAGGTCCGTAGCGCCGTCCCCGCCGCGGTCATCCGCGACGTGCGCCTGGAAGGCCGCACGCTCGGCGAAGCGCTGGAGGCCCTGCTGGAACCGGCGGGCTGCACGCTGGTCATCGCCGCGGAGCCGCACGAGACGGGCGTCAGCCGCCGCCTGGAGATCCTCGCGCCGGACCGACTGCCGGCGGCGTGGCTTGCGCACCAGAAGGTCGGCGGGCGGTTCGCCCCCTCGCGCACAAACTTCTCCGACCTGTCGGTCGCCCTGCACTTCGACGACGCCCCGCGGCGCTACGCTGCGCGCGGCGACCTGAAGGTGTACGAGTCCACGTTCGACCTCGTGGCCGGGTGGCCCGACGCCCTGGCGACGTACGACCCCGACGACTTCAGCCCCAGCCGCAACCCCGACTTCGACGCGGTCCGCGACGTGTTCCGCAAGTGGGTGCTGAACGAGGCGGGCCAGTACAGCGACCCGCCGTACAGCCGCGGGCCTGCGCCGGACCTCTCCGCACTTTTCGAGGGCGATCCGTACGTGCGGCGGCGCCGGCGGCTGCTTGAGTGTCTCTCGCGCGACGACCTCGGCCGCAGTTTCGGCGTGTACGTGGAAGTGTCGCTCGACGGCGGCAGCACGTGGCAGCGCGCCGCCATGACCGCGCGCATTCTGCCAGGGGAGTGCGGCGTGTACCTGACGGACGATCCCCTGCCGCCGGCGTACCTGGCGGCGGCGATGCGCGGCTACGCATGCATGCGCGTGACGGCGGCAATCGAGAGCGACTCGTGCCTTCAGGCCGAGCGGGCCGGTCCGGGGGCAGAGGGCCTGCCCGGCCGCACGCGCCACCTGGCCGTGCCGGCGGGCTACCGCTATCGCCGCCGGGCCGCCACCAGCCGCTTCAGCGGCCTGACGGGGGCCGACGAGGCCGACGACACGCAGGCGCTGGCGGCCCTCGTCAGCGCCGCCCGCGAGGCCGACCGCCGCTGCCCCGCCCCCGCGCGCGTCCAGATGCCTTACCTGGCGCTCGGATACCGCGTCGGTCAGCGGCTGCTGGGCGTCCGTGGGCGGCGGCTGGACCTTGCGCGGCAGGAGGTGGGGTACGAGTCGGCCCCGACCATCGCGCGCCTGCGCTGGGACTTCGCCCCGCTGCCGCGAACGGAACTCGAACTGGAGTAAATCAACTGCTGTCATTTGTCACTTGCCACTTAACGGCTGCCACTTGTCACTGGCCACTTGCCACTTGTTACCAACGACTTGCGGTTGTTGTTGCCGTTACAAGTGGCCAGTGGCAAGTGGCAAATGACAAATAACAAAGGACAAAGATGAGAAGCGACAGGCCGAAAATCTACGGCGCGGCCGCCGCCCTCGACGGCCAAGAAGAGCGGAGGGCCGGGGACCATCGCGGCCGCGAGCAGCGAAGCGAGGTCACCCCCGGCGGGCCGCCCTGCCGCCTTCTGTGGCTGCGCACAACGGGCGCCTCGCCCGGCGACCCGCCCGACGAGCGGTACTACGCCGACGAAGTCCGCCCAGCCGGCGCCGACCAGGACGGACACATGACGTGGCAGCCCGTGCCCGGCGGCCTGGAGGGGGTCGTCCTGCACAACGCGGCCGAGGCCGGCCAGGGAACGCACGGCCTGGCCTCCGGCACGGTCGTCCGCGCCGAGGAGCGCCTGGACCGCGGCGAGCCGCCCGACTTCGTGTACCTCGCATACGCGGCTGTGCCGCCCGCGCGGCTGGCTCGCATCGAGTCATACGACGCGGGCTACTACACCGTGCAGCCGGTGCGGCGCGAGGAGGCGGGCTTCGTGGACGACGGGCCTCCACTGGCCGGCGTGCCGAACCTCGGCGAACTCTGGGGCGAGGAGGCGGGCTACCTGGCCGGGCCGGAAGACTTCGACCGCTACGTGTGGATCTTCGGAACACCCGCGGGCTGGGCCATGCTCCTGCACCCGCCGCGCATGGTGTAGCGCCGCGGGCGCGGCGGGCCAGGAGACCCGCCGCGAGGCTCGCGTCAGTTACGGGTGGCGGGTCTCCTGACCCGCCACCACAGTAAACGAAAGACCGTAACAATGCCCTGGACGCCCGACCGCTGGCCGACCGAGCGCTTCGACCCGATCGACGCCGCGTGCGTGCTGAACGAGATGCGCGCCGCCCTGGCGGAGCGCAATACCCTCGTCCCGGCCGGGTGGGTGCCCGGGCACTTCAGCCGCTGGGGGCCCCTGCGCGGCACGCCGAAGGGCGGCTCGCCTGTCTTGCGGACAGTCGCCAACTTGCAGCACCAGGTCCAGGAGATGCTCACGCTGGCCTGGCCGCTGCGGTGGTGGGACCTGGCGCGAGACGATCTGTACACGCTGGCGAACCTGTGCCAGGACGCCTTCGGCGCGGCCGGCTGGACGTGGGACCTGACGGCCGAGGACGGCCAGGGCCAGCCGCTGAACCCGTGGTCGCCCGCGGCGGCGGTCATCTTCGGCGAACTGTACCACGCCGCCAACACGCTCAATCGCCTGCGCATCCTGCCGACGTTCTCCGCCAGCCAGCGCCGCGACAGCGTGTACCGGCTGACGACGGGCATCGCCTCGTGGCCCCAGGAGCGTGCGGCCACGTTCGCACTCTTCGACGGCGAAGACGACGGCCAGACCGTTGAACTTGAGTACGACGCGGGCATGGGCGGCCAGGTCTTCGACGACGGCTCCAACCAGCACTGGCTGCTTGAGTCGCGCCAGTTTGCCATGTCGTTCGCCACCGAGGCGCTCGCCGGCTGCGAGGTGGCTTGCGCCTGGCTGGACTTCGCGACGGCTGCGCCCGCCGGCCAGGCCGACTACCAGGGCACGTTCACGGCCGAGGTGATCGACGGCGACGGAAACGCCCTCGGCACGTTCGCCTCGGACGACTACGGGACCAAGCGCTTCGACGTGCCGGCCCCGTCTATCCGGACGGACGGCGACTCGGTCTTCGTCATCCGCTCGACGCGGCCCGACGCGGCCGACAGGCCCGCCTGGAACCCGCCCGGCCCCAACTACACGAGTTCGTACCGCGAGGGGCTTGCCGCCGCCGGCCCGATGCGCCTCATCGTGGAGGTGAACCTTGAGTACCGCGCCTGATCCGCCGCAAGTGCGCGAACGGTACGTTACGCGCGACCTCTGCGCCGCCCTTCACAGGGAGCAGCGTGCGGCCAACGAGCGGACGTGGGAGGAGATCCGCTCCTTGAGGCGCCTGGTCATCGGCCTGCTGGTGGGCGGGCAACTCGCGACGGCCGGCCTGAACGTGGCCGGCATCGCCTACTGGCTGGAGCAGCACACCGCGCAGCCGCACCCCGCCACGGTCCAGATGGTGGCCGCCGCACGCGCGGAGATGCGCGACGACATAAAAGACCTGCGCAGCGAGGTGCGCCAGTTGGCCGCCGCCGCCCGCAGCCAGACAAAAGGAGGATCGCCATGACCCGCACACGCACAAGAGCCGCCGCCGTCATCGCCGCGGGCCTTGCGGCCTGCGCTCTAGCCTGCGGCTGCGCGGCGCCGGCGGCCGTCCAGCGCAGCCAGCGCCTGCAACTGGACGCCATGGTCCAGTACCAGGGCGAAATGGCTGCATACCACGAGAAGGTCAAGACCCAACTTGCGGCCGACAAGCGCCGCGAGTTGGACGCGGCCCTTGCGGCGTCGCTCGCGCAGTCGGCCGGGGCCGACGGCCGCCTGGACGCGGCGGCGGCGATGGAGAAGGTCCGCAAGCGCCTCGCCCTGGAGGATGAGTTCCGCGCGAGCCTGGCCCGCCTGGACGGCCAGTTCAGCCAGCGCCAGGCCGCCATCGGCCGGGCAATCGAACTCGCGCGCGGCACACTGGACCTGCTGGCCGAT
>VGYT01000102.1 GCA_016872895.1 Planctomycetota bacterium
TCGCCGCGGCCGAGGCGGCGTTTAACGAATTCAGAAGATATGTGAAACTAGGCATGACCGAGAAGGCGCTGGCGGCGGACCTCGACCACCGGATGCGCCTGGCCGGGGCGGATGCGCCGGCGTTCCCCACCATCGTGGCCGCCGACGCCACGGCCGCCATGCCGCACGCGCGGCCGGGCGGCCGGCGTCTGAAGCGCGGCTCGGTGCTGCTCGTCGATTTCGGGGCGCAGGTGGGCGGGTACTTGTGCGACTTGACACGGGTGCTGTTCGCCGGTAGAATCCGCCCCGACGTTCGCCGCGTGTGCGGCCTGGTGCTGGGCGCGCAGGCCGCGGCCACGGAGGCGGCACGCCCCGGGGCGGCGCTGGCGGACGTGGATGCGGCCGCCCGACGTGTCATCCACGAGGCGGGCTTCGGCCGCCGGTTCCAGCACGGCACCGGCCACGGTTTCGGCCGCCAGGTCCACGAGCCGCCGGCGCTGGCCCGCGGCTCGAAGGGTCGGCTGGAACCCGGCATGGTGGTCACGATCGAGCCGGGCATTTACCTGCGAGGCCGGTTCGGCATCCGCATCGAGGATGACGTTCTCATCAGGCCCAACGGGCCCGAAATCCTCACGCACCTGGAGAAGGACCCCGAGGCGATGGTGCTGTAGCCGTCGCCGCCGGTGGCCGACGCTGACCATCCACCACGCCGTCCGGCCGGGGCGCCGCCTTGTGCGCCCGCCGGGGCTGCGTGCGCGGCCGAAAGGGGAGGACAATCATGGCCGACGACAAACATGCCGAGAAGCAGGGGCCGGCCGCGCACGTCTCCGGGAAGATCGACCTGGAGACCGTCCGGCAACTGGCGGCGCTGATGAGCCAGCACGACCTGGCGGAACTGGAAGTGGAGCAGGACGACATGGCCGTGCGGCTCCGGAAGGGCGGCGCGACGCCTGCCCCGGCCGTGTCGGTCGTGCCGGTGGCAGCGCCGGTTGTGCCGGTGATCCCCGCGGCGGGTCCGGCGCCGGCGGCGCCGGGCGCTGCCGCCGCCGAGGCCAGGGCGGCGGACTTGCCCGCCGTCAAGTCGCCCATGGTCGGCACCTATTACGCCGCATCCGGCCCCGATGCGCCGCCGTACGTCAAGGTGGGGGACCACGTCAGCGAAGACACGGTCGTCTGCGTCATTGAGGCGATGAAGGTCTTCAATGAGATCCGGGCGGAGATGAGCGGCACGATCGAGCGGGTCCTCGTGAAGAGCGCTCAGGCCGTGGAGTTCGGCCAGCCGCTGTTCGCCGTACGGCCGGAGTAGGCCGGAGGGTAGGCATGTTCTCGCGCATCCTGGTGGCCAATCGCGGAGAGATCGCCCTTCGGGTCATCCGGGCCTGCCGCGACCTCGGCATCGAGGCCGTGGCCGTCTACTCGGAGGCCGACCGCGAGGCGCGGTACCTGGCGCTGGCCGACGCGACCATTTGCATCGGGCCGGCGGCGGCGGCGCAGTCGTACCTGAACATCGCCCGCCTCGTCTCGGCCGCCGAGGTGGCCGACGTGGACGCCATCCACCCCGGCTACGGGTTCCTGGCCGAGAATCCCCACTTCGCCGAGGTCTGCCGCTCGTGCAACATCGAGTTTATCGGGCCGAGCGTCGAGGCCATGCGCCTGGTGGGCGACAAGGTCGAGTGCAAGCGCCTGGCCCGCAAGGCCAAGATTTACACCATCCCCGGCTCCGAGGATGTCCTGGAGGGCGAGGCCGAGGCCCTGGCCGTGGCACGCGAGATCGGTTACCCCGTGCTGGTCAAGGCCGCGGCGGGCGGGGGCGGGCGCGGCATGCGCATCGCACACAACGACATCAGCCTGACGCAGGCCGTACGCCAGGGCCGCAGCGAGGCCGAGGCCGCCTTCAAGGACGGGCGGGTGTACCTCGAGAAGTACATCGAGGGCGCACGCCACGTCGAGGTCCAGATACTAGGCGATAACTACGGTAATCATGTGCATCTGTGGGAGCGCGACTGCTCGCTCCAGCGGCGGCACCAGAAACTCGTGGAGGAGTCGCCCTCGCCCGGCCTCTCGCCCCGCACGCGCGAGAAACTCTGCGAGGCCGCCGTACGCCTCGCCGCCGAGGCCGGCTACACCAACGCCGGCACCGTCGAGTTCCTCGTCGACTCCAAGGAGACGTTCTACCTGCTCGAAGTGAACGCGCGCGTCCAGGTCGAGCACCCCGTGACCGAGATGGTGACCGGCGCGGACCTGGTGCAGCAGCAGATCCGCGTGGCGGCGGGCGAGGCGCTGGGCATAAGGCAGCGCGACATCGTGCAGCGCGGCTGCGCCATCGAGTGCCGCATCAATGCCGAGGACCCGGCCAACGACTTCCGCCCGTCCCCCGGACGGCTGGAGAAGTTCTGCGTGCCGGGCGGCCCGGGCGTGCGCGTCGACACGCACTGCTGCGACGGGTGGACCATCTCGCCGCACTACGACTCCATGATCGCCAAACTCGTCGTGCACCGGCCGACGCGCGCAGCCGCAATCGCCACCACCCGCCGCGCACTGGCCGAGTTCGTCATAGAGGGCGTCCGCACAACCATCCCGTTCCACCAGCAGATGATGGCCAACCCGGACTACGCGAGCGGCCGCGTCGATACCGGCTGGGTCGAGCGCACCTGGCGCGGGTGACGGCCTTCGAGCAAGGGCAAGACCTTCTAGCCGCCGCCGCGGGGCGGGGCGCAGGTTCGGCGGGGGGCGAGGTTGGCTCAAGCGGGCTACCTGGCCGCGATCTGACGCCCGCGGCCCGCGAACCGCTGCGGCTAAACGTCGGGCAGGATCTCGCGCAGGGCTTCTAGCAGCCGCGATTCCGCCTCGTCGAGCGATGCCCGCAGCCGGAAGCCCGCGGCCCGGTGGTGCCCGCCGCCGCCGAATTTCTCGGCCACGGGCAGGATGCTCAGCGGAGGCCGGCACCGCAGGCTTACCCGTATCTCGCCGTCCGGGGCCTCTACAAGAAGCGCGCCGACCAGCCCGCCGCGCAGCCGCATGCACTCGTTGATGAGGTCCTCGGTGTCGCTGGTGTCCACGCCGTATCTGCGGAACATCTCCTGCGTCAGTCTCATGATGTAGGCGCGGCCGCCCAGCGCCGGGCGGAGGGCCTCGACGGCGCGGCCCCTGAGTCGCATCCGCCCCAGGTCCTCGCTCATGTACAGGCGGTCGTAAATGTCGGCCGGGCGTGCGCCGGCGTCCACGAGTGCGGCGGCCAGGCGAAGCGTCTCGGCGTCGGTCGTCGGCAGGCGGAACCAATCGGTGTCGAGCGCCAGCCCCACGAACAGGTACGTAGCCGTCTTTGCGTCGATGGCGGCCCCCGCCTCGCGCAAGAGCCGGTACACAATCGTGGCCGCCGCCGGCGCGGTCGGTTCCGCCAGGAGCACGTTCGCAGGCACGTCGCGCGTGCGGTGGTGGTCGATGACGAGCACCGGCGCCCCGCATCCCACCAGCGCCTCCACCCCCGCAAGTTGCTGGCGCGTGGCGGTATCCACAATGCACACCAGGTCCGGCCGCGCGAGCGCCGCGGGGTCCACGTCGCGCCCGGCCACGCGCACGGCGCGGTCGGGATCCAGAAAGTCGTACTTGGGCGGCGGAGCGGTCGGAACGACGACCGTCACGGTCTTACCGAGGTCCACCAGCCACCGCCTGAGCGCGGCGACGCAGCCCAGCGCGTCGCCGTCGGGCTTGCTGTGCGTGGTCATGGCGATAGCGCTGGTGCAGCGGAAGGCGGCAATGGCCCCGGCGTAGTCCGCGGCAGGTGTCACGGCAGGGTTGGCCCTCCCGGAGGCGAAAAATGCGAGGCCGCCGGCCGCCGAATGCGGCGGGGCAGCCTCGCAGAGTTCTCCGTACTCGCGGCGATCATGCCTTGCTGATGCACTCAGTCGGGCACACCTTGGCGCAGGAGCCGCAGTCGGTGCACTTTGCGGCATCTATGACGTACTTCGAGTCGCCCTGGCTGATGGCCTGGGCCTCGCACTCCGATTCACACGACCCGCACGACACGCACTCATCGCTGATCTTGTACGCCACAACCGGCTCCTTTCCTTGTGCTGCGAGGCCATGACCGGGGCGGTCATACGCTTTCCACGCGCTGGACCTCGGGCACCCGGGCCTTGATCCTGCGTTCCACGGCCATCTTGAGGGTCATCTGTGCGCCTGGGCATCCGGCACAGGCGCCGCGGAGGCGCACCTTGACGACGCCGTCCTCGATGCCCACGAGTTCTATATCGCCGCCGTCTCCCTGGAGGAGGGGGCGGATTTCGCCGATGACGGCCTCGACCTGTTCTTTCATGGGTTTCCTCCGGGCCGCCCAAGACCCGCCCTCGCGGGCCTGTGCCGCCGCTTCAGTTCGCAAATTATACGCCGCCGCTTGAGGATGTCCATTGCGAAGTTGGCGGCGGGCAGGAATGCCCCCCGCGCGATGCGCATGGGGGCGAATTGGAGCCCCCCTGTCTTGCCCGTCTTGCCTATTATGACATCCTGCCCGTCCGATTTGCCTTTCGCCGGATTTCAGGTATATTTCCATGCGGCACTTACGTAACGGACCAAGACGATGGACAGGGCCGACCTGATTCGCAGGCTGAAGATTCTGATTCTCACGCTCGCGACATACCTGGCGCTCTGCTAGGGACACGGCAGGTATGCCGGCGCGGGCGAGGCAGGAGCCTCCTGGGAAGCACTTCCCGGGAGGCTTTTTTTCGCACGGCAAGGGCGTTAGTCATTAACAATTCTGCCGCACGGTGTTCAGCACGCCGCCCGCCAGGAGTATCTCGCGCTGCCGCTCCGCGGCCGCGAGGCGCGCCTCGAAGAAGAAGTTCTGCGTCGCGTTGCGGACCGCGATGGCCCCGCCCGCCCGCACGGCGGCCCGCAGGCCGTCGAGTTCCAGTTCGTCGCCCGGCCGGATTCGCGCGGCGTCATTCCCGTCGGCGAACACGAGCGGCAGGATGCCGAAGTTCACCAGGTTCGCCTGGTGGATGCGTTCGATGCTTCGGGCGATGACCGCCCGCACGCCGAGGAACCTGGGGCACAGCGCGGCATGCTCGCGGCTGGAGCCCTGGCCGTAACTTTCGCCCGCGACGATGAAGACGGCCTTGCCGCGGTCGCGGGCCTCGATCGAGCGCGCGGCGAACGACGGGTCCACCCGGTAGAATACGTACGAGGCGTACTTCGGCACGTTGCTGCGGTAAATCGCCAGGTGGCCCGCGGGCATGATGTGGTCGGTGGTGATCTTGTCGCCGAGCACGAGCGCCGCCGGCCCGGCCAGCCGGTCGGGCAGGGCGTCCATCGGCGCGGGGCCGACAAGGTTCGGCCCGCGGAAGACCTCGACCTTCGAGCGGCCCTTCGGCGGCGCGAGGATCATCGAGTCGTCCACCAGCAGCCGCTCCGGCTCCTTTACGCGCGGATAGCGCATCTTGAGGTCGCGCGGGTCCGTCAGGCGGCCCGTCAGGGCGCACGCGGCGGCCGTCTCGGGACTCGCGAGGTACACGCCCGCGGTCTTGGTGCCGCTGCGGCCCTCGAAGTTGCGATTCGAAGTGCGGACGCTCACCGCGCCCGTCTGCGGGGCCTGGGCGGCGCCGATGCAGAAGCCGCAGGCCGCCTCGTCCAGGCGCGCCCCGGCGGCCAGGAGAGTGTGAAGCGCGTCCGTCCGCGCAATGTTCTGGAGCACCTGCCGCGAGCCGGGCGCCACCACCAGCCCGACCTCCGGGCGGGCCGCGCGGCCCTTGAGCATCGCCGCCACTGTGAGCAGGTCGCGGATACTGGAGTTCGTGCAACTGCCGATGCACACCTGGTTGACCGGAACCGGCCCGGCCTCGCGCACGGTTTTGACGTTGTCGGGCGAGTGCGGGCAGGCGACCATCGGCTCGACCTTCCCGAGGTCGAGTTCAATCACGCGGTCGTACGCGGCGCCGCGGTCGGCGGCCAGGGGCCGCCAGGTCTTCGCGCGGCCCTGCCGGCGCAGGAACCGGCGCGTGACCTCATCGCTCGGAAACACTGAGGTCGTCACGCCCAGTTCGGCGCCCATGTTTGTGATGGTGGCCCGCTCCGGTACGCTCAGCGTCCGCACGCCCGGGCCGCCGTACTCCAGGACCCAGCCCACGTTCCCCTTCGTGGTCAGGATGGAGAGGAGTTTCAGGATAACGTCCTTGGCGGTGACGAACGGCCGCAGGCGGCCGATGAGGCTGACGAGCAGTACCTTCGGGCACGCCAGGAAGAACGGCCGGCCGGCGATGGCCAGGGCCACGTCGAGGCCGCCCGCCCCGATGGCGACCATGCCCGCCCCGCCGCACGTGGGCGTGTGGCTGTCGGCCCCCAGGAGCGTCTTGCCGGGGACGCTGAAGCGCTCCAGGTGCACCTGGTGGCAGATGCCGTTGCCGGGCTTCGAGAAGACCATCCCGTGGCGGGCCGAGAATGTGCGCAGGAACTCGTGGTCGTCGGCGTTCTCGAAGCCGAGTTGCATCATGTTGTGATCGACATAATTTACCGATAACTCCGTGGCGGGCCGCGGGGCGCCCATGGCCTCGTATTCCATCATGGTCATGGTGCCGGTGATGTCCTGGGTGAGCGTCTGGTCGATGCGGATGCCGATCGTCTCGCCGGCCTCCAGGCGGCCGTCCACGAGGTGGGCCTGGAGAATCTTATGGATGAGCGTCCTGGGCATAAGGTCCGCACCCTTCACGTGCCCCTGGTCCGGTTGCAATTCTTTCGCGCGGCCGCGAATTATATGGCCGCTGGCGCGCCCACTCAAGGCGAAACAGGGGCGGGCCCTGATCGCTCGGTCAGTGGGGTAATCCGGGCCGCGACCGCGAGGGAGCGGCGCCGTGGTCGTGGCCGTGGCTGGCGCAGGCCAACGTCACCGCTCCCTGACGGCCGCTGCTCTGACAAGAAGCAGCGTCGTCCGCCCGGAACCGGCGCAGGTCCGAGACGACGAGCGAGACGGCCCCCAGGTGGTCTTCCACCGTGCCCGTGACGATGTACGGCCCGCGGGTCGTCAGGCGCGCCCCCAGGCGCTGGTAGGCGTCGGGCAGAAGGACGGCCTCGACCACGCCGGTCTCGTCCTCCAGGCTGATGAACTTCATGAACTCGCCCGTCCGGGTGCGGGCCCGCCGCTCGGCGAAAAGGACCCCGGCCACGGCGACCGTGCGGCCGGCGCGGCGCGGCAGGTCGGAAATCACAAGAATGGAGATATCCCGCTGCTGCCGCAGCGGGCTCGAATTCGCAACGATGGCGCTTCGGTACGCCGCCATCGGGCTGGCCGAGGGCGTCATGCCGAGGACGTGCTCCTCGATAAGGAGTTTCTGGAGCGGCGAATAGTCGGGCAAATCGGGGCAGGGCGGCGGGTCGGGCGCCGCGGCCGGGTCCAGGAGGAGCGCGGCCGCCGCAGCCGGAGCGGCCATCGCCGCGTGGACTTGCCACAAGGCCCGCGGACGGTTGCCCGCCAGGCCGTCCATCGCCCCGGCCAGCGCCAGGTTCTCGGACTCTTCGCGCGAAAGTTTCACCCGCCCCAGCAGGTCCGCCACGGAGCGGTACGGGCCGCCCTCCCGCCGCGCGGACACGATGGCGCGCATGGCCCGCTCCGACAGGCCCCGTACATCCATCAGGCCCAGCCGCAGGGCCACGCGGCGGGGCAGGCCGCAATCGGACAGGGGCGCACGGTCGGGCTGCGCCCACCCGGTCGAAGGTTCGACGCCGGAGGCGTTGACGTCGGGCCCCAGGATGGGTACGCCGTGGCGGCGGGCGTCCTCCACGTATGTTCTGCGCTCGTAGTAGCCCGCCCGGTTCGCCAGGACGGCCGCGGCGAACTCCGCCGGCCACCGCGCCCGCAGGTACGCCGCGCGGTACGCGATTTCTCCATAAGTGCATGCGTGGGCCTTGCAGTAGGAGTAAGCGGCAAACTGGCAGATGCGGTCCCAGATGGCCCGGGCCTGGCTGGGCGTGGCGCCGCCCGCCAGCGCGCCTTGCAGGAACCGCTCGCGCCAGGCGCGCACCTCCGGGGCGCCGGGTCCCTTGCCGAGGTCCTTGCGAAGGCGGTCGGCCTCGGCCAGCGTACGGCCCGCCGCCGCGTGGGCCACGCGCAGCACGTCCTCCTGGTAGAGCATCACGCCGCACGTCTCGCCCAGGACGCTGCGCAAGGCGGGGTGGAGGAACTCCGGCGCCTCCAGGCCGCGGCGGCACCGCACGAAACGGTCCTTCATGCCGCTGGAGGCCGGCCCTGGGCGGATGAGCGAGAGGCCCAGGATGACGTCCATCCGCCCGCGGGCACGCATCTGGCGCAGCAGGTTCCGCATGCCGGGCGACTCTATCTGGAAGCACCCGAACGTGTCGCCGCGAGCGAGGATGGCGGCCGCGGCCGCGTCGCCGTCGTCGATTGCCGATACATCAACATGAATGCCGTAGTTCCTCTCGACCTCGCGGGCGGCCGTCTCCAGGATGGCGAGCGACCGCTGCGCCAGCAGGTCCATCTTCACCAGGCCCAGGGCCTCGACCGCCCCGGCCTCGTACTGGGCGATGACGATGCCCTTGGCGGCCGGCTGAAGCGGCAGGTAGTCCGTCAGCGGCCGGTCGGCAATGACCAGGCCGCCCACGTGGACGCTCAGGTGCCGCGGCAGGCCGTCCATGAGCGCCGCGATGCGCACGATGCGCGCGACGTCCGGCCGGGCGAGCGGAAAGTCGCGGCACTCCGGGAACGAGACGACCGCGTCCGCGATGCCCGCGGCCGAGAAGTGCGGCAGCCGCCGCGACAGGCGATCCACCTCCTCCGGCGGCAGGCCGTGCGCCTTGGCCGCCTCCCGGAAGGCGCTGCGGGCCTGGAACGTCTGGTGCGTGGAGATCATGGCCGCGCGGGCCGCCCCGTGGCGGTCGTACACGTGGCGGATGACCTCGTCTCGGCGGCGCCAGTCGATGTCGAGGTCGATGTCGGGGCAGTCGGCCCGTTCGAGGTTCAGGAACCTCTCAAACAACAGGCCATATTTCAACGGGTCCACGCCGGAGATGCCGAGGCAGTACGCCGTGAGGCTGCCCGCGGCCGAGCCGCGCGCCACGCACGCGATGCCCCGGCCGCGCGCCCACGCCGCGATCTCCGCCAGGATGAGGAAGTAGCCGCAGAAGCCCAGGCGGCCGATGACCGCCAGTTCACGCCGCAGCCGCGCGGCGGCATCCGCGCGCGGCGGCCGGTATCGCTCCCGCAGGCCCGCGAAGGCCAGGTCCGCCAGGTGCGAGCAGGCCGTCTTGCCCTTCGGCACGTCGGCCTGGGGGAAAACCGGCCGGCCCAGCGGCAGTTCCAGGTTGCAGTCGGCCGCGATGCGGACGGCGTTCAGGGCCGCCTCGGGGTAGCGTTCCAGGAGGGCAGCCATCTCGTCGGGGCCCTTGAGGTGCGATTGAGGGTGCGCGAGTTCCCGCTGCGGCACGTCGGCCACGGTCGCCATCGCAGCGATGGCTCGCAGCGTGCGGTGGACCTCGTAGCGGCCGGGAACGTGAAAGGCCACGGCCCCGCCGCCGACGAGGGGAATGCGGCGGCGCGACGCGGCCCGCGCCAGGCCCTCGTTCCTGAGGCGCATCGAGCGGTCGCCGAACTCCTCGATAAGCGCCAGAAGGCGCCCCGGCGGCAGGCGCCCGGCCAGCCGGGCCAGAAGCGCTGCATCGGGCGCAAGCGCGTAGATGTCTTCGTGGTCGGCCGCCAGGGCCTCGGCCAGGTCGAAATCCGGCGCCAGGTGCAGCGCGGTCGTCAGCCGGCACAGAGTGCGGTAGCCGGCGAGGTCCCGCGCGAGGCAGACGGCCCGCGCGCGGCCATGAGGGGCGGCGCGGCCGGGCGGTGTGGCACGGCCGGCTTGCCCGGCCCCGCCTGCCGGCGGGCAGGCCGTGGGGTGTTCGAGGGGCGGCTCGTCGGCATCTTCGCGCGGCGGGTCGGGAGACCCGCCGCGCGGCAGCGCACGCGCACCCGCCGCGCCGGTTGTTGGCTGAACGAGTTCCACGCCCAGGATGGGCTTCAGGCCCGCCTGGCGGGCCTTCTGGTAGAAGGCGATGGCCCCGTAGAGGCCGCCGCGGTCCGTCAGCGCCAGGTCGCGGTACCCCAGGGCCAGCGCGGCCTGGATGAGTTCATCCAGGCGGCTCGCCCCGTAGAGGTGCGAGTGTTCGCTTCGCACCACCAGGTGGACGAAGCCGGTTGAGGTTGTGCGTTTCATCGCCATGACGTTCAGCCGGGTGGCATGCCCGCGGCCTGCCCGCCTTCGCGGGCCGTCGTTGCGTGGGCATGCATGCCCGCGGAACGGATGCCGCGGGCATGCCACCCCCCAATTGAGCAGGGGACGGAGCACTAACGGGTTATCGCGACAAGCAGGCCGTGCGCAGGCGGAAGCCGTGTTCATCGCGGTCGTGCGTCGCGAGAAGTTCAATCGCCCGCCCGGTCACGAGGACGCTGAAGCCGAACCGCCGCCGCAGGCCGTCGATGGCACGGTACAGCCGCGAGCGCCGCTCGTACCTGCGCTCGCCGAAAAGGTCCAGTTGCCGCCCGGCCGGGGCGAAGTGCCCGAGCGCCACCCCCACCAGCCGCACGCCCACCCGCCGCGTATGCACTTTATTGAATAATGCCGATGCCACTGGCCAGAAGTCGTCGTCGTGGTCCGAGAAGGTCGGCAGGCTGCGGCCGCGGGCCTCGGTGCGGAAATCCGCGTACCGGACCTTCACGGTAACGGTCCGCGCCAGCAGGCCCGCGCCGCGCAGTTGCCGGCAGGCCCGCTCCAGGAGGTAATAGAGCATGGCCTTCATCGGCCCGCGGTCGATGAGGTTGGCCTGGAAGGTGGCCTGGCGGCTGATGGACTTGGGGCCGCCGGGGTCGGGGTCCACGGGCGTGGGGTCGCAGCCGCGAGCCCGGGCGGCAAGGGCTTCGCCGGCGGGGCCGAAGTGCCCGGCCACCAGCGCCGCGGGGATGCGCGCCAGGTCGCCGATCTGCCGCAGGTTGTACCGCGCGAGGCGCTCGGCGGTCTTCGGGCCGATGCCCGGCAGTTCCGCCAGGGGCAGGGGGGCCAGGAACCGCTCCTCCCTGCCCGGATGAATCCACGCGATGCCGCTGGGCTTGGCGTAGTCGCACGCGATCTTGGCCACCAGGCGGCTCGTGCCGACGCCGATGGTCACCGCGAGGCCGAGTTCGCGCCGGATGGTGCGCTTCAGGTGCTCGGCCGCCTCCAGCGGCCAGGGATCGGCCGCGCTGCTGACGACGCCCTGCGCCTGGAAGAGCCGCCGGCAGCCCGTGACGTTCAGGTACGCCTCGTCGAGCGACACGGCCTCCACGAGGGGCGTGTAGCGGCGGCAGAGGTCCATCATGGCCTCCGAGAACCGCGCGTAGGCGTGAAAGTTGCCGCGCAGGAAGGCCGCATCGGGGCAGATGCGGTGCGCCTGGGCGATGGGCATGGCCGTCTTAACGCCCCGGGCGCGGGCCTCGTAACTGGCGGATGCGACGACGCTGCGGTCGGTAACGAGGCCCCCGACGACGACCGGCCGGCCCGCCAGTTCCGGCCGCAAAATCTGCTCGACCTGGGCGAAGAAGGCGTCGATGTCCACCAGGAAGATGGCCGGCGGCGCCGCGGGGGACTGAGTCGAATTGCGCCTGGGCGGCTGCATGTTGCATCTCACATAAATGCAAATGACTGATGACAAGCGACCGGCGACGGGTTCAGGCCTTCGCCGTCGGCCTTTTCTCCTTCGCAATGATACCCTAACAGAAGGCTAACGTCCAGGGAAAAATCGGCGCGGGGGCCCGTCTGTATCTCCTTTTTGTTCAAGCACTTACGTGCTCAGCCGCGCAGGCGCCCGGGCACTTTCCGCATGGCGTCCTTGATTCGCAGCCGCGCATGGGGTAAACTGGACAGTGGAAAGTCCGCGTGGGGGCGATCGGTATCGACGGGGCCCTGGCGGGCTTGAAGTGGCGCGAAGAGGTCGTCGGCACCCTCTTAAAACAGCCGGCACAAGTAAAATGCCAATCCTAACATGGCAATGGCCGCCTAACTAAGGCAGCCGCGTTCGCCCCGGTTCGCCCGTGGGCCGGGGACGAACGTCAACACACGGGCTGGCCGACCAGTCCGCCGGGTGCGACGTCGGCGAGAAAAAGTCCCGGCTGGGCCGCCGGAATCCTGTCGGTCGGGCCCCCGGCGGCCGAGACCCGAAAGACCGACTACTCGCGTAGAGGCTTCAGGTCCCGGGCATCCGGACGTGGGTTCGATTCCCACCGCCTCCACCATTTCTACATGGCTAAGCGCGTTCTTGCCGGCGCCGGGGCCGTTTCCGGTTTGATTCGCGGCGGGCCGGGCCGCCTTGAACCCGCGAAGCGGCGTCGTAGCGCAGGGTGGGCAAGGCGCTTACAGCCACTTCTTTCGCTGCTCGCGGTGGATCAGCGGGTCGGCCTGGGGCGCGCCTTTGACCTTCAGGGCTTTGCTGTCCCACTCGATGGGCTTGCCGAATCGCAGGGCGACGATGCCGGTCATCGCGATCTCGGCGACGTCGGCAGCCGTGGCGAAGCCCTGGAATGTCGGCGGGCCGCCCTTGCAGGCGTCGAGCCATTCCTGCATGTGGCCCTTGGTGCGCGGCAGGGTCACGGGGACGGGCTTGGCGGCCTCGTGGTCGTTCACGCCGCGGCACTTTTCCTCGCCGGCGAGTTTCATGACGCCGTTGACGCCCCAGGCGTTGGAGCAGAGGATGCCTTTTTCGCCGGCGAACAGCACGCCGTCGTTCGGCACCTTGCCGTAGGTGGGGAGCAACTGCTTTGCCAACTCCTCCGGCGGTCCGGCCTTCGGGCCGTCGTGCCACCAGATCGCGACCGGGGCGAAGTTTTCGCGCGCGGCGAAGTCCCAGCGGAACTTCGTGGCGGAGGGATAACTGTCCTTAAGCGGCTCGTAAATCTCGGCCGACACGCGCTCGGCCGCGCCGAGCCTGAGCGCGCGCCACGGCAGATTGTGCCCGTGCGCGCCCATGTCGGCCAGGTGACCGTCGCCGAAGTCCAGCCACCGGCCCCACGCCAGGCAGCCGCCCAGGTAGTATTTCTTGAACGGCAGGAGCGGCGACGGTCCGCACCAGAAATCCCAGTTCAGGCCCTCGGGAATCGGGTCGGCGTTGCGGTCGACCGGCGCGCTGGGCGGAAAACTGCGGGTGATCCAGCAGTGCACTTCGCGAATCTGGCCGAGCACGCCCGCCTGGATGACCTCCATGCTGCGCCGGAACGTGTCGGTCGAGCCGCCCTGGGCCCCGATCTGCGTCGCGCGGTTGGAGCGGCGGGCGATCTCGCGGATTTCGCGGGCCTCGGCAACGCTGTGGGCGAGCGGTTTCTCGCAGAACACGTGTTTGCCGGCCAGCAGCGCCGCCTTGCTCATCGGCACGTGCCAGCGCTGGCCGGCGGCGACCACCACTGCGTCCACCGACTTTTCGGTCTCCAGGAGTTTGCGGTAGTCCTCGTAGACCTTGGCCCTGGCCATGGCCGCGCCGGACTCGCCGTGCTTGTCGGCGGCCATCTTCTGCGTCTGCGCGATCTGGCTGGCGCTGACATCGCAGATGGCCACGATGTTCTCGCCGATGAACGAGGGCAGGATTTGCCGACTGCGGCTGCCGCAGGCCAGCATCGCGATGTTCAGTTTCCTGCTGGGTGCGCCTGCGCCCAGCGTGCCCGACGACAGGATGTGCGGCAGCGCCAGAACGCCCGCGCCCGCCGCGCCCGCGCGCTTGAGAAACGAACGCCGAGTGGTCCGCGAGTGGTGTTGCATGATTGTCGGCTCCTGCTAGAGTCACGGTCGGTCAGTCGCTTGACTGACAGGAATCGCCGGCAAGGATTCTCATTTCCTGCCCGGCCCGGATTGCGACTCTAACGCGCGAGGGGGCGGGGGTCAAGGATTCGCCATAATCTTCTTTTCAAGGCGCTGCGCCGGCTGCTAGAATCCCGGCGAACCCATGACCCGTACTTCAAGGAGGTGGACGATGGGCCGGATGGAACAGACGCTGAAGTTCGAGATCGCGCGGTTGGCCAGGAAACAGGTGCGGGCGGTCTGCGTTCCGCTCGCCAGAGACGTTCGGCAACTGAAGCGCGCGGTTTCGGCGCTGCGGAAGACGGCGGCGACCCTGGCGAGGCTCGGGGCCGAGTACCGGGCCCAGCGGGTGACCGAGCAGGCCAGGCTCGAAGCCCCGCCCGAAGAGGTCAAGGCGGCGCGCCTCTCTGCGCTGCTCATCAAGAAACTCCGCAAGCGCCTGGGCATCACCCAGAGCGAACTTGCCGCGCTCGTCGGCGTCTCGGCGGGAGCCGTCGGCTTCTGGGAGCAAGGCAAGGCGCGGCCGCAGGGGCGCAATCGGCGGGCCCTTGTCGCGCTGCGGCAACTCGGCAGGCGGGAAGTGGCCAGAATACTTGCCAGCAAGGCCGGCGAGGCGGCCGCAGCGCCGAAGGCGCGGAAGGCCCGACGCAGAACGCGCAAGGCCGCCACGGCGCCGAAGGCCCGAGGCAGAGCGCGCAAGGCCGCCAAGAAGCGGTGACCTTCCGCGACCGCGCGCCCGTCACCGGCTTGCCGCGCCGGGGCCGGCCCCCATCGCATCCTGTAGCGCCAGGATCTGCTGCGCCACGAGCCAGCGGTACACGTCGAACTCCGCCGGCGACCACAGGTTGTCGTACTTGTACTTCGGCTGCACGCGGACGGCGTTCCAGATTGCCTGGAGTTCCTTCTCGGCGGCGGCGGCCGCGGTCCGCGCGGCAGGTCGCCCGCTCTCCTTCGCTTCGGCGATGAGCCGCTCCAGCGTATAGACGTACCGGTAATCGTCGTAGCCCTCGCGGTATGCTTCCCAGAGCACGACCGGCAT
>VGYT01000103.1 GCA_016872895.1 Planctomycetota bacterium
CCGCCGACCTTCACCTCGTGCTTCTTCATGACCAGACTCCTCTCGTTATCGGTGCAGGCCGCTGCCCGAATGGCCTCGTGCATCGCCGCGATCCTCGCGGCGCGACGTGCGGCCCGCTCTTGTCTCTCTCGAAGCGTCAACATGGCAGCCTCCTACTTCGTGGGCGGCATGTACTGCTTGCCGCAGGTGGTGCACTTGACCGCCCCATCGTCCTGCCACAGCAGATTGTCCACCCGCCGTTCGCGGCAGCCGGGGCAGGCGTCGGCCTCGGCCACCAACTCGTCGGCCTGGGCGTTGATGGCGTCGCGGACGTAGTCCACGTCGATGGACTCGGGGTCGTCCAGACCCGCCGCCATGTCCTGGATGACACCTTCCAGCCCATCGAGGTCGCGGCCAAGGGTCCGCTCAACCTCGCGGCACTTCGCCCAGACCTCGTGCAGCGCGCCGACGGCGGCCTGCATCGCGGGCAGGATCGTCTCGGCCTGCTGGGTGGTGACCACGCCCCCACCCGCGTCGAGGAACCCAAGCCACGCCTCGCGCGTCATGGGTTCGTGGGTCTGGACGCTCTGGCCGCCGTCGCGCTCGACTCGCCACAGGCGGGCGTCTTCTGGGTCGGCGCTCACCTTCGCGCGGCCCTTGGCGAGGCGGTTCGCCTCGCGGATCCTGAGGACCTGCTTCTTCATGGTCATCTCCTTGCGGCGGAATTGCCGGGCTGGGGGCCGCCTGCGCGGCCCGTCGCCGGGCATCTCCTACCGGGCGGCGCGCTCCACGAGGACGCCACCGTCGATCAGGTTCCAGCCCCACGCATCGCCCCATGCGGCTGGCGGCCGGATCGTCGCCAGGAGCGCGTCGGTGCCCGTCTGGCGGAGTTCAACCTTGCGGCCAGCCTGCGTGGCGTACCATGCGGGTGCGTCGGTGCGGCAGACCAGGCGGCGAGGCCTCGGCCTCACCACCCGTGTCCAGGGGATGTCGTCGCGCTGGGCGGTGTCGAAGTTGTCATTGAAAAAGGCCGGGTCGGGGCCGTTGCCCGACCAGTGGCAGGTGCAGCAATAGCGCGGAAAGTCCGGCTCGAAGGTAATGCGGTCGATGACCCACTCGTACCCGCCGCGGACGACCACGTCGCTCACCTTCAAGTCCTTGCCCATCACGCTCTCGGTCTTGCGCGTCGTCTTCATCGCGTCTCTCCTTACGCTCGTGTGGTTCATGGTTCAGGCCTTGTACTGGCGGGCCAGGCCGTCGAGGTCGCGCTTGAGGGCCACGAGGCCCTCGGTCCGGGCGCGGGCGACGGCGTTCTGGAACTGGCTCGTCGAGTTGCCGCCGAAGAACCGCTCGATGCCCCGCTCGACCTCCTGCTGGATGTCCGCGAGGACCTCATGCGGCGCGTGCTCCTTGAGGAGCGCCGCCACGTGCATTGTCCGCTCGTGGGGTTCCTGGACCTTGGCCATCTCCTCGCCGTGCCAGGCCAGGGCCTCGGCGGGGTTGGTCTGGACCGCCTCCAGGAGGTCGGCCTTGGCCTTCGTGTAGCGGCGCTCGTGGCGCTGGGCCAGGGCGAGGAGTTCCTCGGCCAGGGTCGTCTTCGTCGTCTGCTTTGCCATCGCATGTTCCTTTCATGTCGGCCGCCTCGGCCGCCGGCAGGTCCGCTCGCGCGGGCCTGTGGGCGGGCGGGGCGTACCCCGCCCCGTGCATCAGTCAGCGAACGTCTCGATGACCCGCAGGTACTCGGCCACATCGCCTTCGGTGCCCCGCTGGCCATCGAGGTACTTCTGGAGCATCCGGGCCACGACGACGTTGGCCTGGCGGTTGTCCGCCCGGCCCACCAGTTCGAACGCCTCGCCGACCGGCACGCCCTGGCCGTCGCGGCGCTCGACGACCTTGGTCACGCGCGTGCCGGTGATGACGATCCTGCGGTCCTCCCGGCGGATGGTCGCCGTCCCGTTCGGGCCTTCGATCTCGATTCGCGTCGTTTTCATCTGCATCTCCTTTCGCGTTCGTGTTCGCCTCACCACGTAGATCAGGGCATGCTTTCGGACAGGAATCAAGGCGAATGATCGAGGGGAATGCATATTTTCCGCCGCCGCATGTCGCGCCGGGGGCGCGACTTACGGCGATGAGGCAAAGATTCTTTGGGAATTCCTATGGACGCTAACCGCGAGAACCCGCAGACGCTGAGGCCCACCGCCCTGACGGCGGCCGACGTGGCCCGCCTCCTGGGCGTGGCCGAGGACGTGGTCCGGAAGCATCTGGCCGAGGGGGCGCCGCGCGCGGCCGACGGGACGATGAACCTGGTGCACTACGCCGCGTGGCTGAACCAGGCTTCGCTGCGCTACGCCCTGGCAAGCCGGGACTTGTCACGGCGTAGTCCCGAAGGGACGGAGCCGGATGGCGATTGACCTGACGAACCTGTCGCAGACGGACCTCCTCCAGTTGGTGAACGCCACGCCGCTGGGGCAGGTCCTAACGCGCTCACGCCTCAGGCGTCAGATGGACGCGGCGGCGCTGCGTATCGGCGATGGCACGCGCATCCACTTCGTCAAGTACGTGCGGTGGCTCGTCACGGAGCATGACCGCCCGCGCGCCGCGCCCATCGACTACGTGGAGGCACGCCGCCGGCAGGCCGAGAAGAACCGCGCGGCCACGAAGGCCAGCCAGGACATCGCGCCCATCCCCGCGGTCGAGAACTACCCGCGCCGGCAGGCCTGCGGCGAATCGTTCCAGCGGTTCTGCGAGACATATTTCCCGGTGGCGTTCTACCGCGTGTGGTCCGACGACCACCTGCGGGTCATCGCCAAGATCGAGAAGGCGGTCCGTGAGGGCGGCCTCTTCGCGTTCGCCATGCCGCGCGGTAGCGGCAAGACCACGCTGGCCCGCTCGGCGGCGCTCTGGGCTGTGCTCTATGGATACCGGCCGTTCGTCTGTCTCATCGGCGCCGCCGATGACCGGGCGAAGGAACTTCTGCTGCCCATCAAGAAGCACATCTTGGAGAACCCGCTCCTTCTGGCGGATTTCCCTGAGGCGGCCTATCCTCTGCGGTGCCTTGAAAATTCCTCGAAGCGGCAACTTCAGCAGCATTGCCGGGGCCGGTTGACCCACGTCCACTGGGGCCAGTCGAAACTCGTCTTCCCAACCATCGAGGGCGACGACCTGCCGGCGGCCCTGCGCGAGGACGGCTACGACGTCAGCCCTTCCTGCGGCTCCATCATCACGACCACGAGTTTGGATGCCAACATGCGCGGCCAGCAGCACACACGGGCGGACGGCTCGACCATCCGGCCGTCGCTCGTCCTGCTGGATGACCCGCAGACGCGCGAGTCGGCCCGGTCGCTCGACCAGACACGTAAGCGCCTGGAACTTCTGAATGGCGACGTCCTGGGCATGGCGGGGCCGGGCGAGCAGATTTCGGCCCTCATGACCTGCACGAAGATGTACGAGGGAGATCTCGCAGACACGGTGCTTGACCGCGAGAAGTCGCCGGAATGGGACTCGGAATGCACGCGCCTGGTGTACGCATTCCCCACGAGCGAAAAACTCTGGGAAGAGTACACCGAGGTCCGCCGCACGCAAGGCAAGGCCGCCGCCACGCAGTTCTACGTTGGGCGCCAGGCGGCGATGGACGAGGGCGCCCGCTTCGCCTGGCCCGCGCGGTTCGACACCAAGGCCGGCGAGGTGAGCGCCGTCCAGCACGCGATGAACCTGCGCCTGAAGGTGGGGCCGGAGGCGTTCGCCGCCGAGTACCAGAACGAGCCGGCCCTGCCCCAGGTGAGCGACCAGGCGCTCACGGTGGACCAGGTGATGGAGAAGACCAGCGGCTGCCGGCGCGGCGACGTGCCCCTGGCGGCAACGAAACTTACGATGTTCATCGACGTGCACGACCGGCTGCTCTTCTACGCCGTGTGCGCATGGGAGGAGACGTTCACCGGGTATGTCATCGATTACGGCGCGTTCCCCGAACAGCGGCGCTCTGCGTTCACCCTGGCCGACGCCACGCGGACCTTGGGGCGGGCCTATCCCGGCGCGGGCGTCGATGGGGCTATCCAGGCAGGCCTCGAGCACCTCGTCTCGACCTACCTAGCCAAGGACTGGTCCCGCGGTGGGAGCCTCATGAAGATTGACCGGCTCTTGGTGGACATGGGCTATAAGCCCGGCATCGTCGCCGACGTGAAACGCAAGGCGGGCGGGGCCGTCATGATGCTCGCCAAGGGCGTCGGCATCCGGGCGAGCCGAAAGGCCATCGCCGAGTATGCCAAGAAGCCCGGCGAGACCATCGGGCACTACTGGTACGTCCCGAACGTCCGGCGGACGGGTCAGTTCCCGCATGTGCTGGTGGACGTGAACTACTGGAAGCGGTTCGTCCACGAGGGCTTGGCGACGGCCGCCGGCGACCGGGGCTGTATCAGTCTGTTCGGGAAAGACAGCCGTCAGCACGAACTCATCGCCGAACATCTCGCCCGGTCCGAAAAGTGGGTCGACGTGACCGGCCCCGGCGGCACCGTGCGCGAATGGTCTCCGCTGCCCACGCGGCCGGACAACCACTGGTTCGACTGCCTCGTTGGCTGTGCGGCTGCTGCGTCGATGTGCGGCGTGAAGGCGGCTGGAGAGAGCGTTCCATCGCGCCAACGGAAACGTTACACGCAGGAGGACCTGCGGAGGAGATAACATGGCCGAGACGGTTGGCGAGCGAAAGGTATGGCCGCCCGAGCAGGACCAGCGTGGCCTTGTCTGCCGCCACTGCGGGTGCAAGCACTTCCGCGTCATCTATACTCGGCCCGTCTTGGGCGGTCGGCTCGTCCGCAGGCGGGAGTGCCGGAACTGTGGCAGGCGAATGACAACATGGGAGAAATCCGGGGCGTAAGGGAGCGTGTAACCTACAGCAGGTTCCGAAGCGCGTTGAACCGCATCTGGACCTCTTCCCATGTCGGGAACGGGCCGTAGCACAATGCCTCGCATTGTCGCCTGTACTCGTCGGCGATAACGGCGGCAAGGGGCGACGGCGGAAACAACGCATCGCTTCGAGCAAATCGCATGTCATCGGGGAAGAAGTAACTCTTCGGAAAATGTTCCCGACTGATCTGATCGTAGTCGGCCTTGATCCTCGAATACTCGTCGGACTTGAGCATGGCCAGGACTTCCGCCTCGCCCGCAAGTTGATAGAGGTCGTAGTAGTGACGGGCATAACCCCCGATGGGACGCCGTTCGCGCTTGAACAGCTCAACCTTGCTGTGGATGGCGAACATTTTCTCGACGAACGTGCGCCGGAAGTGGAGCAACCGCATCGAGAACGGCGTCTCGTCCTCGGCATCCAGAGATTGACCGGTCTCAACGACGAACTGGCCGAGGTAGGACCGTATCTGAATGACGACGGTAGGCTCGCGCCCGCTGGCAGTGCCCGCCTCGAGCCGAACGCGGTTGGTGATTTCACCGGGACCGCCGAATCGCTGTTTGTACGAGAAGCGGTCGTCTCGTCCGAAGCCCCCGATGGTCTGGCTCTCGGCCGCCACAAAGGCCAGCGCCGGGTGTCGGGCGACGGCATCCCGCACCCGTTTGAGTTCGCGGTCGATTCCGTTCTTACCGAGCGCCGGCGTGAAAGCGAGCGGGTCAAGGAAGATATCGATATCCTCCGAGAACCGTTGGATCAGGTTCCAGCCTTTGGAGAGACTGGTGCCTCCTTTGAAGATGATCTTGTCGCCGACGGCATCCGCCAGGGTGCGCAGCGCCTCAGTGACGTAGTAGTCCTTCTCGATAATAGCAGCACGCAGTCCGCGACGGCGGAAATGCTCTTCCGCGCGAAGCACGGCCTGTTCAAAATCCTCGTGCTCAAAGAGCCTCATGTCAGCGGCACTCCTTGGCTTGCCAGGCCCGCGCGTTGGGTAAGCCGGCCAACAAGCCGAAATCGTACCGGGACAGCGGATTCAGAGAGTCGCGGAGGCGGCGGATCTTCTTTCTGTCCTTGCCAAGCCGCTCGCCCAGAGCGCCAAGCATGGCCCGGACCCGCGGCGGTTCGGTAGCCGCGACCCTGAGTAGGCGCTCGTATCGCCCCTTTTCGGAGAGCAGTTCGCATGCCCTGCGGATGGTTTCATCGGCGGAGAGTTCGCTCGTCCTGCCCCCGCGGCGCAGAAAATCGAGCAGAGCGGCATCGGTCTGGGTGAGACTTGACCATGCTTCGGGGCGGCGGGCATGAATGCGGGTATCCTGCCCGACCAACTTGCGCGGCAGACTTAGCCCGCTGGTGGCCAGTTCTCCGCGTTTCGGGTTCTGCGCGGTAAGTCCCAGGAGATTGGCCGCCGCGACGCCGGCCGGGAACAGGGACCTATGCCGGGAAGCGAGTTGCCTGATGGCCGCTGGGTTGGGCCGACTCTTGCCGAATGCGGTCTGCCGGGAGCGGTAATAGATGCCCTTGCTGAGCCGCTCGATCTTCCCGCTCCTGGCGAGCCGCGACAGCGCCTGCGCTACCGCGGTGAACGGCAGGTTGCCAAAGTCGGCCAATCGCCATAGCCGCTCGCCGCCGCGCTCTATGCGTTGGCGGACCTGGTCTGCGACACTCAGTTGCCGGGTTGTCGGGCCGGTGGTTGCCATGACCATAGTATCGGACAATCCAGGCTATGGTGTCAAGTTTTATTGCGGAAACACTTGACGTTAAGAGCATCCCCCCTGCGCGGCTTCGTCTGTCGCCACTGCGGATGCAAGCACTTCCGCGTCATCTATATACGCCAGGCATGGGGCACACGTCTTGCCACAGTAGCCAGATCGGGTTCGCCCAGGGGCGGCAGGCCGGCCAGTCGAAACAGGCCTCGGGCAAGTTGTTCAATCCGGCCGCCGTCGCGCATGGCATAGAGCGTTCGTAGATGAATGCCAGCGGCCAGAGCCCCGCCAGTGCGGAGCGTTCCGCCGTGGTTCTCAAGAACCTCTCTCGCTCGTTCTGTGGCCGAGGGCATGATCGGTTCCCTGCAAGTCTAATGGATAAAACCGCACGCACATCTTAGAAAGTGCGCGCGCTTTTATCCCGGGGAATCCGGGGATCATCCCGGCCGTTCACGGACGCCGAACGTCACTTGGCGGTGTCGCCCGCCGCGAGGGCGTCGGCGATGCCCTGCCAAGCAGTGAGAGCCTCGGCCTTAAGGTCCTGGAACCGCTCGCCGAGCCACGCCAGGGCCTTGCCGCCCGCGCCGCTAGCCCACAGGAGATACGCGCCCAGCGCCGCGGCGGCCGTGATCACCAGGCCCAGCGGCGAGAGGATTGCGCCGAGAATCGCCCCAAGGATGCTCAGGGCCGTGCCCACGCCGCCGATGATCGCCCCGAGGCCCGTGAAAATGGAGCCCAGGGTCGAGACGGCGTACCCGAGCGCCACGAGCGCCGCGCCCCCGGCGACGACAGCAGCGGCGAGTTTCAGGGCCGAGACGATGAGGCCCCGGTTCGCCTTGATCCACGCGGTCGCGCGGACCACGAGGTCCGTCACCTGCGTGGCCAGATCCGAGAGCGTGGGTGCAAGGGCCGCACCGACGGCAAAGACACCGCGCTTGACCGTCTGCCAAAGGGCGCTCAACGTGTCGTGGAACTTTTCGGCGGCCTTGGCGTCCTGCGTGGAGATCGTCAGGCCCAGCCGCCGGGCCTCCTCCTGGAGCGCCTCGAGGCCGGCGGCACCGCCCTTCAGCAGCGGTAGAAGGCCCGTCCCCGACCGACCGAAGAGTTGCAGGGCGGCGGCAGCGCGGACGGTGGGGTTTTCGATCTTCGAGATGCGCTCGGCGATGAGTTTCAGTTGTGCTTCCGGCGACAGGCCGGAGAGGTCCGCTACCGTGAGGCCCAGGGCCGCGAGCGTCTCCGTGGCCTCCTTCGACCCGGTCGCCGCCTCTACAATCGCCCGCTGCATCCGCTTGATGCCCACTTCCAGCGAGTCCATGTCCGCGCCTGACTGCTGGGCGGCGAACGCAAGTTCCGACAGGGCCTCCACGCTGACGCCCGTTCGGGCGCTCATCTTGGCCAGGCTGTCGCCCATCTCGGAGAACACCTTGGCGGCCCCCAGGAGTGGCGTGATCATGGCCGTGCCGATGCCGACGATGCGTAGGCCCACATCGCGCATGCCTGCGCCGATGGCCTGGACATCCGCATCGTGCGGAGTTTCTCGGCCAGCCGCGCGGCCCGGGCCCAGCGGGCGAACTCGCGCTCGATGGTCTGGTTCACACCGGCATCGGCCCCGTCGCCGAGAAGCATCTGGAGGCGCGGCCCCGTGCCGATGACATCGTTGGCGAGCGTCAGGATGATGCCCCGCGCGTAGCAGTTGTTGGCCACCTCGTACCGCGCGCGGCTGCGGAGGATACGGCGGATCTCGGGGGTCGCGGCCGCGTCGGCCGACAGAAGGTCGGCGTTGGCCCAGTGGCGACGGTTGTCGGGCGTGGTCTGGGCGGAATCGAACTTGGCGCGGATGAACCGCCAGACACGGGGCACGCGGCCCGATGTGCCGCCTTCAAACCACGTTTTGGGGTTCCACCACACCATGCTCACACCGTCCCCGGCTGAGTCATCTTCACGCAGACAAATGCCTTCGCGGGGTTTCGCTGAAATGCGGTCTTGCCTGCCAAATGCTTGTCTGCGTCAATCACATCCGGCAGCGGGTGCTGCTTCATGCCGCCCGCATCGCCGTGGGCCTCCGCCGGCCCGGCGGCGTTTTCACGGATTACGTTTTCCAAGTCGTCGGCCATCTCGGCCTCCGCATTTCTCTGGTAGCAGGCGCCGGAATCGAACCAGCATTCGTGCGGTTATGAGCCGCATCGAGGCACCACGCCTCGCCGCCTGCGGACCCGACCGAGCCACGGCCAAAAGAAAAGGCCACGCGGGTACGTGGCCCCACGTGGCCTGTGTCTCTTGGACTCCGCGTCGGGGATCAGCCGCCGCGTCGTCGCCCGGTCAGTTGTCGCCTACCATGATCCCATGTGAGAGAAACCCGTTCAAAGAACTTCCGCCCGAAAACGAAAATGATTACGCATATAGACCTGGCGGAACGACATGGGCTGATGCCGCCATGTGAGTTGACATGGAACCGCAGAAGCGGCGAATTCCATCAGCCTTTTGTGCAGATAGCGTCAAGTTGCGGCGGACAATATTGCATGCACTTCTTGTCAAGTGACGGTAATTCGGGCCATCGGCCTGGCGGCCCAGATTCTCTGGCTCACCCTGAAACTCTGGTGGCAGAAAGGCGTCCACTGGCTCATGGGATACTGGCTCGACTGGAAGAAGCACCTCCTGGACACCGCGACCGACGCCTGGTACGGCCTCCAGGCCATCTGGGTCATCGGCTCATCGGCCATCGCCAAGGTCTGGGCCGAGTGCCTCGCGACCATGAAGACCGTGTGGACGGTCTTTACGGGCCTCGTGGGCCTGGGGTGGAACAGCCTTCAGAACACGCTCACCAAAGGCATCCTGAAGGTGATGAGCCTCTTCGACGATTCCTTCGACTATGAGACCGCCGCAGCGATGGCCGACCGGGAGGCCGCCGCCAGCCGGGCCCGCATCGTCCGCGAGACCGACGCCCAACTTGCCGGCATCGACGCCCAGATGAAATCGCGCTTGGGCGAAATCGAGCGCGAACGCGAGGCCGGCCTCACGGACATCAGCCGGAAGGCCGCCGAGGCCCGCCGCCGGCACGAGCAGGACTACCGCGCCGACGAGGCGGAATCGTACCTCGCGCTCCTCGCGGCGCGGCAGCAGTGGGAAGACGCCATCGCCAAGGCCCGCGAGAAACGCGCCGCCGCCGAGCAGGCCGCGCCCGAGGGGCCGCCGGAGGTCGCCGGGCCAAAGTTCGACCTGTCAGGCCTCGCGCAAACCATCGAGGAGGCCGAGAAGCGGACCATCGGTGTCCGGGGCACGTTCAGCGCCCTGGAAGCGGCCCGCTTGGGCGCCGGTGGCGTGACGGACCGCCTGGCCAACGCGGCCGAACAGACCGCCAAGAACACCAAGCGCATCGCCGACTGGACCCGCGACGCCGAGGCGGTCTTCGAGTGACGGAGCGACAGCCGTGTCCATCAGCGTCCTTGAAAAACCCGGCAGCCGCAGCGTCTCCGACGGCGAAATCCGCTGCATGGTGTAGCCCAGGTCGATGAACTCATGGAACATGCGACGAACTGTCACGACTTCCGTCTCCGGGCCTAGCGTCAGCGTGACCCGCTGGTTGGAAATGCTCTTCTTCTGGCCGTACGCCAGCACGTGCAGTCGCTTCCGCGTCTCGTCCAACAACAGGCGATCCATGCCAAATGGCGGCTTGCCCCCGGCCCAGAACCCCTGTTGGGCGATCTTGATGCAGCCGTGGTAGACCTTGACGCTAAGCTCCTTGCTTTGCTGGGCGGCGCGGAATCGCTCGAACTGCACGTACACCGGGTACAGGGGATCGTCGGGGCGCGGCATGCCCAGCGTGGTGTAGATCACCTGCTTGCCGTGCTTCTTGCACTCGGCGCAGTACGTGGCGGACAGGTCGATGTCCTGGAACCGGCCCCAACGGCTGACGTCCAGACAGAGCACGAAGTCGAAGTCGTTTCTCTTCTTGACCCAGTTCTCCAGCATGTCGTTGAAGCCGTCGCGCCCTTCGGCGGTCAGGCCCGACTTCCCCCGGTCGGCGAATTCCTGAATGATCTCGATGCCGTTTTCTCTCGCCCACTTCTGGACCAGCTCCTGCTGGATGGCGACGGAGTTCTCCTGGCGATCCTTCGCCGAATGTCGGTAGTACGCCACGCCGCGAAAGCGTGGCGCGGGCGGGCCTGCCGGCGCTTCTTCCTTTGCCCACCACGCCCGTTGCTTGCCCTGGCTCATCGTCACTTCGCTACCTTTCGGATTCGTGTCGCCCGCTCCCGGCGAACGGCCGGGGTCGACAACATCGTGCGGGAACATCCACTCCGGCTGTGCCAAACGGTGCCGCCAGCCTGGCATGTCGCCACGTAGACGATCTGTACCCCGCAGCACGTGAAGAGGGCCTCGAGTCTGCCGGAACCGTCCGCTCGAGTGAGGCGCGCCGGGTCCTCCATGACCAGCACGTCATAGTCGTCCTGGTTGCACTTGCGGGCCAGCAGCACGCACAGGTCCCACCGGAGCAGCGGGGTGTGCCCGTTCACTCCGGGGTGCCGAACCTCGTCCACGCACCGCATCTTGAAGCGGTCGCCGAACTGGTGAATGAGGCGAAATTGCCGCCGCAGGCTTTGGGTCGAGCCCTGCTTGCTGGCGCAGCGGGCGTAAGCGATGTAGCGCTTGCCTCGCAGGGCACCGGGGTCGGACAGGCCATCCATACGCGCAACTCCTCGTCTAAACGACAACACCGCTCCGCCGTCGGCAAACGCGGTCGCTGCAGTCATCGCGAGGGAGTATGCGCCATGCCTGTGACGTCTCGTGCTACATCGCTGTGACGTTTCAGTGACGCGCGGAGAGATTCAGCATGTAGCGTCCGCGATGGCCGGCGATGGCGTCGGCCAGGTCGCCCATGCCGCCCCGACGGAGTTTCACGCGCAGGCGCTGCACGCCCGCGCGCAGCACGCTCGTGTCGGTAAACTCGTCGTCCCAGATTTCTCCCAGGAGATCGACGTGCGTGATGTACTGATTGGGGCGCCGCGCCAGCCGGGCCAGGAGCCAGAAGCCCTGTGTGTGGCCCAGATGGAGCGTTCTGCCCCTCCAGATGACCGAGAGCGTGGCTTCGTCAAGCAGCGGACGTTGCTGCGTATTCGCTCTGTTGCGCTGGCGCCCGTTGCCATTGGCACCCGGCCCGCCATCGGGATCATCGATCTCGGCGCGTGCGATTTCGCCGATTTCCTTGGCGCACAACGCGGCATTCATGAGGCTCTCGGTCAATTGCCTGCTGAGCAGCTTGAGCTTGCGGACGTTCTCCGGGATCATCGCGGTCTCCGTTCGGCCGCAGATGACCTTGCCTCCGAGCCTGAACCGGCCCACTGAGCTCAAGTGCAACACGTGATGCGAAGGCGAAATCCGCTGGGCCTCTGATCGCGGGCCATCTTCCGGCCGAGTTTCAGTAAGCGGCGCTTCGCAGGCGTCACGGTCACCCTCTTGGGGAGTTTCGCCCGGAGGATTTCGTTCTCGGCCTACAGGTACTGGACTTGCCGGGCCACTTCCGACTTGCCCAGGCTGGCAAGCATCAGCACGAGAGGGTGAAAAAACCTGACCACGAATCTCTTCGTTCCGTAACGTGAAGCTCTGCGATTTTAGGGCGTGACATGGTATTTGACCACTGAAGCAGATGCAAGGTTGGGCGAAGGTAGCCGATGCGGGTGGCAATCTTTCCCGGCCACAGCATCTCAAGTGGCGGACAAAACATCTGGTCAGGGGGACTCGCTGGCTGTAAAGTGGTTGGGGAGGGATCAGACCATGCGAGTCAAAGATATCAACATGGAGCAGTCCCGCCTTGGGTGAGTGCACGCCGTAGCCGGAAGGTGCACCGAAGGGCCCGTGAAGGCTCCACGCCCGCAACCTCCTGGGCAAGGAGGGTTACAAGGCTCTCCTGGCTGAAATCAAGGGCAAGACGCCTGCGGACAAAGGCCGCCGGTCCGGTGCCCGCGTGCCCGCTGATGGCAGCGCGCTATTTGAAACCCGTCACATGCCGCTCTTTCAGGAGGACGGCGACAAGTAAAAACTGCCGGACGACACAATTTTACCCTGTGCCGCAAGTCCTTGTCCCATAAGAGGTTGCGTCAATCTGTGGGCAGGATTTGGAATAAAGAAGGTGGGTGCGACTTGCCGAAAACACTATTATATGGTAGTATTATATGGGCGGCGGAGGTTGCTCATGGCCAGCCGTGAGGACGTGGTCAACTTCCTGGGCCTCTTGAAGGGCTGCATAATGCTGGACCGCATGGCAGTGCGGGACAGAGAGAAGAACCGCCAGGCCCTCATCGATCTGGGCATCACCCCCGCCGAACGGCGCGAAGTGCTCCTGGGCCTTGAGCCGGAGGACTACATGGCCGGCCCCAAGCCCGACGACGAGGACAATACAAAGGACGTTTGGGAGTTCGGGAAGTTCGTCGCCAGCATCGAAGTCTACATCAAGTTGCGGGTGGTGAAGGCGCCGGGCAAGCAGGGCGTGTACCACGCCCTGGTCTGGTCCTTCCACCCGGCTGAATTCCGAATGAAGTATCCCTTGAAGGGAGGTGGGTCATGACGACGTTCTGCCCCACGTGCGAGGACTACCGCGAGACGAAGACCGTGGATCGCCGGGAGACGTACACAGTCCGCGGCCGGAAGGTCACCGTGCCGGTCAAGGCCGCGGTCTGCGTCGGGTGCGGGGAGAGTCTTGGCTCGGATGAAAAGGACCAGGAGGTCCTCCGCGAAGTGTATGCGGCGTATCGGCGGGAAGCGGACCTCCTGACGCCGGAGCGGATCAGGCTGATCCGAAAGCGATATCGGCTCAGCCAGAAGTCGTTTGCGGCGCTCCTTGGCATGAGCGAGGCGACGATCAACCGGTACGAACAGGGCGGGCTTCAGGACCAGGCCCATGACGTGGCCATTCGCGCCTGCGAGGCCCCCGAGTTTGTTCGAGACCTCCTCCAGCGGCGCGGCAATCTGCTGAGCGAATGGCAAAGGCAGAGGACAGAGAAGGCCCTGGCCGGGGAGGCACAGCCTGATTCAGAAGTGATGGACATGCTTGATGATCTTGAATGTACAGTCATGCCGCGAGAGGTGACCGACCGGACCGGGTTTCGCCGTTTCGACCAGAAACGGTTCGCCGCGGTTGTGTTGTGGTTCTGCCGCCGGCTGAACAGTGTGTCGAGAACGGTGATTAATAAGATGCTGTTCTATGCGGACTTCCTCAATTTCCAGACCGCGACCGTGTCGCTCACCGGGTCCGCCTACAGGAGGCTCCAGTACGGCCCCGTTCCCACGGACTACGGCCAAATGCTGGACTGGATGGAGGCGGCCGAATTCCTGGTGTGTGATGAGGTGGCTTATCCCAATGGGAACACGGGCTACTACTACCGTGCGGGACCGAAAGCCGAATCGCTGGGCGTCGAGTTCACGGCGCACGAGCAGGTAGTCCTGGAGCGTGTTGCCGATGCACTTGGCACGCTTGCTGCCAAGGCCATCTCCGACCGGTCGCACGAGGAGGCGGCATGGAAGAACACGGAAGACAAGAAGATCATCTCCTATCGGGAGGCGATGAGCCTGTCATTGTCGTTGCCCAAGTGATGGCTGCCCAATGTTCGCCGTCGGCTCCGGACAGTAGAATTGCACTTGCTCAGGGGAAGGCACCCGGGCTCTCGCCTCAGCAACGGCAGCCTCTCTCGGGCTAAAGTGAACGGGTTTCGGCATCGGTTGAAGGGGGGGCGGCGATGGCGATGAGCATCAAGACGAAGAAAGGGCTGTTGCGCCACTACCAGGCGCGGTCGGCTAAAGTGAAGGACTACTTCAGGCATCTGCCGAATCTGGTAAACCCCTGCCGTTCGGACACATGCATGCCTTCCAGGTTCTAGTACCTTACGTCATTTGTATTTGTGGGTATAGCCGCTTGAGTCTGATTCTGGCCGTCTCGGTCGTGAACTGCCAGTCCACCGATTTCTGGTCCGCGTT
>VGYT01000104.1 GCA_016872895.1 Planctomycetota bacterium
CTCGGCAATGACCTTGAGGCGGTTGATGACCGCCAAGAATGCCTCAACCTGCCGGGCGAACCGCCCCTTCATGGGTCCGGCCAGGTCGCAATGGATTTTCTTGTCGGCCCCCCGCCAGGTCTTAAGCACGAGCAGGCGCACGCCGAGCGGCCCGGTAATCTCGGTGCGTACGACGCCGCGGGCGTCCTCGGCCGAGGTCACGCGGACGCTCCGCAGCAGGCCTTCGCTGATTCTTTCCGCCACGGCGTTCATGCACGCCGGTCCTGACCGACCCCCGTCGGGCACCAATGACGAGTATCTTAGTGGCCTTCGGCCGGGAATGCAAGAGCGGGGCCGACTGAGTCCTCCCCGCTCCGTTGAGAAGCCTCGATCCGTGGCGGCGGGCGTCCGGCGCGAAAACGAGCAGGCCGCCCGTTTCAAGGCGGCCTGTGTGATGCTCAGGAGTTGTCCGCGCCGGATCACGCGGGCACAAGTTCGTCCGCAGGAATCGTGTGCTGCTTGGGAGGCGACTCCATGACGGCGGCGTAGGCCCGGCGCCGGCCGAGGGTCTTGGGGCCTTCCTCATAGGCCGCCAGCAGGAGCGCCACGATGGAGATGCTGCGGACCTGCCCGGCGCCCGCCTCGGAGGCCACGACCAGTCCGTCCCAACCGAACCGGCGGATGATGGCCTGGACGCCCTTGATCTGGAAGCCGACGGGGCGATTGTCGATGGCGGACCGGTAAATGGTCAGCAGTTCGTCGATCCGCTCGGCCACAAACGCTTCATCGGCCACCTGGTACTCGATGCAGTCGCCGTAGGGGTTGTACCAGGGTTCCGCCCGGAACTCGGGCTTGCCCTCCATCTTGCCTTCTAGGAAGTGCTTTTCCATACGAGCCCTCGGTAACGGTTCTGCCAGTCCACGGGACACATGGGGTCGTCCTTGGCCGCATACTCGGCCCGGCACAGGTACACCCGCATGTTCGGGTTCAAGTACACGGCGAACACCATGTTCCTGGGGAACGCCGCGACCACGTTTTCCTTCACGTACCACTCGGCGGGTCGTGCCGTGTAACACCAGCCGCCCTCGTTGTGCTCGCGGACGCCGTAGAAAATCCGCTGCGGGTGTTCCAGCACGAACTTGGCGGCGATGAGGTTCCAGTACCGGACGGGCCATTACTTCCAATACCTCAGCGTCAGGGCGCCGGGGAAAATGGCGTCGATTCTGGGCCCGGTCGGGTTATTCGGGTCAATCGTCTTGCAGGAGAAATCATCCGCCAAGTTCCGCACCCCGTGGCATTATAGCGTCCGGCCAGCGCCAGACAATACATCGGCCCGGGGCGGGGCCGCAAATGGATTATTGCCCACTTGCCAGCCAGCGCAGACCCGCGGCGCCAGCCCGCAGGGGGCGGCACCGCGTAGGGTCTTGAATTTCCCGCACTGGCGCGGATGATGGCTTCCGACGCCATGAGCATTCAGGTAACCGCAACGGGGAACGCCGGTTTTCACGTGGCCGCCGGGGGCGCGAGCGTGTTTATCGACGCGTTCTGGGACCCGCCGCCGCGGCTGTTGGGCGGCGTGCGGCCTGCCCCGGCCGGGCATCTGGCTGAGGACCTCATCCTTGTCACCCACGCGCACTGGGACCACTTCAGCCCAGGGCGCGTGGCCGAGGAGGCCGCCCGCACGGGGGCCGCGGTCGCCGGGCCGGCGGAGGTCATCCGCCGCCTGCGCGGGCGCCTGCCGGATGCGCGCCTCGTGACCCTGGAACCGTCCGAACGGCCGCGCGGCCAGGCGGCCGCCGCCGTCACGTTTGAGCGGCCGCCCGTGACGGTCACAGCCTTCCGCACAAGCCACGGCCCGGGGCACAACTCGTACCTGGTCCGGATGCCGGGCTGCCGCCTCTTCCACGACGGCGACAACGAGGACACGCGGCTGCTGGACGTGCGGTTCCTCGCCCCGGTGGACGTGCTGCTTCTGTGCCCGTGGCAGGGGTCGGGGTGGCCGGAGTTTGTCGAGCGTCTCTCGCCGCGCCGCTGGCTGCTTTGTCACCTGACGGAAGAGGAAATCGCACTGCACCGCGCAGGGCGGTTCCTGCTGGACCTGTGCGAGCGCGTGCCGCTGGCTGACCGCACGCTGGCCCTTGAGGCAGGCGAGACGTTTACTTTCGAGGAAGGCCAAGCGTAAAATCTGCCCGGCGGGGGGGACGGGAGGTCGGGTCGCGCCATGCCATCCCATCCTGAACCATCCTGTCGGCTGCGCGACCGCCGCAGCCGCTTCGTCGATATCTTCCGCACAACGCCCGCCCGGACGGTCTGCCCGAACTTCTACGTGCTGGCGCACGCCAACGGCTGCACCTTCCGGCCGCGGTGCGAGTACTGCTACCTCAAGAGCACTTTCTGGCACCTGCCGCGCCAGGAGGCCTTCTCGAACCTCGACCGCATGCTGGAAGAAGTTCGCCGGTGGATCGCCCAGGACGGCCTGGAATCCTACGTCCTGAACTCCGGGAACCTCTCCGACAGCCTGGCGTTCGAGGAGGTCCGCCCGATGATGGCGCGCCTTGTGGACGTTTTCCGCAACGCGGACGCCGCAGGCCGGCCGCACACGCTTCTGCTGGTGACGAAGGGGGGCGTGCGCCAGTGTGCGGCCCTGCTGGAATCGCCCCCCTGCCCGAACGTCATAGTATCTTTCTCGGTGAACTGCCCGGAGGCCGCGCAGGTTTACGAGCGCGGGGCGGCCCCCGTGGCCGACCGGATAGAGGCTGCGCGGCGGGTCAGGGCGGCCGGATGGCGCCTCCGCATGCGCATCGACCCGATGTTTGTCGGCCACGATTACCGCAAAGTCGCGGCGGAGGTGCGGGCCCTGCGGCCGGAGCGGGTCACCCTGGGCAGCCTGCGGGCCGAACCGCACCTGCTGCGCGTAGTGGACCACGGCCTCTTTGCCGCGCTGGAGAAACCGGCTGAGAAGAGCGGCCTGGCCCGCTATCCGCTGGCTGCGCGGCTGGCGCTCTACCGCCCGGCCGTGGAGGCGCTGCGCGACGTCTGCCCCATCGGCCTCTGCGAAGAGACTCGCGACGTGTGGGATGCCCTCGGCCTGGACGCCGACGCGAAGTGCTGCAACTGCGGCGCGTAGGCGCAGGCGCGGCCGTATCTGAGCCGCGACCGTAAGAGAGCGGGGCACTTGTCTTCCGACCCGCCGCATGGACCCTGTTTTCAGGGCGTCCATCGCGCCTGAACGGCCGCGAGAATCTGCTCGGCCACTTCCACGGCGCGGGCGCCGTCGTCCAGCGTCACCAGCGGCGTGTGCCGGCCCCGCACGGCTTCCAGGAAACTCGCCAGTTGTGCCCGCAGGGCGTCGGGCTGCGCCTCCACGGGCACCTTCTCGACGGCCACGAGGTCATCCATGCCGCCCGCGGGGGGCTTGCCGGAGCGGATTGTTTCCGCCAGCCCCGGCCGCGGCATCACGCGCTCCACCGTGCGGGCGCCGTAGTCGAGTTTCAGGTACTCACCCCTGGAGAACACGCGGACGGTGCGCTGGCGCGTGCGGCTCATGCGGCTGGCGGTGAGCGTGGCCGCGCACCCGCCGGGGAACGAAAGGCGGGCGCTTACGAAATCCTCGTGCGGCCCGACGACCGCGCCGCCGGCGGCGTCCGCCCGCGCGGGCATCTCGCCTGCCAGGTGCAGCACCACGTCGAGGCCGTGAATCATCACGTCCATCACCACGCCCACATCAAGGCTGCGGAAACTGAACGGGGCGACCCACGTCACGTCGATGTAAGCGGGCCGCAGGCCCAGGCCCGCTACGGCCCGCGTCACGGGGTCGAACCGCAGGATGTGCCCGGCCTGGGCGACGGCGCCGGAGCGGCGGGCGGCGTCGGCGATGAGGCGGGCCCCGGCGGCCGTCGCCGCCACGGGCTTCTCGACCAGCACCGCCACGCCCGCCTCAAGAAGCGGGACGGCGACGGCGGCGTGGGCGCTCGTGTCGGCGGCGATGACGGCGGCGTCTACGCGGCCGATGAGCCGCCGCGCGTCGGTCTCCGCGGCCGCGCCGGCGGGACCGGCCACGGCAGCGGCGCGCGCGGCATCAATGTCGCACACGGCCGCCAGGCGCACATCCTTGCGCTCGGCGACGGCCTGGGCGTGCAACCTGCCCATGTGCCCGGCGCCGACGAGGGCAAGTTTCAGACGGTTAGCCATATCAGTATCTATTTATCCCCGGTGAGTACGCCGGGGGCGAACACGGCGGCCGATCCGCGCTACGCCGGGGGCTTCTTGCGGAGCGCTTCGCGAAAGCGGCCGTGCCTGCCGCGCGCGGCGTTGCGGAGGAACTCGCAGAGGAAGCGGATCTCGTCGGGCCAGCCGTCCTCCTTCTCCATCTCGTCGAGTATCTCCTCCCTGGGCCGGCCGTGTCGGTAGATGCGCCGGTAGGCGCGGCCCATGGCCTCGGCCACGTCGTCGGCGATGCCCGCCCGCCTCATGCCCACCACGTTTATGCCGCGCACCCGGCTGGGGTGGCCCTCGACGATCATGAACGGCGGCACGTCCTGGACGATGCGCGTGAGGCCCCCCACGTACGCCAGCCGCCCGATGGTCGTGAACGGGTGCACGGCCGCGCCCCCGTTGATGTTCACGCCCGACTGCACGTGCACGTGCCCGCCGATGAGCACGTTGTTGCCGAAGACGACCTGGTCGGCCAGCGAGCAGTCGTGTGCCACGTGGCTGCACGCCATCAGGTAGCATCGGCAGCCGATGCGGGTGACGCCCTCGTCCTTGACCGTGCCGCGATGGACCGTAACGCACTCGCGGAAGACGTTCTCGTCGCCGATTTCGACGCTCGTCGGCTCGTCGCGATACGAGATGTCCTGCGGCGGTGCGCCGATGGTGGAGTGCGGGTGGAAGACGTTGCCCTTGCCGATGCGCGTGCGGCCCAGGATCGTGACGTTCGGCAGCAGGACCGTGCCTGCGCCGAGCGCGACGTCGGGGCCGACGTAGCAGAACGGGCCGACCTCGACGTCGGCGGCCAGTTCGGCCTTCGCAGACACCACCGCCAGTTTGCTTATCGCCATGGGACGCTTACGACTCCTCCTGCGCGGGAACGAGCATGAACCGGAGGCGGGCCTCGGCGGCCAGACGGTCGCCGACCCAGGCGCGGGTGAAGACCTCGGCCGTCCGGGCCTTTGCGCGGACGACCTCGGCCTCCAGCCGCAACTGGTCGCCGGGGTGGACGCTCTTGCGGAGTTTGACCTTGTCCATGCTCAGCAGGACGGCCACCTGGTCGGCCCGGGCGAGTTTCTTAAGGAGCAGCACCCCCGCCAACTGGGCCATCGCCTCCACTATGAGGACGCCCGGCATGATGGGCGTCCCCGGGTAATGGCCCTGGAAAAAGTGCTCATTTATTGATACGTTCTTGACGCCGACGGCGCGGACGTCGTCCTCCAGTTCAATCACGCGGTCCACCAGCAGGAAGGGGTACCGGTGGGGCAGGACGGCCATGATCTGGCCTATGTCCATGGCCTGGCGTATGCTGCCGCGCGTCACCACACCCAGCCCCGCCGCCTGCTCCATCAGCAGCCGCACCAGCCGGTGGTTGAGGGCGTGGCCGCTGCCCATCGCCACGATGCGCCCCCTGAGGTCGCAGTTCGTCAGAAACAGGTCGCCCACCAGGTCCAGCATCTTGTGCCGCGCGGGCTCGTCGGGGAACCGCAGAACGTTGTCAACCGGCCCGCCCGGCCCCAGCACGAGGATGTCCTGGTACCCCAGGTGCGTGCCGAAGCCGCGCTGCCGCATGTCCTCCACCTGGCTCGCCAGGATGAAGGTGCGGGCCGAGGCCAGTTCCTGCACGAAGGCGTCGGGCGTCAACTTGAGGTGGAAGACCTGCGGCTGAACGGCCCCGTCGCCGCTGCCGGCCAGGTGGAACGAGAGGTCAAGGTCCTCGTCCGGGCCGGGCAACGCCGTCAGCACGGCCTCGCCGTCCATGACCGTGACGGGTTCCTGGATGGCCAGGGCCGGGCGGTCGGCGTCCTGCTCGACGATGCCGGCCTGGCGGATGAGCCGCACGTAGTCGGCGGCCGATGCGTCGCAGGCGGGCAGTTCCGGCCCGTTGACCTCGGCCTGAAGGTTGTCGATGCCCAGGCCGGCAAGGGCGGCCAGCAGGTGCTCCACCGTCTCGACGCACACGTCGCCGTTGGCCAGGGCCGTCCGCTGGAGCCGCCGCACGACCGACTGGATGGTGGCCGGCACGGTGGCCGTCGGCCCCAGGTCCACGCGCGTGAACACAAGGCCCGTGTTCGGCTCGGCGGGCCTGAGGCGCAGGTGGACCGCCTGGCCGGTAAACAGGCCCGGCCCCTCAATCTCGGCCTCCAGCGAAATGGTCCGCTGACGGCGGGTCACGCGTCGCCTTTCTCCTCCAGTTCCTCCAGCCGCGACTCGACGGCCTTCAGGCGCGCAAGCACCTCTTCCATCTGACGCAGCGCGGCCTGATGCTTGAGGTCCTCTCGATGCGGCACGGCCGGATAGCCGCTTACGTCGGCCCCTGGCGGCACGTCTTTCGTGACGCCGGCCTTGGCGGCGATGCGTGCCCCGTCGCCGATAACGAGGTGCCCGTCGATGGCCGCCTGCCCGGCGATGACGCACCCGCGGCCGATGCGCGTGCTGCCCGCAACGGCCACCTGCGCAACAATAATCGTCGCCTCGCCCACCTCAACGTTATGGGCAATCTGCACCAGGTTGTCAATCTTAACCTTCGGCCCGATGCGCGTGACGCCGAAGCGGGCGCGGTCCACCGTAACGCACGCGCCCAGTTCCGCATCGTCGCAGATTTCAACCGTGCCCAGTTGCGGGATTTTCTCTGGCCCCGCCCGGCCGGGAAGGTAGCCGAACCCATCGGCCCCGATGACGGAGCCGGCGTGGATGACGACACGGCTGCCGATGCGCACCCGTTCGCGGATGACGGCGCCGCAGTGGATGTCGCATCCGTCGCCGACCGTCGCCTCGTCGGCCACCACGGCTCCCGCGCGGATGCGGGTGCCCTCGCCGATGCGCACGCCCTCGCCCACCACCGCGCAGGCCCCCACGTGCACGCCGGCGCCGAGGACGGCGCTTGCCGCCACGGCCGCCCGCGGGTGCACGCCCGGCGGCGGCAAAGGCAGCGCCGGACAGAGCGCCGCCGCGATGGCGACCATCGCGCGGCTGGGGTCGGCCACGCGAAGAATCGCCCCCGCCCCGCCCCCGGCGGGCCAGGGCGACGCCGTGGCAAGCCCGGCGGGCCAGTCCTGCGGCACGACGAGGCATGCGGCCCGGCAGGCGGCGGCGTCGGCCTTGAAGCGGGCGGCGGCCACGAAGGCCACGTCCTGCGGCCCGGCCTCGCCCAGCGAGGCCACGCCCGTCACCGACCGCGCGGCATCGCCTTCCAACCGGCCGCCGACAAGTTGGGCAAGTTCGCCCAGGGTCTTGCTCAAACGCGCCTCCCGCCGCTTTCCAACGCATTGCGGCGAAGCACAATTCAGGCCGATTATAGCCTCCGGCAGGGGTATTGCAAGTTTCGGCGGACGCGCCAGTTGACGGGGCACGCGCCGACCGCCATTATTACAGGCGCCATGCCGCTGAAACTGGTCATCTTCGACCTCGACGGCACGCTCTTGGTGCAGGGCCTCGACTTCGCAGCCATCCGGGCCGAAATCGGCCTGCCGCCGGTCGTACCCATCCTGGAGACGATGGAGGCGATGGAAGGGGCCGCCCGCGAGCGGGCCTTCGCCATCCTCGACCGCCACGAGGCCCAGGCCGCCGCACAAAGCACGCTCATGCCGGGGGCGCTGGAACTTCTGGCCGACCTGCGGCGCCTGGGCGTGCGCACGGCCGTCCTCACGCGAAACAGCCGCACCAGCGTCGAGGTCGCCCGGCGGCGCCACGGCCTTGAGTTCGACGCCGCCGTCACCCGCGAGAGCCACCGGCCGAAGCCGTGCCCCGACGGCATCCGCCACCTGATGCGGTCGTTCGGCGCGGCGCCCGCCGAGACGGTGGTCGTGGGCGACTACCGGTTCGACATCGACGCCGGGCGCGCAGCCGGTGTCCGCACCATCGCCCTGCTGGCTGAACCGAAGCCGTGGGCCGCCGACGCCACGTGGGCCGTCGGCGACCTGGCCGCAGTCGGGCGCATCCTCGCCGCCGTCGCCGCCGAGCCGCCGTAAGTCCTTGCCGCGCGCGCCCTGCCCCCTTATAATCCCTCCCGCCTTGCTTCTCATCCACGACCGGAAGGTCGCGGTTGTGCCGAATCGAACAAGGAGACGCCTATGCCGGCACCGAACCCCATCCGCCTGGGCCTCGTGGGCCTCGGCCGCGCGGGCTGGGGCATGCACTGCCCCGAACTGGAGGGCAAGGAAGACCTGTTCCGCTTCGTCGCGGCGTGCGACCCGCTGCCGGACCGCCGCGAGCGCATGGCCGCCAGGTACGGCTGCCGCACGTATGAACATATCGAGGGCCTCCTGGCCGACCGCGAGGTCGAGATGGTCGACGTGGCCAGCCGCAGCATCGACCACTACGCCCACGCGGCGTCGGCCCTGCGGGCGGGCAGGCACGTCTTCCTCGAAAAGCCCATGTGCGCCACGTACGGCGAGGCCCGGCGTCTTGTGCGCCTGGCAGCCGGGGCCAAGGGGCGCCTCTACGTCCGCCACAACCGCCGCAACGAGCCGGCGTTCCTGCACGTCCGCGAGATCATGGCCTCCGGCATCCTGGGCGACGTTTACGAGGTGAAACTTTTCCGCGGCGGCTACGCCCGCCGCGACGACTGGCAGACCCTGGCCGAGTTCGCCGGCGGCCAGATGCTCAACTGGGGCCCCCACATCGTGGACCACGCGCTGCGGTTCCTCGACGCGCCCCTGCGCGACATCTGGAGCGACGCGAAGCGCGTGGCCGCCGTCGGCGACGCCGAGGACCACCTGAAGATCGTCCTTCGCGGCACAAACGGCCGCGTGGTGGACATGGAGATATCAGGCGGGGCCGCCATCCGCCCGCCCGCCTACCTCATCTGGGGCACGCGCGGCAGCCTGCTGTGCGAGGACGAAAAAACCATCAAACTCAAATATCTCGACCCAAAGCAAAAACTCGTCCCGCGGAGGCCCAACCGCGGCGACCCCGGCGCCACCTTCGGCACGCCGGAGGACCTTCGGTGGATCGAGCAGGAAACCCCCGTCGCGCCGCGGCGGACGTGGAACATCTGGGACGAACTCTACAAGGCCGTCCGCAAGGGCGGGCGGTTCCCCGTGACGCTCCAGGAAGCGATCCAGGTCATGCGGGTCATCGCGCTGGCGAAGAAGGGAACGAAGTGTTCGCGGAAGTGAAAAGTGCAAGGTGAGAAGTGAAAAATAAACCGCGCCGGCGGCCCGCGCGCGGCGGCGTTGCTTCGGAAGATCGGACTCTCTGCCTTGCGCTTCTCGCTTTTCACTTTGCACTCTTCACTTTAAACTCATGCTTCCCCTGGCCAACATCCTCGCCCGCAAGGTCCGCACGACGGTGGCCGTCCTGGCCGTCGGCGTGGGCGTGGCCCTGTTCCTCGTCCTGGTGGGCCTGACGAGCATGCTGCGGGAGATCGCCGACCGCACGACCAACGTCGATGCGCACATCATGGTCATGCCGGCGGGCGGTCCGGCCCTGCTGCTGGGCGGGGGCCTGCCGGCCGACAAGATCGAGGCACGTCTGCGGGCCATCCCCGGCGTTGCCGCCGCCATCCCGGTCCTGTGCTGGTCCCTGAACATGGCGGGCCGCGACCAGAACGCCTTCGGCATCCGGCCGGAGGACTGGCCGTATTTCGCCGGGCCGGACCGCCTCGTCGAAGGGCGGCCCCTGGCCGGCGGCGCGGAGATGCTCATCGACACGCGCCTGGCGCGGGCCGGAGGCTTGCGGCTGGGCGACACCGTCGAGCGGCTGGACCGGCGGTTCACCGTCGTGGGCATCGCCCGCGAAGGCGTCGCGGGGCGGGTCTTCATCCCCATCGACACGCTGAGCGAGTGCCTCCAGAACGATTCCCGCCGCGCAACGTTCTTCTACGTCAAGACCGCCGGGCCGGCCGCCGTCGAGCCGGTGCGCGAGGCCATCGCCAACCTGAGACTCACCGCCTTCACGCTGGACGAGTACTACGCCAAACTCGCCAACCTGCTGGGCGACATGAACCGCGTCATCGGCGCGGTCGTCGTGGTCGCCGGGTTCGTGTGCTTCCTGGTCATCCTGCTGACGGTCTTCACGATGGTCGTGGAGCGGACGCGCCAAATCGGCATCCTACGGGGCATCGGGGCGTCGCGGCTCCAGGTCTTCGGCCTCGTGCTGGCGGAGGCGGGCATCATCCTTGCCGCGGGCATCCTCGCGGGCTTCCTTCTGACGCTGGCCGCCCGCGCGATTATTCTCCACGTCCAGCCGCTCTGGACCATCGACATCCCGGCCGTCCGCTTCGCGTACGCGGCGGCCCTCGCGACGCTCGGAACGCTGCTCGGGGCGCTTTACCCCGCGCTGCGCGCCGCCGGGCAGAACCCGGTTGAGAGTTTGCGGTACGAGTAGCATGCACATAATTGTTGAGACCCGCGGCCTTGTGAAGGTCTACCGCTCCGACGGCGTGGCTACGCCCGCCCTCGGGGGCCTCGACGTGGCCGTTGCCGCGGGCGAGTTCGTCTCCGTCATGGGCCCGAGCGGCTGCGGCAAGAGCACGCTCCTGTACCTCGTGGGCCTCCTGGACACGCCCACCGAGGGCACGGTCATGCTGGCAGGGGCGGACACGAGGGGCCTGTCGGACCGCGAGCGGACGCGACTTCGGCGCGAGCACATCGGCCTGGTGTTCCAGCGCTTCAACCTCCTGCCGACGATCTCGGCCGAGGAGAACGTGGCGCTGGCGCTGCGGCTGCGCCGGCGGCCGGTCGGCGCGGCCGCGCGGGAGATGCTCGCGGCCGTGGGCCTCCAGGACAAGCGCCGACGCCGGCCCGAAGAACTCAGCGTCGGCGAGCAGCAGCGCGTGGCCATCGCGCGGGCCCTGGTGACGCGGCCGGCCGTGCTCCTGGCCGATGAGCCCACGGGCAACCTCGATTCCGAATCCAGCGACCGCGTGCTGGATCTCGTGGCCCGGTTCCACCGCGAAGCGGGGCAGACGGTCCTCCTGATAACGCACAACGACCAGGTGGCAGCGCGGGCCGAACGGATAGTGAGGATGCGCGATGGGCGAATCATCGCCGGATGATGCGCGGCCGCCGGCGTCAGAGCCGCCGCCTGCCTGCCCGCCGCCGTCGCCCGCCCCGTTTTCATCCGAGTCGTCGCCCTCGCCTTCGCCGCTACCGGGCGGGTGGTCGCCCTCGCCTTCGCCGCCGACGGCGGATGAAGTGACGCTTCGCCTCCAGCGGCACGAGCCGCTGAGTTTCCGCGCGTGGTTTTATTCGTTCATCGGCCTGCTGGCGGTGCTGGCCGGCATCCGCATCCTCTCCGGCGACATGAGCCGCGCGGCCGTCCTGGCGGGCCTCTTCGCGTACATGAGCATGGCATGCACGTTCTGCCCGCTGCCGACCACGTGGCTCATCGTGTGGGCGGCGGCGCCGGCGGAAGGGGGCGGCCTGGGCCTGCCGCCCCTGGCGGTCGCCACGGGCGGCGCCATCGGCACCGCCGTCGCGAATATGCACGATTATTATCTCTTGACATTCCTTTACCGTTACCGGCCGGTCCGCAGGGTCCGCGCGACGGGGCTTTACCGGCGTTTCGCGGCGTGGTACAACCGTGCGCCGCTGGCGACGCTTGCGGCGTCGTCGTTTCTGCCGATCCCGGTGGACTTCGTGCGGCTGCTGGCCATCAGCGAGGGGTTCAACCGGGCGAAGTTCGCCCTGGGGTCGCTCGCGGGCCGCTGGCCGCGGTACCTGGCGCTGGCGCTAGTGGCGGAAGAGTTCAAACTCACGTGGCAGTGGGTGCTGGGCATCGCGGGGGCTACGGTGGTGCTGGGCCTGTGGCGCGGCCTGCCGCCGGTCGTGCGGGCGGTGGCGGAGCGAATGCGCGGCCGGCTCGCGCCGTCTGATGAATAGGCGGGCAACGGGTTGCGCACTTGCGCGCCGGCTCTCCTGAGCCGCCGCGCGAATGCGGGCAGGCGGGCGCTGTGCGCGGTCCGTCAGCGCGGCGGGTCGGGAGATTTTCCACCTGCCGCGCAAAGGGAGGGGGCGCTGATCAATGAGACAACGTATTCTTGCGAGGCTGGCGGCAGCGGGCTTCTGGAGCCTGGCGGCGGCGTCCTGGGCGGGCGAACCGCCCGCCGCGCCGCCCAAGGCGGCCGAGGCGCCCCCGGCCGAGGCCGCCGAGGTCCTCGACAGGATGGACGCCGCCGGCAAGGACCTCCGCACCGTCCGCGCCCGCTTCGACTACGAACTCAATCAGACGCTTTACGAGGATGTGCAGAAACGCAAGGGCGACCTGGCGTACCTGGCGCCGAACCTCCTGCGCTTCGAGTTCACCGACAGGCCCCAGGAGACCTTCGTCTTCGACGGCCGCGTGCTCTATCACAGGAAGGACGCCACGAAGCAACTCGTCGTCTGGGAACTGCGCCTGCCTGAAGAGGCGCCCGTGGAATCGCTGGAACTCGGCAGGACCCCCTTCCCCCTGCCCTTCGGCCAGAAGAAGGAGCAGGTCCTGAAGTTCTTCACCGCCGGCCGCGACGCCAAGGAAGAGGCCGCCGACAAGGACAAACGCGCCGTCCTTGCCCTCGTGCCGAAGAAGGACACTGAACTGGCGAAGGACTACAAGCGCATCCTGATGTGGGTCGATGCGAAAACGTGGCTGCCCACGCGCGCGCGGCTGTACGATAACAGCGAGAACGTCACCACGGTCGATTTCCATCACGTCGAAATCAATAAGGACGTGGACGCCAAACTCTTCACCCGCCCCTCCGTGCCGCAGGACTGGGAGATCGTGACGCACGCGAAGGAGAAGTAAGGCGGACGGCAGAGCCTGCCAAAACGGCAGGCATGCTGCGCGCACCCGACACGGGGCATCCGCGGAACTCGGGCGCAAGTTATTCCCACTGCACGACTTGTGGCGAGATGGGACTGGCACGAAGTTTGCTGCTTCTGCCGATGAGGTCCACGGGGCCGGCGGGCGCACATCCCTGCCGCGCTTGCACATCGGGAGGCGCCGAAGATGGACGTCAACCGCCTGACTCAAAAGTGCCAGGAGGCGCTCCACGACGCGCAGAACCGCGCGGTGCGCTGCGGCCACCAGGAAGTCGATGTCGAGCACCTCCTGGCGGCCCTGGCGGCCCAGCCGGAGGGCCTGCTGCCCAGGCTCCTGGTGAAGATGGACGCTCTGCCCGAGGCCCTTCTGGCCGAGGTCGAGCGCGACCTTGAGCGCCGCCCGGCCGTCGGCGGCCCGGGCGCCGAACCGGGCAAGGTGTACCTGACGCGCCGCCTGAGCGAACTCCTGGTGCGGGCCGAGGACGAGGCCCGGCGCCTCAAGGACGAGTACGTCTCCGTCGAGCACCTCGTGCTGGCGATGCTGGACGAAGGCGCCGCCGCGCCCGCCGGCCAGGCGCTGAAGAAGTGCGGCATCACGCGCGACAGGTTCCTCAAGACCCTCTCCGAAGTTCGCGGCAGCCAGCGCGTGACCAGCGCCTCGCCGGAGGGCACCTACGAGGCCCTCCAGCGCTACGGGCGGGACCTGGTGAAGGAGGCCCGTGCCGCGCGGCTGGACCCTGTCATCGGCCGCGACGCCGAAATCCGCCGCGTCATACGCATCCTGTCGCGCAGGACCAAGAACAACCCCGTCCTCATCGGCGAGCCGGGCGTAGGCAAGACGGCCATCGTCGAGGGCCTGGCCCAGCGCATCGTGCGCGGCGACGTGCCGGAGGGCCTCAAGGACAAGACCGTATTCGCCGTTGACATGGGCGCACTGGTGGCGGGGGCGAAGTACCGCGGCGAGTTCGAAGAACGCCTCAAGGCGGTCCTCTCGGAAATCCGGGAGGCCCAGGGCCGCATCATCCTCTTCATAGACGAACTGCACACCATCGTCGGCGCGGGCAAGGCCGAGGGCGCCATCGACGCCGGCAACATGCTCAAGCCGATGCTTGCGCGGGGCGAACTGCACTGCATCGGCGCAACCACGCTGGATGAGTACCGCAAGAACCTGGAAAAAGACGCCGCCCTGGAGAGGCGGTTCCAGCCCGTCCTGGTTGACCCGCCCACGGTCGAGGACACCGTCAGCATCCTGCGCGGCCTGCGGGAGCGGTTCGAGGTGCACCACGGCGTGAAGATTCAGGACAACGCGCTTGTTGCGGCGGCGGTGCTTTCTAATCGGTATATCTCCGACCGGTTCCTGCCCGACAAGGCCATCGACCTGGTGGACGAGGCGTGCGCCATGATCCGCACCGAGATCGACTCGATGCCCGCCGAACTCGACGAGGCCACCCGCCGCGTCATGCAACTCCAGATCGAGGAGGCGGCCCTCCGGAAGGAGAAAGACAAGGCCTCCGAGGAGCGCCTGGCCGCCCTGCGG
>VGYT01000105.1 GCA_016872895.1 Planctomycetota bacterium
GCATAGCGCGCCGCAGCCGCTCCCGGCCTGGCGGGACCCCGACAAGCGGCATGGCCGCCGGGTTGAATATGTACCCCTGCGTCAGGCGGAAGTCAAGAGACCCCCGGAAGGGTCGGCGATGTCGGCCGGAGAGCGTCGCGCGGCGGATCAGGAGACCCGCCGCGAAAAAGGCTGGCCGGCGACGTAGTGCTACGGCACGGTGCGGCGCCAGGTGCCCGCGACGGTCTCCATGCGCTTGGCCGTGCCGAAGTCGAAGCCGGGAGGCGGGTTGTTCAGCCACGTGCTGCCGTAGCGCAGGTCAAGCCGCCCGCCCTGGACCTGGATGTCGTTGTCGGCGACCACCACGCCTTCGACGGCCGTCTGGCCCTGGAACACCAGGTTGCCCTTCGAGTAGATGAGGCCCCGGATGGCCGACGGATACGCGTCGGCCGCATCGGCGTCCGCCGTGCCGCCGACGTACGGATACGGCGTGCCGGCCGGATTGAAGTTGAAGTTGTCGGCCGCCTCGCTCAGGGCGGCCGAACCGAGGGCGATGGTGATGGGCGAATCCATGAGCAGCGAGGGGTAGTTCGCGACGGCCGGCTCCCACGCGACAGACCGCTGGATGATCGATGCGCCGCCCGGGTTCAGCAGCACCAGCGTGGCGGCGATGCGCGAGTTGGCGATGATGATCTTCTTGCCGCCGCACGACAAGACGTAAATGCCCTGCGGGTTCGTCTGGCGGCTGCCGAAGGGATTGTTGGCCGGGCTCAACAGAATCCGGTCGATGACGTACGCGTCGGCGGGGTACGTTACGTCTGTCAGCGACACCAAATCCATGTAGTACTCGGCGGAGGTGGCCAGGGTTATGGTGAGCGTGGCGCGCAGGAGTTGGCCGCTCCAGGTGGGCGTGACGTTGCCGTCGATGTGCCCCCAGGAGAAGGCTGAGCACCAGAAGTACGGCGTGGAGAATGCCTGTGTACCGTCTGTGGTCTCGATGACAAGCGTGCCGCGCCCCCAGGCGGACGCCAGCGGCAGGATGTGCAGGTGAATGTAGTAGGTGTTGCCGTTAAGAATCGTGCTCAGGCTCAGGTCCTGGCCCGCCACGGCCGATGAGTCGGCGCGGTCCCTCACGCGGAGGGAATAAGTGCCGTTCAGGCTGTAAGTGCTGCTGCGGCTCAGGGTGCACGTGCCCAGGGCCCGCCAGGGCGGAACGCCCGTCTCGATCGACCCGTTGACGACAAGGTCGGTCTCTCCCCACAACCTCAAGTCCGTGTAAGCGATGGCCGTGCCGTTGGCGACGTAGTAGGCGAGGGCGGTGTCGCGGTTGGGCATGGTTCGCGGCGTGAGGTTGCTGTTGGTGCCCTCGTAGTATGTGCCGCCCTTGACGGCGCCGACGGCCTCGGCGTCGGCATAGATTTTGGCGCCGTTCTTTCCGTCGGTGTCGTTGTTGGCGCTGAAAATCTGGTCGCCGGCGAGTGTGGCGGCGTCGATGACGACGTTGTGTCCGGCGTGCAGTGAGACCTCGGTGCACACGCCCAGGTTCTGGGCCGTCTCCAGGCGGACCTGCATCTGGTAGCGGGCCTGTCCTTTGGCGCCCGTGCCGGTGAGGACGACGGGGTCGGATGCGCCGCTGGCGACGTTGCCGTCGACGGGATCGGATACGCTCAGCGAGAACGTTCCGCCGCCGATGGGCACGTTCGTGGCCCATGTGCCGCCCCCGCGGCTGGTGCGCCAGAACGGGTCGGCGTGAATCCAGTACATGCCCATTTCGAGGGCGGAGCGCGCATAGAGGCGTGCCTCGGCGAAGTCGTTTGTGCCGCCGGCCGCGCGGTTCTGCGACTGCGCCAGAAGAATCGCCGCCAGGCCGATGAGCGTGACGAGCATGGCCGCCCCCAGGACGGCCACGTAAACGCTTCCGCGATGTCGGTTGCGTGCGTTCATGGTGATTACGGGGTAACCGTTATCGCCAGTCGGTCGGTGTCGACGCCGCCGCGGCCGTCGCTGACCTTGAGCGTTACAGTGTACGTGCCTGGGGCGGCGTAGGCGTGGGCGGCCGTCGAGCCGGCGGCGCCGCCGCCGTCGCCGAAGTTCCAGGCGAACGAGAGCGAATCGGCGTCGGGGTCGATGGAGTTGCGGCCGTCCAGGCCGACCGCCGCGCCCGCCTTGACCTCGGCCGCGTCGGTCCGCGCGATGGCCGTCGGGGGGCGGTTGCCGGAGAGGTCGGCGCCCTGCGGCTGTTCGAGGGCCCAGGCGACCGTCCGGACGGCCACCAGGCGGGCCGCCGGCACAACGCCGTGCAGAACGGTCACGGTGATGCGTTTGATGTCCGTTGCGGTGGCCGATGCGCAGGAGAGGTCGTTCGGGCTGGCCCACTCGACGGCCACCGAGCGCGTCCAGTCCGCAAGCGCACTGGTGGCCACGCCCGAGCGGGTCTGCGGGGGCGACTCGGTCCAGCCGGCGTAGTCGTCGACGTCGTCGAAGTACATGCGGCCTGTGCCGACCTCGATGCCTTCGGGGCCGAACAGTGCGGCGTCGTCGGGCTCAAAATACGCCGCCTGGAGGATTTCGTTCATCAGGTCCAGGGCCAACTGGTGGCCGCGAGCCCGGTCGGCCATGCGGGCCTGCCCGGCGCGAGAGGCGCCGAGCACCGTGAGCGCGACGACCATCATGACGGACACGATGAAGATGCTGATGACGGCCTCCACGAGGCTGAAGCCGCGCCGCCGTCCATTGCGGATTGCGAATTGCGGATTGCGAATTGCGCATTGCGGATTAAACGGCCAAGCGCCGCAAGTGACGCCGGCGGGCCGCCTTTCAATCCGCAATCCGAAATCCTCAATCCGCAATCCGCAGGCGTCTCGCGTCGTGTATGTCATGGCATCGGCTCCAGGACGCGGACGTGTGCGTAGTCGAACTCCGCCGGCCCGCCGCTTGCCGAGAGCGAGGCGAAGCGGTCGGCCGTCGCCCAGGCGGGCGTGCCGTAGGCGTACGTGCCGACGAGCGTGTCGCCCACCTTGACGCAGACGCTGTCGGCCGACGGGTCGATAAGGAGGCGGACGGCGACGAAGTCGGCCGGCAGCCGGCCCACGGCGATGAGCGTCTCGCTTGTGCCGTCGCCCTTCTTTCTGGACACGGTGAGCGTTTGCGTGCCTTCGGGCTCAAGTCTGAGCGCGGCCGTCAGGGGCGCGCACACGCCGCCCGAGCGGTCGGCGTTGACCGTCGCCAGGGCGGCTGCGCCCACGGATGCGCTGCGCATGCGGACCTCGGCGACCGTCCGCCGGACGAAGTCGCAGTCCGGCCAGGTGCGAAGGGTCGTGCCGCTGGTGTGCCAGGCGCCGCCGTAAATCGAGGATGGGTCGAGGGGGCCGCCGCCGACGACGGCCCAGTCGGCCGCGCCGTCGCCGTTGGCGTCCAGGGCGGTGGGGCTGGACGAGAAGTCGGCCTCCCAGAAGCCTAGCAGAAGGGGCGGCTGGTTCATAATCTGGGCGGTGGTATCGACCTGGCGGCCGACGCTGCTCACCTTCAGGATGATTCGCATGGCCATCAGGTGCTGCGTTACGGCGTACTGCGTCGGCCCCGGCAAGGTGGCCTTGCCGTAGAGCACGCCGCGAAGCGACTTGGTGCTGTTGTAGGTCCACGAGAGGCCCTGGTCGGCGGATGTCACGAGGCCCGAGCCGGCGTTGGTCTGTGCCGTGGCGGACTTGGTTCCCGACAGGTGCGCGAGGACCAGGCACACCGGGTCGGCAGCGGCCAGGCGGTCGACGGCGCCGAAGGTGAATTCCTGCCAGCCGTAACTGGCCAGCAGGAGGCTGCCGTCCACTGTCTGCTCATCCAGGACGGCGCTGGTGGGCTTCAGGTCGGCCCCGGCGGGCCGGACCTGCACTTTTAGAAAGGAGTTCACGGAGTTCTTGCGGATCATGAGGCGGACGCGCGTGGGTCGCCAGCCCATGGCGTTGCCCGCCAGGACGGGGGCGAAGTGCTGTCCCGGCCAGCGGCCGGACTCGACCTCCAGGTTGCCCAGGCCCGTGCCGGAGTCCTGGCTTGCCAGGCTGGAATCTGCGGCGTCCTCGATGCCCGCCCCGGGGTACGACTCCGTGACGCTGCGGATTTCGGGCACCAGGGCGAAGCGGTCCACGTCATCCACGGCGGCGACGACCGCACCGCCGTTGTACTGGCGGGTGAGCGGGTCGCCGGGCGTGCCGGACCAGGCGTAGCGGATGCGTTCATTGCGGCCGTCGCCGTCGCGGTCGGCCACGGTGAAGGCGACGGCGTTCTGGGAGTGCTCCATGATGTAGATGGCGGCTTCGAGTTCTGCGGCCAGCGGAGAGGCGGCGGCGGCGGCCAGGATCGCGGCGGAGGAGGGGTCCTGGGCGGTGGGCATCGCGCGGCTGGCCAGGACGATGGCCGACGCGGCGGCCACCATGATGATTGAAGCGATGAGCATGGCGACGACCAGTTCGACGAGCGTGAAGGCGTGTTGTGTGTCCGTGAGTTTCATTGCACGCTTGCCCGGCCGCTTGTGGCGTCCAGGACCACGGTGCGCTCGACGCTGCCGGCGCGGATGAGCAGCGCCCCGCCGCAGTTCGGCACTCCGTACCCGTTGAATGAGACCTGCGACTGGCCGCCGAAACTGGCCGACACGAGGGTGGCCCGGTAGGGGGCGTCGCCCAGGCGCACGGTGTAGGCGGCGCCGGTGGAGGCGTCGGCCATCTCGGGGATACGGTACTCGTTAGCGGCCACCGAGAAGACGACCGAGTGGGCGGTGCTGGTGGTGTTGGCGCGCGAGCGGGCGAGGGCCAGGTCGCCTGAGATGCGGCGAGCGGCGGCGTCGGCCCTGTAGCGCAGCAGGGCGTCGGCGTAGCGCGGGATGGCTATCGCCGCCGCAATGGCGATGATGCCTATGACGAGCACCAGTTCCACCAGCGTGAAGGCGCGACGGCTCATCCGGCGGTCTCCTCGGGCGGCCGCGCGCCGGGGCCCAAGGCACCGCTCCCTTACGGTCGCGGCTCTGATACGAGTCCCGGCGCGCTGAGCGAGCGCACCGTATCGGCCTATCGCTAATCGTCCACAAGGGGCGTCAAGCGTCAGGGAATCCGGCCGGCGTGGAGGGAATCGCGGCGGCCTGCGTGGGGCAGCGCGTTTATCGGACCTTGGCCGAATCTGCCGGTGATACGCCGTCTTGCGTAAACCTTTCGGGCCTGGAATGCCGATACACTGTGTGCACCCACCCCTATAGTTCGCCGAGGATACTCCATGAGCAGCGAGCCCGTCACGAAGACGGAGTCATGCGGACTGCGCCTGGCGGTGCGCAGCGAGACGCGCTTTGCCGCCGTCGGTCTGATCGTCGTGGGCGTCTTTTTGGTCTCGATGTGGGGGGCGGCCTTGTGGGCCGTCCGCGCCCAGCGGGACTCGCTCGGGGAGGCGCAGGCGGCGCAGTTGCGCGTAACCGGCGCGGTGCTGGCGCAGTCGGCGGAGGTGATGCTGGCGGCGGGCGAAGTGTCGAGCCTGCGGCGCATCCTGTCGGAGACGGCCCAGGAAGCGGGCCTCTCGCGATGCCGCATCGTGCTGCCCGGCGGCCAGGTCATCGCCGACTCCAGCCCCGCAAACATCACGATGGCGGAACTGCCGGCGAAGTGGCCGAGCGGCGCGCCGGCGTCCGCCCCGCAGGGTCCGCGGTCGCCCCTGGTTTTCCACCTGGTGGTTCCGCAGCGCGGCAGCGCCACGCTTGAAATGGCCGGGCCGGCGGAGTCCTCGGCCGCGGCTTACTGGCTGACGCAGGCGGGCATCGGCGCAATCTGCGTCGTGGCGCTGCTGGTGCTGATGGTGCTGTACCGGCGAGTGCGAACGGGCCTTCGGGGCATATGCGCCGTGCGCGAAGCGCTGCTGGCCCGCGACGGCGGTCAGACGTCGCTGGCGGCCCTGGAGGTGAACCCGGAGTGGGGTCCGGAGGCCCGCGCGTGGAACGACATGCTCAACTGCGAAGACGCGCGCCAGAAACATGCGGCCATGGAGAAGACGCGCGAGACGCTCCATGCCCGCGCGGGCGCGTGCGACCGCCTGGCCGTGGCGTGCGACGCCCTGTCGCAGGGCCTCATCCTCGTGGAGAAGAACCTGCACGCCACGTATGCCAACAGCGCCGCGGCGCTGCTGCTTCAGGCGAAGCGCGAAGACATCATCCAGGCGGCCGCAATCTCGTCGTTCCTGAAGGACGAGCGGCTGGTGACGGCGGTCCGCGCGGCGGCGTCGAACGGCCATACTCAGCGCCGGACGATAGTCGAGGTCCAGCGGAACGGGTCGGCCGGAGCGGGCGTGCTGCGGTTCATCGTCCGCCCCGTGCGGCGCGACGATTCCGGCGTCGCCATGATCGTGATCGAGGACGTGACGCAGCAGCGGGCCGCCGAGGCCGCACGCCACGCCTTCGTGGCCCAGGCCACGCACGAACTGCGCACGCCGCTGACGAACATCCGGCTGTACACCGAGATGGCCCTGGACGAGGGCCAGAAGGACGCGGCGGTGCTCAAGAACTGCCTGAATGTTATCAACCAGGAGACGTTCCGCCTGGACCGCACGGTGGGCGACGTGCTGTCGATCGCCGAGATCGAGGCCGGCACGATGTCTGTCCGCCGCGATGACGTCCGCCTGGAGGAAGTGTTCCCCGAACTCCAGGCCGACTACGCCGCGCAGGCCGCTGAGAAGCAGATCCAACTCCAGTTCCACCTGCCGCCGAAACTGCCGGTCATCAAGGGCGACCGCGAGAAGGTGCGCCTCGCGCTGCACAACCTCCTGGGCAACGCCCTGAAGTACACGCCGTCGGGCGGCCAGGTGAACCTGACCGTGAAGGTCGAGCCCGGGCGGCTTGTCGTGGACGTGGCCGACACGGGCATCGGCATGAACGACGAGGACCGCGAGCACATCTTCGAGAAGTTCTACCGGGCCAAGGACCCGCGCGTGGGCAAGATCACGGGGTCCGGCCTGGGGCTGGCCATTGCGCGCGAGGTCGTCCGCCTGCACGGGGGCGACATCACGGTTGAATCGGAACTGAACCGCGGCAGCACGTTTACGCTCGTCCTGCCGATTGCCGAAGAGGCGGCGTGACGTGGAATTCAAGGAACAGAAGGTCGGCGCGGTGCTGGTCCTGAGGCCGGAAGGGCCGCTGAAGGCCGACTCGGCCGAGGACCTGAAGAACCGGATGACCCAGGCGATGGGCGAAAGCCTCGGCCGGTGCGTCCTGGACGCATCGGCCATCCAGTTCATTGACTCGCGGGGGCTGGAGACCTTGCTTGAGATCAACGAGGCGGTCGCCCAGACGGGGCACCTGCTGAAACTGTGCGGCGCCAACGAGACGGTCCGCGAGGTGCTTGACCTGACGCAACTGGCCGCCCAGTTCGAGCAGTTCCCCGACGTCTCCAGCGCCGTCAGGAGTTTCCTGTGAGCCCGGCGCCCCGCAAAAGCATCGGCGAGATGCTGGTCGAGGAGGGCGTGCTCTCCAAGGAAGACCTGGCGCGCGCCCTGTCGGCGCAGCAGGCCTCGGGTCGCCTGCTGGGCGAGGTGCTCATCGAGGAGGGCCTCGTCTCGCCCATTGCGCTGGTGCGAGTCCTGGCCAAGCACCTGGGCGTGCCCGGATGCCAGTTGCGCCACGGGCTGGTTGACCCGGCCCTCTTGAAACTCATCGGGGCGGAAGAGGCCGAGCGCCTGAAGGCCCTGCCGATGTTTCTTGTGCACAGCACGCTGACGGTGGCGATGGCCGAGCCGCAGTCGCTGCCGAAGATCGACCGCCTGCGGCACCTGACCGGCTGCCGCATCCAGCCCGTCCTGGCGCTGGAGGCCAACATCCTTGAGTTCATCCACAAGTACGCCGGCGGCGAGACCGACATCAACGCATTCCTCACCTCGCTGGCCGACTCCGACGTCTCCATCATCGAGCAGGAAAGGGTGGACGAGGGCCCCGTCACCGACCTTGACCGCATGGTGGCCGGCAGCCCGGTCGTCAACCTTCTGAACATGGCCGTCCTCCAGGGCATCAAGGACGGCGCCAGCGACATTCACATCGAGCCGATGAAGAACGGCACGCGCATCCGGTACCGCATCGACGGCGTGCTGCGCGACCTGATGAAGCCGCCGCAGGGCCTTCACGCGGCCATCGTGTCGCGGGCCAAGGTCATCGGCAAGATGGACATCGCCGAGAAACGGCTGCCGCAGGAAGGCCGCGTACGCATCGTGGCCGAGCGGCGCGAGATCGACCTGCGCGTCTCCAGCATGCCCACGCTGCTGGGCGAGAAGATCGTCCTGCGCATCCTCGACAAGGCCAACCTGCACGTGCGCCTGGAGGACCTGGGATTCCGCCCCGAGGGGCTCCAGGCCTTCATGCGCATGCTCCGCCAGCCGCACGGCCTGGTGCTCGTTACGGGGCCGACCGGCAGCGGCAAGACGACCACCTTGTATTCCGCCCTGGACCTGCTGGCGAGCCCGGAACTGAACATCCTCACGGTAGAGGACCCCGTGGAGTACCAACTGGACCTGATTAACCAGGTGCAGGTGCAGTCGTCGATCGGGATGACGTTCGCGAAGGCCCTGCGGAGCATGCTGCGGCAGGACCCTGACATCATAATGATCGGCGAGATCCGCGACGAAGAGACCGCCCGCGTGGCCGTCCAGGCGGCCCTGACGGGGCACCTCGTCCTGGCCACGCTGCACACGAACGACGCCCCCGGGGCCGTTGCGCGGCTGCTGGACATGGGCGTGGAGTCGTACCTTCTGTCGAGCGTCCTGAATGGCGTTGTGGCGCAGCGCCTGGCCCGGACGGTCTGCCCGGGCTGCGCGACGAAGTACTTTCCGGCCGAGAACGTGATGCGCGACGCGGGCCTGGAAGGAAGCCGCCCGCAGAGTTTCCGCCGCGGAGGCGGCTGCGAGCAGTGCCACAACAGCGGATACCGCGGGCGCATGGGCATCTACGAGGTGATGGAGGTCACGCCGGACCTGCGGCGGATGGTCCACCACGCCGCCCCTACGCACGAGATGCGCGAGAAGATGCGCGAGGCGGGCTTCGCGACCCTCCGCGAGGAGGGCGTCCAGGTGGCCCTCAAGGGCAAGACCACGCTGGAAGAGGTCCTGGCCGTCACGCACTCCGAAGACCAGGCCGACCAGCCGGCCACGGCACGGCATGCAGCCGTGCCAGGGCCGCATCAGCCACAGAAGGTGCTGGCATGAAACTGGCGTACGTGGCGTTCGACCGGTCCGGCCGCCAGGTGGCGGACGCGATCGAGGCCGCCGACGTGAGCGCGGCCACGGACACGCTGCGCCGCCAGGGCCTGTACGTGACGAGGATCTCGCCGCAGGGCGCCTCGGCCGCCGGCTCAGGCCGCTCGTCCGGCGCCTGGCCCAGGCGAACGTCGAAGTCGCGGCGCCTGAGGAACCTGGCGATGCTTGCGCGGCAGATGCACTCGCTGGTTTCGTGCGGCACGCCGCTGGTGGATGCCCTGGGGGCCTCGGAGCGCCAGGCGAAGGCCGGCCCGTGGCGCGACGCGCTGGCCGACGTGCGGGGCCGCGTCGAGCAGGGCATGCCGCTTTCGGCGGCCATGGAGAGCCAGCCGGACTTCTTCGACGCCGTCTCGCGGAGCCTCGTGGCGGCGGGCGAGTCGTCGGGGAACCTGCCCGCGATGCTCGACCGCATCGCCGTCATGATCCGCAAACAGGTCTCCGTCCGCAGCAGCGTCATCGGGGCCATGGTGTATCCGAGCCTGCTTCTGGTGGTGGCGGTGAGTGTGCTCGCGCTGCTCATTGTGTTTGTGATTCCGCGGTTCGGGGAACTGTTCCGGTCGCTCGATGCCAAGTTGCCGCCCACCACGCAGGCGCTGCTGGCGCTGGGCGAGTGGCTCCAGGCGTACTGGTGGGCGGCCGGGCTGGGCGCGATTGTGCCGGTCGTCGGCCTGAACCTGTGGCTGAGGTCGCCCGACGGCCGCAAGGCTGTCGACACGGTCGTCCTGCGGCTGCCGCAGATAGGGGGCATCGTCCGCAGTTTCGCCACGGCCCGCATTGCGCGAGTCCTGGGCATGCTCCTTGAGAGCCATGTGAGCGTGCTTGAGGCGCTCGCGCTGACGCGCCAGTCCATGGCCAACCACCACTATGCCGCGCTCATCACGCGGGCCGAGGAGGCCGTAACGCAAGGGCGCAGCATCTACGCGGCGTTCGAGAACACAAACCTCGTGAGCCCCTCGGTTTGCGAGGCCATCCGCAGCGGCGAGCAGAGCGGCCAGGTGGGCCCCATGCTGACGCACATCGCGGACTTCCTCGATGAGGAGAATGAGGTCGTCGTGCGCAGCCTGACGAGCATCATCGAGCCGATCATCCTGGTGGGGATGGGCTTCGTGGTCGGCCTGGTGGCCATCAGCATGTTCCTGCCGCTGTTCGACCTGACGGCGATGACGCAGCAGGGAGGTGGCTGATGATAAGGTTCGGCGGGCGGCGAGAGTCGTTCATCGGCGTCGACCTGGAAGGCCGGGCCGTGCGTGCCGCGCAGTTGAGGCCGGCCGGCCGCGGCTGGTCGCTCGGCGCGGCCCTGGTGATGCCGCGAGCCGCCGCAGACACGCCCCTCCAGCGAGCCGAAGTGGAGGCGCTTCGCGGGGCGCTTCTCAGGCAGGGGTTCCGCGGACGCCGCATCGTCGTGGCCGTCCCGGAGGACAAACTGGTTACGGGCGTCCTGGAACTGCCGCCGCGCAGTTCCGGAGCGCCCCTGGACGACATCGCGCGGACGGAACTGGCGAACATGCACGGCTATGACCTCCAGGCGGCGGAAGCGGTCTCGTGGGACCTGCCGCAGTCCAGCCGGCGCGGGACGACCCAGGCGATGGGCGTCGCCTGCCGCCACGCCGACGCCGAGGCCGTGCTGGCGGCGTTCGACGGGTCGGGCCTCCAAGTGCAGGCGCTCGATGCGCGTCTGGCCGCCGTCGCGCGGGCATGCGGGCCCGTCCTGTCGCCGGACGGCATCACGGCCGTCCTGGACCTGGAGTGGACCGGGGCGATGCTCCTGCTGGTGCACCAGGCCACGGTCTTCTACAAGCGCACGGTGAGCGAAGGCGCCCTGAAGCAACTGGTCAAGGCGCTCATGGAAGGCCTGGGCGTGGACGAGGACGCCGTGTTCCTCCTGCTGGCCGAGGTGGGCCTGGCCCCGCGGGCCGCAGAGCACGCGGCCCACGCCGAGGCCATCGCGCCGGCTATCTCGAAGTACCTGGATTCTCTGGTGTCGGCCCTCCGGACGCCGCTGGGCTACGCCGTGGCGCAGTACCCCGGCGCCGCCGTGGCGGGCCTGCTGCTGGTGGGGCATGGGGCGGGCATTCCCGGTGCGGCCGCGTGCCTGCAAGAGCGCCTGGAGATGGACGTGCGGGCGGTGGCGCCCGCCGACCTGGTGCAAGGGCCGACCTCTCTGGCCCCCAAGGCGCGCGACCCCGCCCTGGTGGCCGCCGTGGGGCTGGCCGAGTTCGCCGACGAGTGAGCCATGACGAGCACCAACTTCATACCGTCGTACCGTATTGCCGCACGCCAGCGCCGTGTGCGCCTCAAGTGGTGGGTTACGGTCATTGCTGCCTCGCTGGTGCTGGAACTGGCGGGCATCGTGTGCGGCTACGGCCTCTGGTGCAGCGGGCAGATTGTCCTGGCCAACGAGCAGGCGAAGACCGCCGCCACCATCCAGTCGGCTGACCGTGCCATCCGCATGCTTCAGAGCGAACTGGCCGCGCAGGAGGCCACGCTGAAGGCCAGCCAGGCTATCCGCAGCCAGCCCGACTGGAGCGTCCTGCTGGCGCTGCTGGCCGGCAACCTGGGCGACGGGGCCGTCCTGAAGCGCTGCGAACTTAAGCCGCTGCGCGCGGGCGCCGCCGGCCCCGTGACCGCGGCGGCATCGGCCGCGCCTGCGGCGGCCGAGGCATACTCCCTCAAGATCACCGGCTACGGGCAGACCGTGGCCGACGTCCTCCAGTTCGCCCAGGGACTGGAGAATGCGGCCCTCTTCGACCAGATACGCCTTGTCAAGACCGACCCGGAGCCGCTCCTTGCGGGCACCGCCATCGCCTTTGAACTGGAGTGCTCGCTGGGCGCCAAGCCGGAGACCGGCAAGTGAAAGTCAACCTGACACACTGGAAGTGGTGGCGCGTGGACGCCCCCGGCGCGGCCGTGCTGGTCGTGCTGGCTGTTATCGTCTACGCCTGCGGCTACCACCCGCTCATGCGCAGCCACCGCGAGTACCTGACGAGGCAGGGCGAACTGGCGGCGCAGCACGAGCACGCCGCACGCCTGGAGGGTACGCTCGTGGCGCTTCAGAAGCGCCTCGGCGCGGCCCGCGAGACCGCCGAGGCGGGCAGCCTGAACCTGAAGCCCTCGTCGAGCCTCAACTCGCAACTGACGCAGATTTCGGCCCTCGCCGCGCAGAGCGGCCTCGTCTTGGCCGACGTGCGTACCGGCCCCGTCGCTCCGCAGCAGCACTGCGAGGCGTTTCCCGTCTCGCTGGCAGGGGCAGGCACGTACCGCGCATGCACCGTGTTCCTGGCGGAACTGAAGAGGGCGTTCCCCGACACCACGGTCCAGTCGGTGGACCTGGCGGCAAGCGGCATAGACCGATCCGGGATGGGCAAGTTTGCGCTCGGGCTGAGGTGGCACGCGGCCAAGGCGTGCGCAGCCAGGCAGGACGCCGCCGCGCGCGGCTAGCAGTGCGTCAACATTAATCTTGTGGGTGCCATGCTTTCGCGCCGTTGCGAAAGCATGGTCGTGCGAGGTGCGAAAGCGTGCATGTACGCTCGCTGCGGCGGGCATGACACCCGTCGAGGTGGCTGTGACGACATCACGTAAAATCTGTCTTGGAGCGCTGGCGCTGGTCCTGGTCGGACTGGCGGTGGACCGGCTGCTGGTTTCGTCGGAGACGCTCCAGCCGGCCAGGGCCGCGGCGTCGCCGCTGCCGTCGCCGGTGCTGGCGGCCGCGAAGGCCGCGCCGGGCGCCCCGGCGGCCGCGACCGGGTCTTTTGCGTCGCCCCAGCCTGCCCGGATGGCCGAGCGCCTCAAGGCGCTGGCGGCCGGTCCGGACCACGACCCGGCCGCCATCCGCGAGGCCTTTGCCCCATCGGACGCCTGGCTGGCCCTCCTGACCGCGCCGAAGGAAAAGGATATCAAGGTGGACTTGGCCGCAGAGTTCGCGCGCCGGCACCGACTGACGAGCCTCCTCCTGGCCGGCCCGGCCGGGTGCGCCGTGGTGGACGGCAAGGTCCTCAGGATCGGGCAGCAGATTGACGGGTTCCGGCTGGTGGGCCTGGCGCCGGACGGCGCCATGTTCCGGTCGGTCCGGGAAGAGGCGGAGGCGAAACTGCCCCTGCTGACTACGTCCCCCTGAGGGGTGGCATGCCCGCGGCATCCGTTCCGCGGGCATGCATGCCCACGCAACGGCGGCCCGCCGCGGCGGGCAGGCTGTGGGCATGCCACCCGTTGTATCGTACAGGGCATAGTGCATTTTGATTCAAGTTATATCGTATAAGCGCCGATAACGAGAAGCGCCTGAAGTGCCGCCTCGCGGGTGGGGAGGGGCGCCGCAGGCATGTCACTACCGCCTGAAGGTACAAGGAGAACACAATGTTCAAGGGCCGACTCACCGGCAAGAAAGCATTCAGTCTGCTGGAACTGGTGATCGTGGTCGTCATCATCGGCATCATTGCCGCCATAGCGATCCCACGAATGAGCCGCGGCACGGCCGGGGCAGCCGATTCCGCCCTCACGGGCGACCTGGCCGTCCTCCGTAACGCCATCGAACTCTTTGCCGCCGAGCACGATGGCAAGTACCCGACCCTCGCCAAGATCGCCAACCAACTTACCCTGTACACCGACTCCACCAACACCACGGACCCGGTGGCCGCAAAGGACAAGGACCATCCGTTCGGGCCTTACCTGCGGGCGGTCCCGAAACTGCCGGTCGGCGCCAATAAGGGCAAGGACACGTTCACGGCCACGGCGCCGCCGGGCACCGACGCCGCAGGCTGGTACTATGACGAAACGACCGGCACGGTCAAGGCGAACTGCGCCGACGGCGAGAAAGATGTGACCGACAAGAAGTACAGCGACTACTAACCGCTGGCGGCAGCCCGTTGCCGGAAGGGTCTTGCCGCCCCTTGCGAGTCGCAGGGCGGCCCTTGCAGCATGGCAGACGACGAACCGCTCGTCCCGCGGGACGGGCGGTTCTTTTATTATCGCAGGCTGCTTCATGGCCGGATGTGGCACGGCCGGCTTGTCCGGCCGTGGCTCGCCGGCGGCGGGCTTTCGCGCCGTTGCGAAAGCACGGTCGTCTGAGGTCCAAGCGC